>NZ_CALMAT010000036.1 GCF_937859865.1 uncultured Mucilaginibacter sp.
AAGTTATTGGCGAGTTCGAGTTGCGGGTTTTGCTGCATCAAGCAATGATAAGAAATTTAGCATTGATTTAAAAGATGAATTTATTTCTTTTGAAGAAAGAAGGAGGATACAGCAGGTTTAGGAATATTTTAGTACCTTCAAATAAAAAAACAATGAAAACAGTAGACTTAGAAAACATAGTTTGGAAAGAAGATAAATTTTATGTAGCCAAATGTTTAAACGTTGAAGTTTCCAGCTTTGGTGAATCAAAAGAAGAAGCTTTAGCAAATTTGCAGGAAGCTTTAGAATTGTATTTTGAAGATTAAATAAACTTCTTCAACCCACTCTTTACCTGCCCTAAATAGCCCGTGCCAAATAAATTTAAATGCAGCAACAACGGATACAAATTCCACAAATCCACACGCTGCTGCCATCCTTTTTGCAAGGGAAATTCTTCCTGGTAAGCCTGATAAAAATCAGCATTAAAACCACCGAAAAGATGCGTCATCGCCAGATCAAACTCACGGAAACCGTAACTTACGGCCGGGTCAATTAAATAAGGTTTCCCTTCGCTGCCGACTAAATAATTGCCGCCCCACAAATCGCCGTGGATTAAAGCGGGTTTTTCTTCCTCAAAAAACCCGCCCAGCTTTTGGTACAAACTTTCAAAATCCGATACCAATTTTTGGTCTATAAAAGAAGCATCGAAAGCCAACTTCACCATCGGTTTTAAGCGTTCTTCTACAAAAAACGATTGCCAGCTTTCGTGTTTTTTGTTGGATTGCGGCAACGAACCCATGTAATTATCGTTTTCAAAACCAAAATCAGGCGCAGTGTTTTGATGCATTTGCGCCAATTGCGAACCTAATAATTGCATGGCTGTCGGCGTTTTGCTTCCGGTTTCTATGTATTCTAACAGTAAAAAACTTTGGTAGCCAATATGTCCGCTTGCAATTACCTCCGGCACGGCAACTGTTTTTGTTTTGCGAATGGCTTCCAAACCTTCGGCTTCCTGTTCAAACATTGTTGGAAATTGCTGGGCGCTGTTCAGCTTTAAAATAAAAAAGCCAGCAGCCGTTTGCAGTCGATAAACTTCGTTGATGCTGCCGCCCGTAACTTCCACAATTTCGTGGATGCTGCTTTTACCGCCTAATTTTTGGTGTAAAATCTGTTCCAGTTCTGCCCTAAATTCTGCTGTAAAACTTTTCATTGTCCTGTGTTAAATTCCGCCAAAATTATACCCAACAATTGTGCCTTTAAAACGCTATTTTTGCGGTTCAAATGAAGCACATCCGCAATTTTTGCATTATTGCACACATTGACCACGGCAAAAGTACGCTGGCCGACCGTTTGCTCGAATATACGCACACCATTACGCAACGCGAATCGCAGGCGCAACTGCTTGACGATATGGATTTGGAACGCGAACGCGGCATCACCATAAAAAGTCATGCCATTCAAATGGATTATATTTTGGACGGCCAGCCCTACGTTTTAAACCTGATTGACACGCCCGGCCACGTTGATTTTTCGTATGAAGTTTCCCGTTCCATCGCTGCCTGCGAGGGTGCGCTGCTAATTGTGGACGCGTCGCAAGGCATCCAGGCACAAACCATTTCTAACTTGTATTTGGCGTTGGAAAATGATTTGGAAATTATCCCGGTGCTCAACAAAATGGATTTGCCCGGTGCCATGCCCGAGGAAGTGAAAGACCAAATTGTTGATTTGATTGGCTGCAAACGCGAAGATATTTTGGCGGCATCCGGCAAAACGGGTTTGGGCGTGCACGAGATTTTGGAAGCGATTGTAAAACGCGTGCCGCCGCCGGTTGGCGATCCGGATGCACCGTTGCAGGCGTTGATTTTTGATTCGGTTTTCAATTCTTTCCGCGGCATCATTGCTTATTTTAAAGTAGTGAATGGCGAGATCAAAAAAGGTGATAAAGTAAAATTCGTGGCAACCGAAAAGCAATATTTTGCAGATGAAGTTGGTACGTTGAAGTTGAACCAATTGCCCAAAGCGGTGATTAAAACCGGCGATGTAGGTTACATAATTTCGGGCATAAAAGAAGCACGCGAAGTTAAAGTTGGCGATACGATTACCACCGTTGACCGGCCGTGCGCAACCGGAATACAAGGTTTTGAAGAAGTAAAACCAATGGTTTTTGCCGGCATTTATCCGGTTGATACGGATGAGTTTGAAGAGCTGCGCGAAAGTATGGCCAAGTTGCAGTTAAATGATGCTTCGCTGGTTTTTGAACCGGAATCTTCTGCGGCTTTGGGTTTTGGTTTCCGTTGCGGATTCCTCGGTATGCTGCATATGGAAATTATTCAGGAACGGCTGGAACGCGAGTTTGACATGACCGTAATTACAACGGTTCCTAACGTTTCTTACTTAGCTTTTACCACAAAAGGCGAAGAATTGCAAGTTCACAATCCTTCCGATCTGCCTGATCCGAGCAAGTTGGATTTTGTGGAAGAACCTTATATCAAAGCCAATATCATTACTAAATCGGAGTTTGTTGGCCCGGTAATGTCGCTTTGCATCCAAAAACGCGGAACGATTGTCAATCAATCTTACCTTACTTCCGACCGCGTAGAACTGATTTTTGAGCTGCCGATGGGCGAAATTGTATTTGATTTTTACGATAAACTGAAAACGATTTCCAAAGGTTATGCTTCTTTTGATTATACACAAATTGGTTACCGTCAGTCGGATTTGGTGCGATTGGATATCCGCTTAAACGGCGAACCGGTTGATGCTTTATCTTCCCTGATTCACCGAAGCAATTCGTATGATTTTGGCAAGAAGATTTGCGAAAAGCTGAAAGAATTGATCCCGCGCCAGCAGTTTGAAATTATCGTTCAGGCTTCTATCGGTGCCAAAATTATCGCCCGCGAAACCGTAAAAGCGTTGCGAAAAGATGTAACCGCAAAATGTTACGGCGGTGATATCTCCCGTAAACGTAAGTTGCTGGAAAAACAGAAAAAGGGTAAAAAACGGATGCGCCAGGTTGGTAATGTAGAAATTCCGCAATCGGCGTTTATGGCGGTTTTGAAATTAGATTGATAAAAGAAGTATCAAGTAGCAAGTATTCAGTCGTAAGTATCAAGACCAATACAAGTTACCGAAATTTACATTGATAAAAGAAGTATTGATCATGCGTTGTTAGATTTTTGTCTTGATACTTGCTATTCGATACTAAATACTCCTCAAAATGCAAATCCTCGACGGCAAACTTATCTCCGAAAAACTAAAACTTGAAATTGCTGAAGAAGCAGCCGAACTGTTGACGCAAATTGGCCGCAAACCACATTTGGTAGCGGTTTTAGTAGGGCATGATGGCGGCAGCGAAACTTACGTGGCCAGCAAAATGCGCAACTGCGAAAAAGTTGGTTTTCAATCTTCGTTGGTTCGTTATGAAGATGACGTGAGCGAAGAAGAACTGCTGGAAAAAGTGGCCGAACTAAATGCCGATGATGGAATTGACGGAATTATTGTTCAACTCCCGCTTCCAAAACATATCAACCCTGATAAAGTAACTGATATGATTGATTTTCGGAAAGATGTGGACGGTTTTCATCCGGTTAATTTGGGCAGAATGCTGCGCAACTTGCCTTCTTTTGTTCCGGCAACGCCTTACGGGATTACTTTATTGCTGAAAGCTTACGGCATAGAAACGGCAGGAATGCATTGTGTGGTTGTAGGAAGAAGCACGATTGTAGGTTCGCCAATGAGTGTGTTGATGTCGCGCAATGCACACCCGGGAAATTGCACGGTTACCATTTCCCACAGCCGTACGCCAGATATTAAAAAATATACTTTGGAAGCTGATATCCTGATCGTTGCCATCGGTAAAAAGAATTTTATTACAGCGGATATGGTGAAAAATGGCGTGATCGTGATTGATGTGGGCATGAACCGCGAAACTTCGACCCAAACCAAATCCGGCTATAAATTGTACGGCGATGTTGATTTTGAAAACGTGGCGCCAAAAGCTTCCTGGATTACGCCTGTTCCGGGTGGTGTGGGTTTAATGACGATTATCGGGTTGTTAAAAAATACGTTAGCAGCGGCACGAAAAGAGATTTACGCTTAAAAATAGGCGGTAAAAGAAGCATTCGCTGGCATTTCGATCCGAAGGGAGAAATCTTATTTCAACTTTTTTTGACATCGCTTTGAAGAAGATTCCTCCTATCATCAGGATGACAAAACCTCACCAAATTAACAGGCATAAAAGAAGCATTGCAATTTTCGTGATGCTTCTTTTACCGGCATAAAATCTTCACAACAAAATAATCTCTGTAATTAGTTCTGTTTCGGCCTGTTCGTTTATTTTTCCGATAATTTCCAGGCGCATCCGTACCAGTTCATTTTTAATAACGGAAGAATCCATCCGTATAAACAACTTTCGGTTTAAGATAAAAAGTTCTTTGGTGCGGTTGGCGGCAGGTTTTCCAACCAAATCTGCCCAATGTGCAATCACGGCGGTTTCATCAAACTTGCGCTTGATTTTGTAAACTTTTAGCATCAGGCCCAAAGCTTCTTTTACCGTTTTATCGTTGGTTCGGCCCATTTACTTGTCCTTTGTGCACGTTAAAAATAGTTACTTCCACGCCAATCCGGTCAAAAATTTGCTGCATCCGTTCGGCGTTGGTATCGGTGATAAAAACCTGGCCGAAATGATTATCAGAAACCATTTGCATCAGTTTGTGGATGCGCTTTTCGTCCAACTTATCAAAAATGTCATCTAACAAAAGCAACGGTTTAAAGCCTTTTTGCTGGTATAAAAAGCTGTACTGCGCCAGTTTTAAAGCCACCAAAAACGATTTTTGCTGGCCTTGCGAACCAAACTTTTTCATTGGCATTTGATGGATGGAAAACTGCAGATCATCTTTGTGGATGCCAACGCTGGTTCGTTCCAAAGCCCGGTCGCGCTCGGTTGATTTCTTTAAAATCGCCGCAAAATCATCCTGCAACAATTGCGATTCGTAAAGCAATTCTACGCGCTCGGCATCTTCGCTTAAATATTGGTAATGCTGGTTAAAAATATCGGTAAAAGCCTCCATAAACGCTTTCCTTTTTTGGAAGATGATTTTGCCGGAAGCCACCAATTGTTCATCAAAAACTTCCAACAAAGCCGGGTCATACTTTCCGGTTTCGGCAATGCCTTTTAACAGCAGGTTTCGGTTGATTAAGGTTTTGTTGTACGTAATCAATTCGTCCAGGTACTGATGATCGGTTTGCGAAATGACGTTGTCAATAAACTTCCGCCGCTCCTCGCTGCCTTCCATAATAATGTTGATATCGTATGGAGAAAGCATCACCAACGGAAACAAACCGATGTGATCAGCCAGCCGCTGGTATTCCTTTTTATTGCGCTTGAACTGCTTTTTCTGGTTGCGTTTTACAACGCAGGAAACGGAATCTTTTTGATCTTCTTTAAGGAATACGCCGTTTACCATAAAAAAATCAGCGCCCTGCAAAATTTGCTGACTATCAATTGGGTTGAAGTAACTTTTGCACAACGAAAGGTAATGGATGGCATCCAGCAAATTGGTTTTCCCGGCGCCGTTATCGCCTGCAAAAACCGTTACGCTGGGCCGAAAATTGAGATCGGCCTCAGTATAATTTTTAAAGTTAAGCAGGGAAAGCTGTGTTAAGTGCATGTTTGGGCTTCAAAGTTAGCAATCCTGCGCTTCGGCCGTAACAACAATCCATAAAAAACTGTTTTAAATTGATTGAAATAGGTATTGCTAAAGATGGTTAAAACTGTATTTTTGCACACTAAATTTTTGGATACAAATGTCAATTAATCAACCAAATACTAAAGTTGTTACGGAAGTTAAACCTGCTGCGGAACCAAAACCTTTGGCGCAAACCGGAAATTTTGTGCGCGAAAACCAGAAGAGCTTACTTTTTATCAGCTCGGCAGTGATCGCTTTAATCATCATTTATTTCGCTTACCAAAAATTTTACCTCGCCCCGCGCGAAACGGAAGCTTCCAACCAAATGTATGTGGCGCAGGATTATTGGGACAAAAAACAATGGGACAAAGCCATCAACGGCGATGCCGGTTACCCGGGATTTGCGAAGATTATTGACGAATACAGCAATACCAAAGCGGCCAACCTGGCTTTTTATTACCTGGGCGTTGCTTATTTAAACAAAGGCGAATACAAAAAAGCCATTGATAATTTTACCAATTACCGCGGCGATGATTTGATTATTGCTGCACAAGCTTTGGGCGATACCGGCGATGCTTATGTAGAATTGAAAGATTTTGATAAAGCGGCAACTTACTATAAAAAAGCAGCCGATAAAGGCAACAACAGCTTTGTTTCTCCTTTGTACTTAAAGAAATTAGGTTTGGTTTACGAAGCGCAAAAGAATTTTAAAGATGCGGCCGATACTTATCGTAAAATTAAAACCGATTTCCCTGAAAGCAGCGATGCAGCCAGCATTGATAAATACATTGCCCGGGCAGAAGCAGAACAAAAATAAAATGCGCATTCTTTTTCCCGATGCTTCTTTTATCGGGTAAAAATTGGTACATCTAATTCTACACTAATGGCTACCCAACTTAAAAATTTATCTGATTTTTCGCATACGGTTGTACCATCGGCTGTTTTTTATCGTTTCGGCATTGTAGTTGCCGAATGGAATGCAGAAGTTACACGGGCTTTGTTGGAT
>NZ_CALMAT010000037.1 GCF_937859865.1 uncultured Mucilaginibacter sp.
GTTTGTCTTGAATTTTTGGTTCTTTTTGTTCAAGCAAAAAGAACGTTAAATACAAATTAGCATGCTTCTTTTACCGGCATAAAAACAGTATCAAATCCAAACCACAATTATTTTATTATTTTTTGTATTTGAATAACAGCCGTTTAAATTAAATTTCGTTAAAAACCTCAATTTTGCTGCGACCAAATCCATAAACTTTCGTCTATCCAATAAAATCGTTCAACATGAAAAAGCTATTACTTATATTGTTTTTATCGGCCACAACTTGTACTACATTTTCCCAAAGCGTTGATTTGCGTCGAAAAATAACCGTAACCGGAAATGCCGAAACAGAAGTTACGCCTGATATTATTTACTTCAGCATTTCCCTAAAAGAATATTTAAACGGAAAAAACAAAGTGGGCATTTCAACCCTGGAAAGTCAGTTGCAAAAAGCGGTAACCGCAGCCGGAATTGCCAAAGCTGATTTTACCATCAACAATTTATCGTCATACAATTATGTGCCGGAAAAGAAAAAGAACGCCGACTTTTTGGCTTCCAAACAATACCGTTTAAAGCTGAAAGATTTGAACAAGATCAACCAAATTTTAGATGCCGTGGACGATAAAGGAATCCAATCAACCGGAATTGATGGCTACGATTATTCGGGCATTGATCAACTTAAAAACGAATTGAAATTGAAAGCTCTAAAAGCAGCCCAGGCAAAAGCAACTTTTTTATTAAGTGGAATTGGCGAGAAATTAGGTGGTGCCATAGACATCCAGGAAATCAACAACGAACCAATGCAGCAACCCGTTTTCCGCGCCATGGTAATGAAAACCAGCAGTGCCGATGCGGCTACCGAACCGGATATTGATTTTAAAAAGATCAAATTAAATTACCAGATCCAGGCGGTTTTTGAAATTGTGAAGTAAGGTTGCCTGAATTTATAGCGATAAAAGAAGTATTTAAGACAAATACATCAACAACAGATGGACACCCTAAAAATCATCCGATTTCTTTTTCATTGTGTTGGTCAGCACATCTATTTTCTTTAAAAACAAATCGTCCATAGCAGTCAATACACGTTTTCGAAGGCCGATTCCCAACAGGCCGCCGCCTTTGCCTTTGTCAACATCGTACAAAGTATGTTCCTGGCCTTTAACCTTGTCATCATAAACCAGAATGATGTTATCAAAAGTATAACGGTAACGCCCTTTTTTAAGTTCGAGCTTGATGTTGTACCGCAAAGTCATCTTTTCGGTGCCAACGCCGGTTTGGGTTTTAAAAGTGGCCGGTTCTTCAACCGAAGCAATTACAACTCCATTAGTCGCATCATCCTTAGTTATCTTTGTGTTGATCAAAGCCAGTTTTGTGAGGAATAATTTGGCATCTTTATACAAATCGGCAACAGAAAGAGTCGTATCCACTTCAACCACATTGCCATAATATAAATACCGGTCTTCTACTTTATAATGAAACGGCCCGCTTTGCGCTTTTGCCAGCAAAGGCAGTAAAAACAGGGCCGCTATAATAAATTTTTTCATGTTGTTCCTAAATTTTTGTTGATAGTTGAGTATCTATTTGCCTTAACCTGATCATTTCCATGAACGCCGCTGCTAATTTATAGTTTTAGATAATTGCAGCCCAAACCAGGAAAAGCTTAAAGCATTTTTAGGTTGATGCTTCTTTTACCCCTATAAATTTTATCCCTATAAAAATAGCATCAGTCAATATACGCAAACTTGGTATAAGGCACCAAAACCTCCGGGATCTTAATGCCATTTTCGGTCTGGTTATTTTCCAATAAAGTAGCTACAATCCTCGGCAAAGCCAAAGCGCTTCCGTTCAATGTATGCGCCAACTGGTTTTTACCTTCGCTGTTGCGGAAACGCAGTTTTAAACGGTTACTTTGAAAAGTTTCTACGTTAGAAACCGAAGAAACTTCCAGCCAGCGTTGTTGCGCGGCGCTCCAGGTTTCCATATCGTAAGTTAAGGCAGCGGTAAAACCCATATCACCGCCGCACAAACGCAAAACGCGGTAAGGCAAACCCAATTTTTGCAAGAGGGATTGTACATGCAAACTCATTTCCTCCAAAATTTCATAAGATTTTTCGGGATGTGCAACCTGTACAATTTCCACTTTATCAAACTGGTGCAAACGATTTAAGCCACGCACGTGCGCGCCATAAGAACCTGCTTCACGGCGAAAACATGGCGTATAACCGCAATTTTTAACCGGCAATTCTTCTTCTTTCAAAATCACATCGCGGTACAAATTGGTCATCGGAACTTCGGCAGTTGGGATCAAAAACAGGTTATCTTCGCCCACAAAATACATTTGTCCTTCTTTATCAGGCAATTGCCCGGTTCCAAAACCTGATGCTTCGTTCACCAGCAAAGGCAATAGGCGTTCATCGTAACCCGCTTTTTCAGCTTCGTCCAGAAAAAAAGCAATCAGCGCACGTTGCAGTTTCGCGCCTTTGCCTTTATAAACCGGGAAACCGGCACCGGTAATTTTTACGCCCAGTTCAAAATCAATCAAATTATATTTTGCAGCAAGTTCCCAATGCGGCAAGGCATTTTCAGGCAATTGCGGTTTTTCGCCGTTTTCTAAAACCACTTCATTTTCTTCGGCCGTGCTTCCTTTTGGTACAGATTGATGCGGTAAATTAGGCAGTAAAAAAAGCTTTTGCTGCTGTTCGTTTTCCAGCGCAGCTAACTCCTCACCAAAAGTTTTGATGTCGTTTTTCCAAGTTGTGGTTTGATTTTTAACCGCTTCGGCTTCTTCTTTTTTGCCGCTGCGCATCAGTTCGCCAATTTTTTTTGCTGCGGAATTTGCTTCTGCGGAAACTTGTTCCAGTTTAGTTTGTGTTGAACGGCGTTTTTCATCCAGCGCCAAAATTTCATCAACCAATTGCGGCTGTTTAAAATTTCGCACGGCCAAACGTTCCAAAACCTTTTCCCTGTTTTCGCGGATATAACTAACTTGCAGCATTATTTTAATTTTTTGGCAAAGATAGAATGAGTTGTGGGTTTTGTGTTGCGGGTTGCCAATTTTAGGTGGATAAAAACAGCATCCCAATTAAACCAGAACCAACAACTCAAAACCGACAACACGCAACCAAACAAATGGAAGGCAAACTTTACCTCGTACCAACACCAATTGGCAATTTGGAAGACATGACTTTCCGCGCCATCCGCATCTTAAAAGAAGTTGATTTAATTTTGGCAGAAGATACGCGCAATTCGGCTCCGATGCTTAAACATTTTGGCATTACCGGAAAAGTTTTCTCCCATCATCAGCATAACGAACATCAATCTACTCAGGAAATTATTAAGTTTTTAGGTGAAGGAAAGCAAATTGCATTGATTTCTGATGCCGGAACGCCTGCCATCTCTGATCCGGGATTTTACCTGGTTAGAGAAGCTTTAAAAAATAATTTTCCGGTTGAGTGTTTGCCCGGCGCAACCGCTTTTGTTCCGGCATTGGTTAATTCCGGTTTGCCGAATGACCGTTTTATTTTTGAAGGATTTTTACCGGTAAAAAAAGGACGGCAAACGCGTTATTTAAGTTTGGCAGAAGAAGAACGGACGATGATTTTTTACGAATCGCCGCACCGTTTATTAAAAACGCTGGATGAAATGATTACGCATTTTGGTGCAGACCGACAAGTTTCCGTTTCACGCGAGTTAACCAAATTATTTGAAGAAACCGTTCGCGGAACGTTAACAGAAGTTAAAACTTATTATGAAACGCATACAGTAAAAGGCGAATTTGTGATTGTGGTTAGTGGTTTATAGATAATAGTTCATAGTTACTGCACCCTCGCCGAAAGCTGATACCTGATTGCCAATACCTCACCCCTCAATGAAAAACAAAATCTTCCTCGCCATACTTTCCGGCCTATTACTATGGATTGCCTGGCCGCCAACGCCTTATACCGCATTTTTATTGTTTGTAGGCTTGGTACCGATGCTTCTTTTACTGGAAGAAATTATGCAATCCAATTCCAACAGAAAAGGTTTCCTGATTTTCTGGATGAGCTTTTTGGGCTTTTTTATCTGGAACACGCTTTCCGTTTATTGGGTTTATAATTCCATCAAAACCATTGGCGCGCTGGTTGCCATTCCGATTTCGCTCATCCCCTACTCGCTTGGCCCGCTACTGATGAGTACGGCTTGCTGGTTGTATTATCGTTTGCGAAAAGTTGCGCCGCTTGGTTGGAGTTTAGCGGGTTTAGTTTGCTTTTGGATTGGTTATGAATATTTGCACCAAAGCTGGGATTTGGCTTTCCCCTGGATGACTTTGGGAAACGGTTTTGCCATCAGCCATAGTTGGGTTCAGTGGTACGAATACACGGGCGTTTACGGCGGCACGATTTGGATTTGGCTGGTCAATATCCTGATTTTCCTGATCTGTATCAACCTGAAAAAACAGGGGCAAAAGAAGCATCGGCAACGTTTGGTTGCGGCAACTGTGCTGGCAGTTTTGCTTCCTTTAAGTTTTTCTTTGTTTACTTATTTCAATTACGAAGAACAGGATGATCCGTCAAACATTGTAGTGGTGCAGCCCAATATTGATCCTTATGAAAAAGTGGGAACAATATCGACTTCAGATCAAATCAATACTTTAATTACACTTTCTAAAAAAGTTGCGCAGCCAAACACCGAGTTTTTTATCTGGCCGGAAACTGCAATTTTTGATGAAAAAGGCGTTGATGAAGATCAAATCAGAAGCAGCAATTATTATTTGCAGGTGCAACGCTTCCTTTATCCCTACAAAAATGCAAATGTGTTAACGGGGATCGAATCTTACAAATATTACAGTCATGACCCAACGCCTTCATCCGAGCAAATCCCCGGGTATAATGTATTTGTAGATCATTTTGATGCAGCCGTAAATATTGAAAACTCGGCCAGGGTTCAGTTTTACCATAAATCAAAATTAGTTCCGGGCGTAGAGCAAATGCCTTTTGGTTCTGCATTATCCTTTTTGAAACCAGTTTTTGCGCATTTGGGCGGAAGCACGGGCAGTTATGGCAAACAGGACGAACCGTCGGTTTTTTATTCGCAAAGCGGAATTGGTGCTGCGCCGGTTATTTGTTATGAATCCATTTATGGCGAATATGTAGGAAAATACGTGCTAAAAGGAGCACAGTTTATCGCGATCATTACCAATGATGGCTGGTGGGAAAATACTTCGGGCAAAGACCAGCATTTGGATTATGCCAAATTAAGGGCAATTGAAACACGGCGTTGGGTTTGCCAGTCTGGCAACACCGGTTTATCTGCTTTTATTAACCAACGCGGCGACGTTGTAAAACAAACTAAATGGTGGACACAAACAGCTATTAAGCAAGACATCAACCTAAACAGCGACCTTACTTTTTATGTAAAACACGGTGATTATTTGGCCAAAGCAGCTTCTATAATTGCTTTTTTAATTATTATTTACTTAATAGTTAAAAAATATTTTTAAAAGTATAAATAATAAATATCTTTATGGCAGAAGGTTTTTCTTTCTGACATAAAGCATTTTGAACTTATCGCAAAAAATATTATTTAATATTATCAGCAGCCGGAAAGCAGTTTGCTTTGCCATGCTTCTTTTATGCCCTATTTTTTATGCTGATGCTGCTGCCATTACTTCAACAAGTTTAGGTGGCGATTGGAACGTTGGCACAACCTGGATTGGCGGCATAGTTCCAAGATCAACTGATGATGTGGTAATTGCGGCAAATGCAACAGTTACCATGGATGCGGCAAATACTTCAACCGGTATTTTAAGTTTAACGGTTTCATCCGGCAGCACTTTACAAACTGGTGCCACGGCAGGCAATATCCGTTTTTATATCAAAGGCAACATTGTTAACAACGGCACAATTAATTTTTGGCTAAGCAGCACGCAGGGTTCGGGCTTAACGTTGACTGGAAACAGTACCTGGTCGGGAACAGGAAGCTGGAATTTAGCGCAGTTATTTATTGGGAATTTTGCGTTAGAAATTGCCGGTAACATCTCGCTCGCAATTAACAGAAGTATAACTGTTGGCACCGGCTCTTTAAATGCGGCAAACAAAAATGCCGGTTTTACTTTCGTGTTTTCCGGGCCTGAAAATATTACTGCGGCTAGCCTGTCTTCAAGTATCTTTTACGGAAACATAACGGTAGATAAAACGAATAGTTCCTATCTGCGGTTTGCAGCTACGGCAACTTCATCTCCAACAAACACCATTAATATTTTAGGAAACATCAATATTTTATACGGCAATGAGTTACAGGTTTACACCAACAATTTGCTTGATATTAAAAATAACCTTTCGGGAAGCGGTAAAATTACCGGCAGCACCAGCAGCGATATACAGATCAGCGGTACAGGAAACGCAATTCTTTTTAATTCCGGCGGTTCCGGTTTCAGGAATTTTACCGTTACGCGGCCAAACGGCGCAACTATTGATAGCACCATCGCCATTAATCAAACCCTGTCCCTGCAAAACCAGTGCAAATTGTACTTGCCTATTGGAAAATCAGCCAACGGAAACCAAACTTTTACGGTTGGTATAAGTACTTCTGCCGGAACGATTATTGGCGATGGCTACTTGGCGCAGCAACCTGCAACCAATGCTTACCAGTTTACCGATTTAACTTTAAACGGAACCGCGCCTGTTGTCAACCTGCGCTTTTCTCAGATTTCTGGCGAAAACGTGATCCATAATTTAGTGGTAAACAAAGCATCAGGCTCGGTCAATTTATTGGATGGCGGCTTGCTTCAAGTGAGAAATACCTGCACGCTTACCAACGGGACTTTTAACATCGGCAGCGGGACTTTAAAACTGACTGGCACAATTTCGATGAATGCTGGCGGGAATTTAACCGGTTCTACGTTGGCCAACTTAATTGTCGGTAATGAAATTGCAAGCAGTAACGCTACAATTTATTTTAACCAAACCGATGCCGCAAGCCGGTCCTTAAAAACTTATATGCAAGTTCGTAACGGTACAATTACTTTGGGGACGCCTTTAGAAGTTAATAATTTGGTGGATTTAAACGGCGGCACTTCTGCTAACATTTTAAACTCAGCAAGTAATTTAACGCTGGTTTCTACCGAAGCCGGAACGGCACGCGTTAATAATTTAGGCGCTTCTTCCATTACCGATTCTGTTTTGGTTCAGCGGTTTATCAAAGGTGGTGTAAGTTCGAGACGGAGTTACCGATTGCTTTCTTCGCCGGTTTATCAGGTGCCAAATGTTAATCCAAGTTTGCGGCGATACTATTTCAGCCGTGTTCAGGATCAAATTTTGATAACCGGGGCAGGCGGAACGAGTAATGGTTTTGATGCTTCACCGGCAAACGGGCCAACGATTTGGAAGTATAACGAAACTGCAGCTACAAACGCTTTACAGGATTTTGTACCGATCAGTAGCATCAGCAGAAATCATTCGGTTACCACGCAGGATTTTTTGACTCCCGGCAACGGCTTTCTTCTGTTTTTCCGCGGCGATAGGTTTAACAACGTCAGCAATAAAACCAGCGCACCTTTTCCCGTTCCCGAAGATGTAACTATCACTTATAAAGGTTTGTTAAACCAGGGAAATATTACAGCAACTGCGCCTTTTGGTGCCGCAACCGGTTTTTTATCTTTTACCAACAAAGCTGAGGCAAACGATGGTTTTAACCAGGTTGGCAATCCGTATCCTTCTTCGATTGATTGGGAACAATCCGGTGGAAGCGGTTCGGCAATTGCAACTTCCAACCTCAACCCAACCATTTACATTCTCGATCCGGTTACCAAAAACTACGGAACATATACTAAAGGCGGAACTTCCACAGGTAATGCCACGCGTTATATTGCTTCGGGTCAGGGTTTTTTTGTGAAAGCAAATGCGGCAAACCCAACCTTAACTTTTACCGAAGCCGCCAAAGCAACCGATACTTCCAATCCTATAGTTTTAGGTGGAAAAACACCTTTGGCTTTAGATTTTTTAAGGTTGAAATTAGAAAAAGACAGCGTAAACTACGACGATATTTTACTAACCTTCAAAGACGGCCAGCAGGAAGGTTACCGCGCGGAAGAAGATGTAGACGATTTAACCAGCGCAAATGCCGCCGTTTCTTTTTCGGCTTTAAGCAAAACGGAGCAGAAACCATTGGCGGTAAATGCTTTGCCCATTCCGGAAAAAGTTAGTTTTATACCAATTGCTATTGATGCTACGGCGAGTGGGCAATACAAAATAAAGCTGGTTGATTACGCCACCCGTTTTAAAAACGAACCTATTTTTCTCAAAGACAATTACACTAAAGATTCTGTTGATTTACACTTGAAACCTGAATATGCTTTTTTTATCAATAAAAATTTAGCGGCAACTTATGGCAGCAACCGGTTTACGGTTTATTTTAAAAAAGCTGTTGCTAATTTGCCGGTTGTTATCAAGCAGCCAATTATAACAGAACCTGTTACTGTGCTACTTTACCCAAACCCGGCCATCAACGAAATCAATTTTTTGATCGGTAAAAGAAGCATGGGCAATATCCGGCTCAGCATTTATAACAACACGGGCGTTAAGATACACTCCTCCCTTTACCAAAACTTATCTGGGTTTAAACACAATGTTTCCCAATTGCAGCCTGGTGTTTATGTAGCCGAATTGCTGGACACTGCCACCGGAAACTCCATCCAAAAAATAAAATTCATTAAAAAGTAGGGAGGGTAAATCTTCTCTGTCCGGTTTTGATGCTTCTTTTATGGCATAAAAATTAGTGTTATTGCCGTTAATTTTGGCTAAAACCAAGCATTTTTTTCTTAAATCCACAGCCTAAAAGCTAAGGCAATTAAACTTCTACTCCTTGTTTTTGAGATTATTGAATAATCAATAACCAATGCTTCCCCGGCACCGTACACAGGTGATTGATTAACCATAGCGCCAGTTGGCTGAAAATCAGTTATACATTCGATGAGCAAATTTCATTCAAAAAGCATAAATGTTTTTATGACTCTGGACCAGCAAGTGATTGACGGTTACTTTAACAAACACGACCCGGCACCCATATACAAACGGCAGTTGAGCCATCAGTTTGAACGGTATATTTTGGATACAGTAGCAACAGCAAAAAGGTACGATGTGATATTTTACAAGTTTAAATGTACCAACGAAAACGATAAGCAATATGCCGAACCGCTTATGTATGCTGTACACCGCCACTTTTCTGACCGTAAAACGGAAAGGATGAAAGAATTTGTACGGTTTAAACAGCGCAACTGGATTTTGCTGGCCGTAGGCATAGTTGTGGCCATCATTTGCCAGGGCTTTTTACCATTGCTTTTTAAGCAAAGCCAAACCTTACATACAGGCTTAATTAACAGTTTAGACATTTTTGCCTGGGTTTTGCTTTGGCACCCTATTGATGAGCTTATTTTTCATTGGAACCCGTATTTGAAAGACATACACCTGCTCGAGAAGTTGGGAACAGCAGAATCAATTATTATTGAAAATGAAAAAAGGACTGTTGCCAATAATGATCCTATGCGGGTTGTGGCATAGCGTAATTGCGCAACACGCCGGCCTGGAGCAATATTATTACATGGGCACTTATAGGGAATTTACGTTTGTTCCGGTTGCTTATTTCCAAAGCAGCAAAAACTGGTATGCCGAAGGGCGTTATAATTATGAAGCATTGAACACACTATCATTGTATGCAGGCAGAAGTTTTGAAAGAAAAGCTGCGTTTTCTTATGTGGCCAACCCTATTGCCGGTGTGGTTTTAGGGCGGATGAACGGCGGTTCTGTCGGTATAAATTTAGAAATAGACTACCGTAATTTTTATTTCAATACACAGTCGCAATATACGTTTTCGGTACAGCAGCGCAGCAACAACTTTATCTACAGTTGGTCTGACCTTACCTACAAACTCTCCGAAAAATTTGCAACCGGCGTGTCTTTACAGCAAACCAAATTATACCAGTTAAACGGTGCAATTGAAAAAGGTTTTTTGATAAAAGCCAGTTATAAAAACTGGGCCTTCCCGCTTTACATTTTCAGGCCCGAAAGCAGCGAACGCTATTTTGTATTGGGCCTTAACTACGAATGGCAAAAAAACAGTGCTAAAAACAGTATCGGCCAATTTAACTAAACACATTTAACTATTACAAGCATAACCAATTAAAATTATGTTTACACTTTGCTTCTTTCTGCCCGCTATCAAAACACTATTGCTCATGGCAATATGGTTTACCTGGTGGTTTAATTTGATAGTTTTATTGGTGTTGCTGGCTGGCGGGTACATTTTGCATTATTTAAAAATGAACGCTCTGCTACATAAAAATGCCGACCTTGAACGGAAACTGCTTGAACGGAGCGAACTGCTTACTTATGCAAAAGCCAATGCACAAAAAGCAAGCGAAGATGCTGCTTTGGCCAACCGGAACAAAAGTGCTTTGATTGCCAAGATCAGCCATAATATCCGCACGCCCATGAACACCATTATGGGCATGGCTTCTTTGCTCAACGAATCTGTGCTGAACCAGGAACAGCAGGAATTTGCGGCCAACATTTTGTATTCGGGCGAAAACCTGTTGTCTATCATCAATGAAATATTGATGAACGATATTTTGGAGTTTTCAAAAGTGGAATCGGGCCGGGAACTGGAAGCCAAAGAATTTGACCTGCGCAACAATATTGAAGAAGTTTTTGATGTTTTTGCGCCGAAATTAGCACAAACAGACATCGAACTGATCTATTCTATTAGCCCTGATGTCCCTGTCCAGCTAATCGGCGATGCCTTTTGCCTGCGGCAAATATTGGTAAACCTGACCGAATATGCACTGCGGTTTACTACCGAAGGAGAGGTTTTGATAGCTGTAAATTTGATTGAACTGGTTGGAGAGAACCAGGCAAAATTAGCTTTTGAGATTAGGGACACCAGTGCCGGTTTTTCCTCGGAAAAATTAGCTGCAATCGTAAAAAGCCTGCAATCAGATACAGCAGAAGGCAACCAAAATTCGGGCAGTAAAACGTTGGCCATTTGCAAAAAACTAATTGGTTTGATGGGCGGATCGCTAACTATTGAAAGCCGGGAGAAAAAAGGAAACATCTTTAAGTTCAGCATCTTAACCAATTTCGGCAAGCAAAATTTGCGGGCAAACACACAGGCAGAAATGGCAAAACTGGCCGGTAAAAAAATATTGATAGCAGATGATAATTTAACCCTCAGCAATATCTTCAAAAACCAATTAGTAAGGTGGAAACTTGTTCCTTTTGTAGCCAACTCGGGCAAACAGGCATTGCAAATTTTAACACAGGAGACTGGTTTTGATTTAGCATTGATTGACATGCAAATGCCGGAAATGGACGGGGTTGAACTTGCCCGGGCCGTTAAACAAAACCACCCGGATTTGCCTATCCTTTTGATGAACAAAACCGGCAATGAAAAGTATAAAGACCATGCAGCCCTTTTTAATGCTGTAGTTGAAAAACCATTGAAACACCATAACATCATCGGCCAGACTTTGAGTTTGTTGTGGCAAAAAGGCAAAGATGGTGCAGGCAAAGACCAGTATGCCAAACAAAAACTTTCGGTAGATTTTGCCGAACAATACCCGTTGAATATTTTAATTGCAGAAGACGACAGGATGAACCAGAAACTGGTAACCAAAGTGTTGAACAAATTAGGTTACAATCCGCAGGTTTCTGAAAACGGAAAAGACGTTTTGGAAGTGGTAAGCCATAAAAACTTTGATTTAATTTTGATGGATGTACAAATGCCGGAAATGGACGGCCTGGAAGCTACAAGGATGATTCGGGTTTGCCTGTCCGAACAGCCAATCATCATCGCCATGACGGCAAATACACTACAAGGCGACCGCGAAGAATGTTTAAAAGCTGGTATGGACGACTACATGAGTAAACCGGTAAGGCTGGACAGCCTGGTCAATATCATTGAAAAATGGGCTTTGCAAAGCCAGCAAAAACGATAATAAGTTATTGGCAAATACTTCTTTTACCGGCATAAATTAAGTATCAACCGGCGAGTGCTTTATTTTTGGGAGAGCGGCATGCTTCTTTTTAAAAAGCAGGTTTTAAAGATATTTAAACTTTTAGGTGATAAAAGAAGCATGGTTAACCGAAGGAGTAATATCAACCTAAACCAGCCAGCCGATTTGCATTTTTAAAAATACAACCTATAGAAGCAGTTTTCGTAAAAGCCAACTATCAGTTAGATTTATGAAAACATTTAAACTTATATCCAAAGCTTTTATAGGCCTGTGCTGCTTGCTTGCAACCGAAAAAGGCTTGGCACAAAACGTAGGCATTAGTGCAACCAGTGGTTTTACACCCGATGCCTCCGCAGGTTTAGATGTGAGTTATAGCAACAAAGGTTTGCTTGTTCCGCGTGTTGCCCTTACCGCAACCAATGCTGCCGGGCCGATAACCTCTCCGGCAATTTCGCTTTTGGTTTATAACACCGCTACGGCCGGTACTGCGCCTAACAACGTTACACCGGGGTATTATTATTGGAACGGGGTAGCATGGACGGCACTATCTACCGGAACGCAAACTGCAAATTCAGCTTGGGCAACTACCGGTAATACAGGCATCAACTATAAAACTAATTTTTTAGGAACAACGGACAATCAGTCTCTACGCTTTCGTACCAATAATGCCCAACGGTTTTTATTGGATAGTTTGGGCAACGCAGCTATCGGTAGTGCGCCTGTATTTTCTGCTAATGCAGAGAAACTTTTGGTGGATGCCGGTACAACTTCGTCTTTTAACGTCATAAGCGGCAAAGGCAACTTAAATAATTATTTACAACTGAACATCCAGAATAATAATGCCGGTACTTCCGCAAGTTCCGATGTAGTTGCCACTGCAGATAATGGTACTGAATCCGTAAATTATGTGGACATGGGCATCAACAGCAGTGCTAATACTTCTGCATTTTATGGGGCTGCAAACGATGCTTACCTTTATAATGCTGGTGGTTCTGTTGGTGGTAACTTTTTTATAGGCACCAGTACTGCGGGCAAAAGCCTGGGCTTTTTAACGGGCGGCGGCGCAAGTAGTAATGAAAGGATGCGCATTGACGGTAACGGTAATGTGGGCATAGGAACTACAACACCTTCTCAGAAATTAGATGTAAACGGAAGCATTAATGCAGCAACTTCCCTTATATCCCAAGGTTCAGTTTTTATTGATGCCGCAATTACAAATACCGGCGCGCTATCACCGGGATTAATACTTGGAGGCATTGGTTCGGGTGAAAGTATTTCTTCAAAACGTACATCAGGAACGAACCAATACGGTATTGACTTTTATACCGCAGGTGCTAACCGCATGAGTATCAACAACGGGGGAAATATAGGTATAGGCAACAATGTTCCAACAGAAAAACTGGACGTAACTGGCAACCTAAAATTTAGCGGTGCATTAATGCCTAATAACAATGCCGGTACTGCCGGTTACTTTTTACAGTCAACAGGAGCCGGAACTTCTCCTTTATGGGTTAGCCCTGCTGCCAGCTCGGCTTGGGCAACAACCGGCAATACAGGTACAACCGCCGGTACAAATTTTATCGGTACTACTGATGCCCAAGACATGGTGTTTAAAGCTAACAACGTAGAGCGGATGCGGATTGTAAATGGAGCAAGTACTACAACCGGCACTACGGGAGATATTACGATCGGCGATGCAAACTCCGGGACACTAAGATCTACAAAAGAATTGGTTATGCGGCAGGATGGCGACTTGTACGGCCCATCTACTTTGCGGTTAAGAAACAGGGCTGGCCAAAATGGTGCGGTGTTTGAAACAACAGGCGGTTCTGCCAATTTGGTAGATTTTATTTTTAACACGGGTGCTGTTGCATCTCCCATAAGCAGTAATATCCGTTTCGAAACACGGTCCACAAATATGAAAGTAACCGGCAACACTACTGAATGGCAGTTTGGGCAACCGGATGTGGTTAACGGCGGGCCTACACTGGTTACTGGGGCTTCGGGCACAGGCAGTAATTCGGCTTTTTTGATCGGCAAAGTAGGCATAGGCAATAATGCTCCTACAGAAAAACTGGACGTAACAGGCAATTTAAAATTTAGCGGTGCATTAATGCCTAATAACAATGCCGGTACTGCGGGTTATATTTTACAATCGGCAGGGGCTGGCACGCCACCGGTTTGGGTAAGTCCGGGTGCAGGCCAGGGCTGGGGTTTGGCAGGTAATGCAGGAACTACAGCCGGAACAAATTTTATCGGCACGACAGATGCTCAAGATTTTGTGGTAAAAACTAACAACACAGAAAAAATGCGTGTTGCCAGCACAGGTGATGTTGCTATAGGCGGTACTGCTTTTAACAGCACAAACCCAGAGCAGCTTTTGGTAGATGCCGGTACAACTTCTTCTTTTAATGTTATTAGCGGAAAAGGCAACCTGAATAATTATCTGCAACTGAACATCCAAAATAACAATGCAGGCGCAGGTGCCAGTTCTGATGTGGTAGCCAGCAATAATACAGCAACTGAAGCTGTAAATTATGTAGATATGGGTATCAACTCAAGCGGAAACACCAGCACGGGAGTAATAGGCGGGGCAAGTACCGCTTATTTGTATGCTACAGGCAATGATTTTGCCATAGGCAACGGGACAGCGAACAAAAACTTAATGTTTTTTACAGGAGGTACAGGTTCTACAGAACGTATGCGCATTGACGGAACTGGGAATATGGGCATCGGTACTACTGCACCTTCTCAAAAGTTAGACGTAAACGGAAACATTAATACTGCCAATTCCATTTATCTTGATGCCGCTGGTGCTAATACAGGAACCAGCGGTCAGGGTTTATTGGGTCCGGGTTTATATTTTGGAGGTTCAGCCAGTGGTGAAACGATTTCTTCAAAACGCAATGCAGGAACAGACCAATTTGGGCTAGACTTTTATACTTCGAGTAATAACCGTATGACTATTGCCAGTGGTGGCAATGTTGGCATTGGCACAAATGCGCCTGGTTATAAATTAACTGTTGCGGGCATAGTTGCGCCTACCATTGATAATACTTATAGTTTAGGTGTAAGTACAACTAATCGCTGGACAACTGTGTACACTGTAAACGGTGTCAGCCAAACTTCTGACAGAAGGCTTAAAACCAATATCACAAACCTAAATTATGGCCTAAAAGAAGTACTTGCCCTACAACCCGTTGGTTATAATTGGAAAGAAAAACCAACTGCAGAACATAAAATAGGTTTAATAGCCCAAGATGTTAGAAAAATAGTTCCGGAGGTGGTAGTTGGCGATGAAACAAAAGAGAAACTGGGGATGAATTATGCAGAACTGGTGCCTGTTTTAATTAACGCAATTAAAGAGCAACAGAAAGAAATTGATGATTTAAAGAAGGCTGTTCAAAAACTTCAGCAATAACAATTTCATCTGCTTATCCTAAAAAACATGAAAACCGGTAAATCAACAAGCCGTACAGAACTACAAATTATTCTATGGATAATGCTTCTTTTACCTGCCTTTTCTTTTGCGCAAGGCATCGTAAATAACGGCGCAGCAATTATTATAAACGGCACCTCTACCCTAACTTCCAATGTTTATATCAATATTAACGGGCCAACCGGGAACTATGTAAATACCGGAAGCGGCATTATCAACTGCACCAATATCGGTTATGATATTAATGCTGATGGTAGTGCTACATCTTCCCTGATTGTCGGCGGCAACTGGACAAATAATGCTTTAAACGCAGGTATTACCGGCAATGGTTTAACTACTATTTTTAACAATACAACGGCTACACAAACCGTAGGCGGAACCGCTTCTACAACCTTTTTCAACCTGATTTGTCAGGGTTTGGACAAGACTTTCAGTGCGCCTTCTGCCTCGCCGTTTGCGCTTCAGGTTGGTTTAAATTACAGTGTTAACACTGTGGTTAATTATTCCAATATATCTTCCATTACTATTGGTAAAATGTTTATGGGCAATACAGCCATTAATTCGGGTAGCATACCTGTAACTATCGGCGATGATTATTTAAATACAGCTACAGGTTACAATGTAACTGGGGATTGGACCTATAACGGCTCCGGGCCAAGCGCCAACCAATTAATAATTGGTGCATTAAATTATAAAAACTTAAACATGCTTTCTGCTACCGGCACTGCCAAAACAGGTCCTATAAACGGGGCAACCACAGTTGCAGGCATTTTAACGGTTGCAGATAATTGTACAATGCAAGCCAACGGAAACCTAACCTTATTTTCTACCGCCACCGGAACCGCCAGTGTTGCACCATTAACCGGAAGCGCAAACATTACCGGTAACGTAAACGTGCAACGTTTTGTAACCGGAAGTTATGGCCGCGGTTACCGCCTTATCTCCTCTCCCATCAATACGGCTGCCGGTTTTTATACCATTGCACCACTGATTAATTACACACCCGTTACCGGGCCAAATCCCGGCGCAAGTAGTTTTGATGCTTCCAACACCAACAATGCTTCGGTTTGGATGTACCGCGAAGGCGACCCTTTCGCTGCAAATACCGCTGTGAAAGACAGTGAATACAAAGGCATTTACTCTTTAACAGAAAACATCCCGGTTGGCACAGGCTTGTTATTTTTTAACCGCGGTAGCCGCGGCACTAACCTCACTACAAAATTACGCGGCCCTGTTTTCCCAACGCCCGATGATTATGCCTATGCTTTTACCGGAACTTTAAACCAAGGCAATATTACTGTAAACGTGCCGCAAAACAACATCAACAACTTTACGGTAAGCAGCCCTTACGTTAAAGAAAGCCCGGGTTCTTCCGTTCAAAGTGCTTATTACTACAGATACAACGCCTCCTATGCGCCGGTATCCAATTTGCAGCGCACCAACTGGTACGGAACAAGCGGTAAAGTGGGCGACCAGGGAACAGATGGTTTTAACTTGATCGGAAACCCTTACGCCGCAACGATTGATTTGGACCAAGTAACTTTCGGTACTGATCTCGACAACAAAGTATATGTGTTCAACCCGTCAAACAAACAGTTTTCATATTACACCAAAGGCAGCGCAACATCAGGCTCTCCGGTTACCGATGGCAACGGCGCAAACCGTTATATTGCCAGCGGACAAGGTTTTTTTGTGCGTTGCAATGTAGTCAACTCTACCAATGCCGGTGTTACATTTGCCGAAACCAATAAAGTGATGCAGCAGCTTACCGGTTCAACTTCGCCATTATTGTTGATGTTGGCACCGGTAAAAGGAGGTTTAGACCTCAAACCCAATATTATGGGCGGGCCAACCAACAGCAACTTAAACCTTGCTCCCGGCATTCAATCAAGCTTAATGTTGCAATTGCGGACAGACAGTATCAATTACGATGGCATAGGCTTGTTTTTCAACAAAAACGGGATTGCCAATTACGATAAAGACGATGCCGCCGATATGGACGGGATGACGCCCAGTGTTTACCTCTCCAGCTACTCTGCCGATAACCGCCGTTTGGCCATCAACAAAATGCCAACCGTAAATGCCGATATGCGCATTAAGCTTTTTGTAGATGCTACTTCTACTGCCAACCAACAGCTAAAGATTACCGATATGGCCAATATCGCGCCCAAATACACTATTTATGTAATTGATCATCACCTCAAAGATTCGGTACAACTAACGCCAATCAACCCTTACAACTTCAGCATAAACCGTTCTGATACTTCTACTTTAGGTGCAAACCGTTTAGAATTGGTGTTTAAATTGAATGCGGCCGGTGCCTACAAATTGGTAAATTTTACCGGAAAAATTTCGAGCCGCAGCGTTGTTTTAAACTGGACAACCAGGAATGAAGCCAACTATACTTCTTTTATCATAGAAAAAAGCACGGACGGCGGAAAAACATTTGTAGCGGTTGCGGCACTTGCTTCCAACAACAGCGGCGCTTATACTTATACCGATAATTATGCCGATAACGGAAATCTGGTTTACCGCTTAAAACAAACCGTTTTAGAAAGCAGCAGCTTATATTCTGATCCTGTAAAAATCAACTTTAATGTGCTTAGCGCATCCGCATTTTATGTTTACCCGAACCCGGCTTTCGCTTACATTCAGGTTAACAATACACAACCATTTAAAGGTTTGGGCGAAATCAGGATCACCAGCATGAGCGGTAATTTGGTTTTGAAAACAACGGTAAACGGCAGTAATGCACCGCGGATTGAAATTGCCCAGTTAAAGCCCGGGATTTATGTAGTCGAACTGACTGATGCTTCTAAAAAAGTAATTGGCCAAACCAAATTCATCAAACTTTGACCAATTTATGCAGGTAAAAGAAGCATTGGTAAAATTTATCAAACTTCGACAAATTTGTGCCGGTAAAAGAAGCATGAACAAAATCTATCAAACTTTAACCAATTTATACCGGTAAAAGAAGCATTGGGAAAATGAACATTAAATTGTTATTTTTGATAACATGAAGCTTAAAAGAATCTGTATCTTTTTATCAGCAACATTTTTGTTGTTGCTGATGGCTATTGTACAAGTAAAAGCCCAAGGGCCGGGAACGCCTTGCGGAGACCCTGATGTGGATTGCCCCATTGATACACCCGTAATTTTACTGGCTGCGGCGATACTGTTTTTATCAGTAAAAAAAATTACCGAAGCCGGCCACACTAAAAAAATGCCGGTAAAAGAAGTATCAGGTATTATTCGCGGTTGAGGAGAAAATTAACCAAATCGTGGATGGGGTGTTTCATAATTTTCCCAACTTTAACTTCGTGCTCGGCACATATTTCCTGCAGTTCATCCTTTAAATGCCAGCCAACAGAACCTACAAAATGGCATTTCAGGTTTTTATATTCTGGGTAACACTTGATGTTGGTGTTTACAAACTCGGTCAAGCCGTCAAAAATCAAAGTTTTGCCATAACAGCCCATTTTTATTTCGCCCAAAAAAGTCGCAAAAGTGGCCAAGAAATAATTGGCGCCGGGCTTGTGGTAAACCTGGTTAATCACGCTCTCTTTGGTAAGCGCATATTTTTTGTTAAACAAACAGCTTTCGGCTTCAGGCATCCGGCCGTACAAATAATCGGTTACCAGCTTTTTTCCGAAATAACTTCCGGAGCCTTCATCGCCCAAAATATAACCCAAGCCATGTTTGCCGTCAAAAATATTTTCGCCATCAAAATAAGTGATGTTAGAACCTGTGCCCATAATGCAGCACAAACCGGTTTCGGTGCCGCAAGTAGCATAAGCGGAACCCAGCAAATCGCTGTCTACACTTACGTAAGCGTTTTTAAACAGTTGGCTTAGTACGTTGGAAACTACTTCACGCTTGTCCGGGCTGGAGCAACCCGCGCCGAAATAATAAATTTCTTTTACATTTTCGGCCTGGGCAAGCAGTTTTTCCTGTTTGCCAATCACTTTTTGGATCTCTTTGTCTGATAAAAAAAACGGGTTGATGCCCGCTGTTTTAAACTCCTGCTGCGGTTTGCTCGGTTCTGTTAATATCCAGTCTGTTTTGGTTGACCCACTGTCTGCAACTAAAATCATAGATTGATTTCTTCCAGCTTTTGTTGGGTAAGTGGTTTGTATAAAAACTGGGTTACGTAGGGGCTTTCCATCACTTTGCGGTGGTCAAAAGGGTCAAGCGATGAAGTTAAAATATAAATCATGGCCGGATGGGTGCTGTTTACTTTGAGTTTATCGTATTCTTTCAAAAATTCGTAAGCATTCATTTGTGGCATCCGCACATCCAAAAAGATAATGTCCGGTGTATAAAGCCCGTTTCTCAACTCTTCAAGCGCTTCTTCTGCCGATTCTTTTACGATTACTTTTTTTGCAAAAAATTCATTCTCAATAATTTTTCGGTTGATCATGTTATCAATGTAATTGTCATCAATTAATAAACACAATTCGTATTTTGGGTTCGGCATAGGATTAACTTCGTTTAAAAATATGTAATTATCTATGCAATAACAAGTCCAATTATTAAAAATTTTATTTTAAACTGATGTTTCCGGTAATCTCCTTTAAACTTACTTCTGCCAGTTTGGTTTGGTACTGGTCGTTAAAAAAACGGGTTTGTGCATCCAGATAGTTCCTTTGCGCTTCCCTTACTTCCAACGGCGTGATGTTTCCCAGCCGGTACTTATCCAGTGAAATATCGAGGTTCCGTTTGGCAATTTCTACGTTTGATTGTTCTAACCGTATCAAATCTAAGCCGGATAAATAATTAAGGTACAAAGAGTTGATTTGGGATTCAACCTGCTGTTGTACCAAACTGCTGCGGATATCCGCACTGTTAATCTGCAATTTTGCCACACGCTCTCGCCGGACTTGGTTAAAACCATCAAAAATATTTACGCTCGCCGTTAAACCATAATTAAAGCCTTTTGTATTTTGTACCCGCGTAAAACCGGCCGGCGTTTTACTATTGCTAATGCCATAGCCGCCATTTACCCCAACTATCGGGTAACGGATGGACCTTACCTGCCGCAGGGATATTTCTGTCAGCCTTTTGTTGATTTGGGCAGCCAAAATAGCCGGGTTGGCAGCGTGTGCCTGGTTAATCAATTCGTTTAAAGAAATTTGGCTTTGGATATTGATCGTATCCGGAACAGAAAAATCTTCATTTAATTTACGGACCAGCAACTGGTTGAGGCTGATTTTGGTTGTGTTAAATTGCTGGATTTGGGTAAGCAAAGCAGCCGTATCGGTATTAAAATTAACTTGTGCGTTTAAAACATCCAGTTTGGAGGCACGGCCAACATTATATTTATCGGTAGCAAACCGCAATTGAAGACGTGAAATTGCGATTGCTCCTTTTAAGGATATAATTTGCTGGTTCTGGTTAATCAGGTTATAATAAGTCGAAATCACGTTGGCCAGCGTACTTTGTATCGTATCGCGTTGGTAAGCCTCACTCCTTTTGTTTAACTCTTTTAACTGATCGTAATTGGCAAACATGGCAAACCCATCAAAAATGGTCCAATTGATGTTAGGGCCGTAAGTATAACTTGAATTATGGAGTTTGTTCAACTTGTTGATCGTTCCGTCTGTCCGGGTTTGGTTGATGTCCAAAATACTGCTGTTAGTGCTTGCACCGGCCGCCAGCACCGGTAAAAAACCGGCATTGCCCAACGTTACATTGGTGGTTGCAATAGTGGTATTGTTTTTTGCCAGCCTGATGTTGTAGTTGTTTTGCAAGGCAATGCTAACGGCATTTTCTAAAGTAAGCAGCGGTGCCTGTTGTTGTGATTGTGATTGCTGCTGTTGTGCAAATAAACCGGGAACCAAAAAAAACAGGCATAAAAGAAGTATCGGTATTAATTTCTTCATTATTGTTAAATTTGATGTTCCGGCAGCAGTAATGGTTCCTGGTTTTTTTCTGTTGGCACAGGTTCATCATCCGGGTTGTGTTTTACTTTGGCAGAAAAAACGGTAAACATCACCGGGATGACATACAAGGTTAACACCAATGAAAACATCATCCCGCCCATAATTACAATCCCGAGCGAAACCCGGCTTTTTGCACCGGCACCCAAAGCAAAAGCGATCGGAACGGAACCCAGAACTACCGCTAAACTCGTCATTAAAATGGGGCGCAAACGAGAAGTTGCCGCTTCCACTACCGCGTCAAATTTGTTTAAACCGGCAGATTCCATCCGCTGGTTGGCAAATTCTACAATCAAAATCCCATTTTTCGTTACCAAACCAACCAAGGTGATCATGCCGATTTCGCTAAAAATATTTAAAGTCTGGTTAAACAGCCAGAGTGATAAAAATGCGCCGGCAATAGCCAGCGGAACGGTGAGCATCACCACAAAAGGGTCAATAAAGCTTTCAAACTGTGCGGCCAGAACCATATAGATCAGCAACAACGCGAAAGCAAAGGCATACAAAATATTGGATGAACCTTCGGCAAAATCGCGCGACGGCCCGGCCAAATCAGAACTGAAACTTTCATCCAATCGGCCTTTGGCAATACGCTGCATTTCTTTAATCCCTTCGCCAATGGTATGTCCCGGCGCCAAACCTGCCTGTACCGTGGCCGATTTAAAGCGGTTAAAGTGATAAATAGAAGGCGGCGTAGAACTTTCGGTTACGTGTACTACATTGTCCAACTGAATCAACGCGCCCGTTGAACTGCGTACATAAATGGATGTAAGATCGAGCGGCTGGTCACGGTTGGAGCGGTCAACCTGCGCAATCACCTGGTATTGTTTTCCACTAATAAGGAAGTAATCCAAACGGCCGGCGCTGTAATACAACTGTAGCGTGCGGGCAATATCGGCCACAGAAACACCCAAATCACGAGCGCGGTCGCGATCAGTGGTGATGGAAAGTTGTGGCTTGGTAAATTTCAGGTTTACATCCACGCCTTGAAAAATCGGGCTTTTATTTGCTTCGGCCATAAAATCGGGCAACACTTTCCTAAGCTTTTCAAAATCCTGATTTTGGATAACAAACTGCACCGGCAAAGAAGTACGCGCGCCGCTGCCGCCGCCGCTGATAGTTTGCTCCTGGATAACGAAAGTTTTTGCATCCGGAAAACGCGCTAAGTTTTTGGTCATGTAATCGGCAATTTGCTGTTGGGTGCGAACACGCTGGTCAGGGTTTACCAATCCGATCCGCCCAAAACCTGAATTGATACTGGAACCCGGAGAAATAACAGAAATATTAATGTTTTTTTCGGGGATAGAATCTTCCACAAACTGCGAAACTCGGTTCATGTAACGCGTCATGTATTCGTAGGAAGCGCCTTCTTGCCCCAATACGGTAAAGCGCAGCAAACTACGATCGTCCAGCGGGGCCAATTCCGAAGGCGTAATTTTAAACAGTACGCCGACAATAACCAGGGAACCAACCAGAATGACAGCGGAAATCCACTTTCGCTTCATAAAATTGATGAGTGAACTGGTGTAAGAGTTCGTCATGTTCACAAAAAAAGGTTCGGTCTTTTCGTAAAACTTGGATTTCTTTTGGTTTTTGCGGATTAGTTTGACGTTAAGCATCGGCGTAAGCGACAACGAAACGAAAGCCGAAATCAACACCGCACCGGCAACGACGACGGCAAACTCCCGAAAAAGCCTTCCGGTAAAACCTTGTAAAAAAACAATCGGTAAAAACACAGCCGCCAACGTAACCGAGGTAGAAATCACCGCAAAGAAAATTTCTTCGGAACCTTCGAAAGCAGCTTTGCGGATGTCCATGCCCTCTTCAACTTTTTTATAAATATTTTCGGTTACCACAATCCCGTCATCCACCACCAAACCAGTTGCGAGTACGATTCCTAAAAGTGTAAGTATATTGATGGAGAAACCAAAAATATACATGATAAAAAAAGCACCGATGAGCGAAACCGGGATATCAATGAGCGGCCGGAAAGCGATCAGCCAATCACGGAAAAACAAGTAAATGATGATCACCACCAGCACGAATGACACCAGTAATGTTTCCTGCACTTCTTCGATGGATTGGTTGATAAAACGCGTGTTGTCCAGCGCAACTTCTACTTTAATATCGGGCGGCAAATCTTTTTTTACCTGAGCCAAACGCTTGTAAAAATCTTTGGCAATTTGTACATAGTTGGCACCCGGCTGCGGCACAATGGCCAAACCAACCTCCGGAATGCCAGATTCGTTTAGCGCTGTTTCTTCGTTTGCGGCACCCAAAATAGCGTATCCCACATCACTTAAATGGATCACCCGGTTGCTGTCTGCCCGGATAATCATGTTATTAAAATCCTTTTCGGTACTTAATTTTCCTAAGGCACGTACGGCCAGTTCGGTATTATTGCCTTCAATTTTTCCTGCCGGAAGTTCCACGTTTTCCTGTGCCAAAGCATTTTGAATATCCGTAGCAGCCAGTTTATACGCCGCTAATTTATTCGGGTCTATCCACAAACGCATGGCATACTGGCGTTGCCCCTGCACGTTCACCGCACTTACGCCCGGAATAGTCTGCAAAGCTTCCTGCAACACGTTTTCGGCATAATCATCAATTTGCAAAATGTTGCGCGTGTTGCTGCTTACCGTAATCGTGATGATGTTGTCAGCATTGGCATCGGCTTTGGTTACTACCGGCGGCGCATCAATATCTTGCGGCAACTGCCGCTGCGCTTGCGAAACCTTATCGCGTACATCATTGGCTGCCGTTTCCAAATCTGCATCCAAGTTAAATTCTACCGTAATGTTACTTGAACCGACAGAACTGGTGGAAGAAATGTTACGGATGCCCGGAATACCGTTGATTACTTTCTCCAGCGGTTCGGTGATCTGCGATTCGATAACATCCGAATTGGCGCCTGAATAATTGGTAGAAACAGAAATGATCGGCGGATCAACCGAAGGAAAATCACGCGTTCCTAAAAACTTGTAGCCAATGATACCGAAAACCACGATAGCAACAGACATCACGGTTGTTAAAACCGGCCTTTTTATACTGGTTGAGGATAAACTCATAGAATTTTAATGGATAACTTTAACAATTTTCAACGGCACTTTTGGCCTTAACTGGATAATACCGGTTACAATTAAACTGTCGCCGGGTTTTAAACCGTCAACAATCTGGATTTTGGTTGCCGTGCGCACATCCGTTTTTACATCCCTGGAAACGGCTACCCCTTTTGATGCCACAAAAACCTTACTGCTTTTAATATCCGGGATCACACATTCTGTAGGCACTAAAATCGTTTTCGGGATTTGTTCTAAGGTTAGATTGATCTTGGCAAAACTTCCGGCTCGTAACAAACCTTTCGGGTTAGGGGATTTTGCGCGAATGGTGATGGTACGCGAAGTTAAATCCAAATTTGGTTCTATCGCATAAACTGTTCCTGTAAAATTATCCCGCGAACTTTCTATGTTAAAATGGATTTTACTGCCAGTTTTAATCAACCCTAAATAACGTTCGGGAACGGCAAACGTAATTTTTGCCGGGTCAATATTCACCAAAGTAGCAATCGAACTGGTTGGCGAAAGGTAACCGCCCGGACTGATATTGCGCAAACCAATAACGCCCGAAAATGGCGCCCGTACTTCTGTTTTGGCTATTTGTGCACGCACCAGATCGGCCTGGGCTTTCAATACGTTTAAGTTAGACAGCGAAGTATCGTATTCTTCTCGGCTTACGGCTTCTTTTTGCAGTAAAATCCGGTTACGGTATTCTAATTGTTCGGCCAATTTTATTTGTACCTGCGTTGATTTTAGCGAAGCAACTTGGTCTTTATTATAAACCGTAACCAATAACTGCCCTTTGCTCACGTGTGTGCCTTCCTTAAAATAAATATTGGTGATGTTGCCGGCCGTTTCGCTGCGCAGGTCAACCTGTTCGTTGGCATCTATCGTTCCGGTAATATCAATGGCGTTGCTAAAAACGGTATCTTTTACGATCATCAAATTAACCGGGACTGGCTTGTTCAGCTTTTTGCCGCCTTTGCCCGATGCCGGTTCGATCTTTTTATCTTTTGCGCTTGCACCGTAATATTTGTTGTAAATAAGGTAACCGATCAGTAAAATCAGTAATGGATAAATAATGTATTTTGGCTTCATTGATCGCTTCTTTCCCCTGCCGCAACAAGGATTGGCTGTAAATATAACAATCTACTGCTTTCTTAATTTTTATACGGTAAAAACAGTATGGTTATTTATAATCTTTTTGCTGATTGCTTTCCGGCAATATCCCCAACATTCAGGCTTGTAAAACTAAAAGTTAAAGCTATATATTGTTTACCTGTATCAACCATTTTACAACTTTGGCAAGCGTAAAATCATCGCAATTAAAAGCTAAAATAAAACCTAATGCTTCTTTTAGCATTGTAATTATTTAAACCCATTATGAGCGAGAAGACCGGCCAAACGCATATCCGTTTCCAAATTTCTTTTACCGAACCACAGGCACATTATGTTGAAATGCAAATGGAAATCAGCAGCATCAATGAGGATCAGCTTGAACTGATTATGCCGGTTTGGGCACCCGGCTCGTACCTCATCCGTGAGTTTTCAAAAAATGT
>NZ_CALMAT010000038.1:0-3771 GCF_937859865.1 uncultured Mucilaginibacter sp.
AATTGTCCGGTTTTGGTTGATGCAAACTCGAACGATCAATCGCACAAAATCTGGAAACAAAAAAATGCAGCTTATCAACAATTGCAATTTCAGATTATTGCGCCAAGCAGTTGGATGAAAAATTCGGTTTTGCGAAGTAGTTTGATGAAAGGAAAGCAAGTTACCAGAATTCCGAACACGTTGGAAACAAATGTTTTTCAACTTCAAAACCAACAAGAAGCAAGGGCAAAATTAGGTTTGCCAAAAGATAAATTCATTTTCCTGACCGGATTTATGCCTTCCAAAAAAGATTCGCACAAAGGCGCAGCTTATCTTTTAGAAAGCCTCGAACTTTTAGCTGCTAAAAGAAGCATCGCCGCAGAAAATATAGAATTGGTGGTTTTCGGAAACCGGAATACCGAAGATGTTCCCGCTTTTCCGTTTAAAACCATGTTTTTGGGAACCATCAGCGAAGATGAAAAACTGGCTGCCTGTTATGCCGCCGCCGATGCTTTTTTGATTCCTTCGCTGGAAGATAATTTGCCTTATACCGTGATGGAAAGCTTGGCTTGCGGCACACCGGTAATTGCTTTTACGACCGGCGGCATCCCAAATATGGTGCAGCATGAACACAACGGTTTTTTGGCCGAATATAAATCATCCGAAAGTTTTTGCCAAGGAATGGAATGGATCATAAATTACCCGGTAAAAGAAGTATTGCGAAAAAACGCCAGGGAAACGGTGATGCAAAAGTTTTCAGCAGAAGTGATCGCCCAAAAACATATCGAATTATACAAAAGCTTGTTGCCAAATGGATAAGCCGATTTTAAGTGTGATTACGGTTGTATTTAACAATGCAAAAGATGTGGAGCGAACGATGCTTTCGGTTCTCAATCAAACTTATCCAAACATCGAATATTTGGTGGTTGATGGAAAATCAACCGACGGAACTGTTAAGATTATTGAAAAATATCGTGAACGTTTGGCTGTTTTTATCAGCGAAAAAGATGCAGGAATTTATGATGCGATGAACAAAGGTTTGGCTTTGGCAAAAGGCGGTTACGTTGTTTTTATGAATTCGGGCGATGAATTTTATGAAAAAGATACGGTAAAAACAGTATTTGCAACAGCACCGGATGCCGATATTTATTACGGCGAAACGGAGATGGTCAACGAACAATTGCAAAGTTTGGGCCAGCGCCGGCATAAATCTCCTGAAAATTTCACCTGGAAAGATTTTAAATATGGCATGAGCGTAAGCCATCAGGCAATTTTTATCCGCAGAAATTTAGCTGAACCTTATGATCTAAAATATCAGTTAAGCGCGGATATTGATTGGATTTTAACAGCGGCAAAAAAAGCACGGAAGATTGTAAACGTGCACCAATATGTGGCGAAATATTTGGTTGGCGGGATGTCGAAAAAGAAACACCGGCAGAGTTTGTTGGAGCGTTTTGCTATTATGCGGAAGCATTACGGTTTGCTGCCCACGGTTTTAAACCATTTTGTGATTGCTTTTAATTTGGGATTTTATTGGTTGAAATATCGCAGGACGAATGATTAGGAACAAAAAAGGCGAAGATGTTTTAGCTTCGCCTTTTTGATAAACTAATAGTTCTATACTGTTTTTACCACCCTTTTTTTCCTGCTTTCTGCAAAAACATAACCGCCAAAAGCCAACACCAGCAAAATAGAACCGGCCGTAGAAATCGCTTCGCCGGTGTAATAAGAATTTGGGTGGAAGATAAACTCAATTTTATGGTTTCCTACCGGGATTTGTGCGGCACGCAATAAGTAATCGGCACGGAAATATGGGCTTTCCTTTCCGTCAATCAGCATTTTCCAGCCTTTATCGTAATAAATTTCCGAAAAAACAGCAACCTGGTTGGTGGTCGAGCCGCTTTGATAAACCAAATGCTCGGGTGCATAACTGGTAAGCGTTATTTTTCCGTTTTCGTCTATCGCATTTTGTTTGGTGTTGATGTATGATTGATATTTTATGTCCACAATAGCTTCATTCTTCGGATCGAAACTGCTGATTGCCTGCATTTCCTGATCGGCATTATCCGCAAAACGAACTTTTTTTACAAACCAGGCATGTCCGCAAGCCGTTGCATTGGCTTTCATACCAGCAGTTTGCGATTTTGGGTCGGCCGTAATTACATATTTCGTGTTCAGCATGTCCAAAACGTCTGGGTTAATGCTTTTGGTAAATTGGTTATCAATCAATTCCTGGAAACGCTTCAATTTAGCGGCGTGATAACCGCCCAAAGTTTTGTGGAAATAAGAAGTGGAAGCGTTGGCAAAAGGATCAATCGTCAAATCCAACACACGGAAATCCGGATCAGTGTCGCGCATAATAAATTGGTCAACTTCGCGCGGCGTACGCACTTGCATCGCATCTTCTTTAGGCTGAAAGCTTTCGTCTTTTAAATAACGCTTATCTACCGACCAAAGATCAACCAAAGTAACCGCCAGAATCAGCAGCGAAGTAATTTGCAGGTTGATTTTTTGTTTAATGAACGCCCATAAAACACCAAAAGTAAGCAGCACAAAAATTAAGGAACGGATGGCATCGGCACGCGCCAAACCAATACGGTCTTGCACCAAAGCATTGTTCACGATGGAATTGGCAAAAGCACTGTCGCCCTGAAATGCTTGCGTTAATTGTGCAATTAAAGATTCATCAGCAGTTGTACTTTTAAAACTAAAAAACAGCGATGGCAGCGCAGCAACCAGCAGCGTAATTCCGCCGGTGATGTACAAGGCGAGGAGAAGTTTTTTCAGGATAAAAGCTTTGTCTTTTGCTTGCAATACTTCTTTTATCGCTAAAAAACCAAGGATTGGGAAAGCCAGTTGCGTCAAAACCAAAATAGATTCGACCGCGCGGAACTTGTTATAAAGTGGAAAATAATTGAAAAACAAATCGGAAACCAGCGTAAAGTTTTTACCGAATGAAAGTAGCATGCTTAAAATTACGGTTGCCAGCAGCCACCATTTAATACGGTTTCGGATAATCAGTAAGCCAAAAACAAACAGAAAGCAAATGCCTGCACCAAAATACCAAGGACCCGCAGTACTTGGTTTCGCCCCCCAATAAGTTGGTAGTTGTGCAGCAAAACCTGTTGCCTGATCTTCCGGTACGCCTTTTGCCAGTAAAGCTTGTGCAACTTTAGAATCCGCTTTTAATGTACCACCCGCCGATTCGCCTCCATAAGTATCTGGAATTAGAAACGTAATACATTCGCCAACACCCTGGCTCCATCCATAAGCATATTCTTTATCTAAGCCAGTTGTTGAACCAGCAGCAACTGGTTGTGTCAAGTTCGATTTTCCTCGGGTAGATTCCTTTCCGTATTCATATGTTGTCCATAATAAGGAAGCGTTGATCATCACAGCAATTAAAGTTGCAACAGAAAGCCAGGCCATCGACCGGATAAAAGCAACCGTAGTTTTGTTTTTAATGGCATGATACAATTCGATCCCAACCAAAATCAACAGCGAAATCATCAAATAATACGCCATCTGGATATGATTGGAGCGTATTTCCATCGCCAAAAAAAAGGCGGTTAAAACAGCACCGAGCCAATATTTTCCGCGTAAAGTGAGAATGATACCGGCCAAAATAGGTGCAAAAAAAGTAATGGCATAAGCTTGGTTAGAATGCCCGGCGTGCAGCAAAATAAAATTGTACGACGAAAAAGTAAACGCAATAGCACCTGCAGCGGCCAGCCAGGGGTTTAACCGCAGCACGCAAAACAATAAATAGGCGCCAAAAAGCGATAGTAAAAC
>NZ_CALMAT010000038.1:3781-8538 GCF_937859865.1 uncultured Mucilaginibacter sp.
CGGTATCAATTGGGTTTGGGAATACTGTTTTTAAGGCAGAAATTACATACGTGGTAATGTTGGCCGGATAAAAAGCCCAGATTTGGTAAGCTGGCATCCCGCCAAAAACCTGGTTGGTCCAAAGCGGTGCTTTTCCGGTTTTGGCGCGTACGTCCATGATTTCTTTTTGTATGCCTTGCGCTTGCGTTACATCGCTTTGCACCAAAACTTTCCCTTGAAATGCAGGCGTAAAATAAAAGAAACAGATGGCAAAAAATAAGCCCGCGACAGCGAAGTGAACGCCATTTTGCTTGAACCAGTTATTCATCTAAAATTAAAAATTGTATGAATCCCAAACCTACTGAAATTTAATAAAAATGCGGTATAAATTTCGGGCAGCGTTTATCAAATTAAAAAATTAACGCAATTTGTTTGGAGGAATCAGGATTGAGGTTGGAGAATAATCCAGTTTGGTTTGATTAACAAGGTTGCGCTTTGGTACGAAGCAGAAAAAACACCGCTAAAAGAAGTATCCAGCTAACGCCATAAGCAATCAAAGTTTTACGGTCAAACTCTTCGGGGTTTCTGCGGATGCGGTAAAAATTATAAGCGGCTAAAAGTACCAACACCAGCCAAAAATACCATTTAATGGTGGTACACATGGCAAACGCCTGGATATCAACCACGGTAACAATGTAATTGATAACGATAAGCGAAACCACTTCCGGCGTGCCAAAATGGCGGCGGTTAAATACTTCTTTCGGGATCATTTGCCGCAGGATTATTTGACTTCTTCGTATCGTACAAACTCGCCTTCTGTTTTCGGAATGGCGCTTTTGTAAACGTTGGGCGGAATATAATCAACTTTTAACGTGCCTTCTTTCGGACCGCGCGGCGCGCTTTGTTGTGCGCTGGCTTGTTGGGCTTGTGCTTTGTTCACCACACTTCGAAACAAAGCGGGCAACAACATCCGGCCCAACATCCGAAGCAAATACAAAATGCAAATGAATATGATTAAAAAACGGATAAGCAACATGTTGATTTGGATATGGGATACAAATATAAAAGTTTAACGGAAAAAAGGTTTGAACTTATCGCAATCAAAATTAAAATTTAACCTTGCTTTATCAAATTGATTGCAACTATTGTTTTTCGTTATATTTGTTACAGTAAATATTTGGTTATGGATATTTTAGAAAAAATTAAACGTTTGCCTTTGGATAAGCAGAAAGAAGTTGAGGCTATGGTTGATTCTTTGTTGAAGAAGCAAGAGTTGGAACCTGTTGATATGGCTGCCATAACGGAAAAACGTCGAAAAAATTTGGGAAGGTTAGAAGGCAAAATTTGGATGGCAGATGATTTTAATGAAACGCCGGAAGAGTTTAAAAACTATTTGTAGTGCCGTTACTACTGGACACACACGTTATAATTTGGATGGAAAGAAATAATCCGAAATTATCTGCAAAAGCACTAAAAATTATACTTGCAGAACCAGTTCTTTATATAAGCCAAATTTCTGTTTGGGAATTAGCGATAAAAGTTAAAACAGGCAAGTTGGATTTAGACCAAGCCCTTAGTGTATTCATTGAAAGCTTTTTAAATTCTTTTGATGCAGAATTATTAGACATTTCCTTACCTCACATTTACCAAACCCAACAGTTGCCACTGCACCACAGAGACCCTTTTGACCGGTTGTTAATTGCCCAAGCTAACATTGAACAAATTCCAATTGTAAGTTCTGATGAATGGTTTGACCAATATGAAGTACAAAGAATCTGGTGATAAAAGAAGCATCATACTTCTTTTATCACCTTAAAATTTCTCCGTCATCATTTTTTCCAACGCAAACATTTCGTCGCGTAGTTTGGCAGCGCCGAGGAAATCCATATCTTTTGCTGCTTTTAGCATCTCTTTTTTAGTGTTCTCGATGGCTTTTTTCAATTCCGGTTTGCTCATGTATTGCACAATCGGGTCGGCAGCAATGTTATCGGCAACATCCTGTTCTACATAAGCTTGCTGCACGCCGCCTTTAAAATCCATCACAGAAGTTTGTTCGATGATTGCTTCGCGCGATTTACCAACCGTTTTCGGTACAATGCCATGTTCTAAATTGTATTGAATTTGCTTGTCGCGGCGGCGGTTGGTTTCGTCGATCGTGATCTGCATAGAATCTGTAATTTTATCAGCATACATAATTACCCGTCCGCGGTCATTTCGCGCAGCACGGCCAATCGTTTGGATTAAAGAACGTTCTGAGCGTAAAAAGCCTTCTTTATCGGCGTCCAAAATGGCCACCAGCGAAACTTCTGGCAAATCCAAACCTTCGCGCAAAAGATTGATACCGATCAAAACATCAAATTCGCCTAAACGCAAACCGCGCAAAATCTCCACCCGTTCCAGCGTTTTTACTTCGGAATGGATGTAACGGCATTTAATGTTGAGGCGATCCATGTATTTGGCCAGTTCTTCGGCCATGCGTTTAGTCAAAGTGGTTACCAAAATCCGGTCGCCTTTTTTAATGGTTTGGTCAACTTCTTCCAGCAAGTCATCCACCTGGTTAATCACCGGCCGGACTTCAATCACCGGATCTAATAATCCTGTTGGCCTGATTACCTGTTCAATCACCACGCCTTCTGATTTTTCCAGTTCAAAATCGCCAGGCGTTGCGCTTACATAAATGGTTTGCGGCGCCAATCGTTCAAATTCCTGAAAATTTAGCGGACGGTTATCCATCGCCGCAGGCAAACGGAAACCATATTCAACCAAAGAGATTTTGCGGGAACGGTCGCCGCCATACATCGCCCGGATTTGCGGAACGGTAACATGGCTTTCATCAATCACCATTAAATAATCCTGCGGGAAATAATCCAACAAACAAAAAGGCCGCATGCCTGGTTTCCGTCCGTCAAAAAAGCGCGAATAATTTTCGATGCCGGAGCAATAACCCAGTTCGCGGATCATTTCTAGATCATAATTCACCCGTTCTTCCAAACGTTTGGCTTCCAAAAAACGCCCATCGCCAATAAACTGCTTTTTGCGCATTTCCAGTTCTTCCTGAATGGCCCAAACAGATTGCTGGAAACGTTCGCGCGGCGCGACATATAAATTTGCCGGAAAAACAACCATGTTCTCCATCTTTTCGATGGTTTTTCCGTTAGAAACATCAAAAGTGCTCAGTTCTTCAATGTCATCACCGTAAAAATTGATGCGGTAAGCATAATCCAGATAAGCCGGATAAATCTCCACCACATCGCCTTTTACCCGGAAAGTCCCGCGTTTAAAATCGGCTGTTGTTCTTGCATAAAGAATTTCCACCAAACGGTGCAAAAAAGCATTCCGCGTAATCCGTGTTCCAACCGCAAAACGGAAAACAGAATTGGAAAAATCTTCCGGGTTTCCCATACCGTAAATGCAGGAAATGGACGAAACCACGATGATATCACGGCGGCCAGACATCAACGCAGAAGTGGTGCGCAAACGCAATTTTTCAATTTCTTCATTAATCTGCAAATCCTTTTCAATGTACGTATTGGAGGAGGGAATGAACGCTTCCGGCTGGTAATAATCGTAGTAGGAAACAAAATAGTTGACCGCATTCTCCGGAAAAAACTGCTTGAATTCGCCGTAAAGTTGGGCAGCCAACGTTTTGTTATGACTTAAAACCAGCGTTGGTTTTTGTGTTTCCTGAATCACATTTGCAATACTAAATGTTTTGCCCGAACCGGTTACGCCCAGCAAAGTCTGGTAATTGTCGCCGCTTTCTACGCCTTGCACCAACTGGCGGATGGCTTCCGGCTGATCGCCGGAAGGTTTGTATTGAGAGGTTAATTTGAAATCCATTGAGAAGATAAAAGTACGGTTTTTGTGTTTGAAATGCTAAAAAGTATAGCTTTTGATGTTTGTTTTTTGTCAGGATTTTTATTTTGTCGTCCCGAACGAAGTGAGAGATGTTCATCGAACAACAATGTTTATCTTTCACTTTAAAGAAGATCTCTCACTTTGTTCGAGATGACAAAGCAGAATACTTCTTTTATCGGCCTAAATTTTATCCCATAAAAAAAGCATTATTTTCGCTGCATGATTTTCCAGCTCGATCAAACCAATTCGGTAGCTAATCGCTTTATTGCCGAAATGCGCAATGTGCACACGCAGCAAAACCCGCAGCGTTTCCGCTATAACCAAACGCGTTTGGGAGAGATTCTGGCTTACGAGATCAGCAAAACGTTGGAATATCAGCAAACAGAAGTAAAAACGCCACTCGGTATCGCACAGGTAAATTTACCTTTGGCACAGCCAGTTTTAGCCACCATTTTACGTGCCGGTTTGCCTTTTCACCAAGGCTTTTTAAACTTTTTTGACCGCTCGGCCTCGGCTTTTATTACGGCTTATCGCAAAACGGATGTAAACCACGATTTTACCATTCAGTTAGAACATATTTCGAGTCCGAATTTAGACGGACAAGTAGTGATTTTATGCGATACCATGCTAGCCAGCGGACAAAGTATAGTGCAGGTTTGCAAGCGTTTGCAGGAAAAGTACCAATTAAAAGAACTGCATATTGCTGCCGTTATTGCCAGCGCTGCCGGTTTAAAATACGTGCAGGAAAACTTGCCCGAAGCGCACATTTGGGTTGGTTCGGTGGATCAGGAAATGAACAGTTATTCGTACATTATTCCGGGCTTAGGCGATGCCGGCGATTTAAGTTTTGGCGAGAAAGTTTGATGATTTTATAGTGATAAAAGAAGCATCACCTTATGTTGTCATCTCGACCGCAGGGA
>NZ_CALMAT010000039.1 GCF_937859865.1 uncultured Mucilaginibacter sp.
CCGCTTAAATCAATACAAGTAGCATTGATGCGGTTGTTTTGCAGGATGTTGGTAAAGTTAAAAGCCGAATGCGTTTCGCCGATGGAAGCCAAAATTTCGCGTGCAGCCTGCAAAATCCCTTCCTCGCTTACATAACCCGAAGCCAGAATATTGACCAAGTTTTCTAAATATTTTTGCGCATCGCGGACACGTTTTTCGATAAACTGATCGGCAGCGGCCAAATCCAAACCTAAATCAACATAATTTTTATTAATGGTTTGAAGTTTGATAATCAGGTCGTTCAGTGCAGCATGAAAATCCTGATAATTGGCGATCAAATGGTAAACGCCTGGTTCGCCGGTTTTTTTGTTTTCCAGCAACAAATTGGTAACGCCCGAAAAAGCCGAAACCACAAAAATGCGGTTGTACAACTCATCGCCGGTACGGTTAAACAGGATGATATTTTTAAGCACATCTTTGAGGGACGTCATGGAAGTGCCCCCGATTTTTTCTACAGTTAGCATTCAGATCAATGATTTTTATGCCTTAAAAACAGTATTGCATTTGCTGTTTTACAAGGATTTCAAAGCTATTAAAAAAGCTGAAAAGCAGGTGCGGTTATGTTGGCGGAAATTTTAGTGGTAAAAGAAGTATGCGGGTTTTTTGGTTACAATTAGCTACTATCCATTTACAGAAACTATTAATTCAAAAATCATCTCGGCTTAAAGATAGAAGACCTGTTTTTATAAGGCAAAAAATAATAGGAGGCAGATATCCCGAAGAAGGTTGCCGAAGTTGCCGTATATCTTCCGCTATAATAAAATGTACCGAAGTTGGCATTTAGGTGCAAGCGGTCAGAAGCGGTGTACTCGATACCGGAAGTCAATTCACTCAAAAAATTATTGGGGGCAAAAAAAACATAACCTACGCCCACCGTAAGGGTATTGGTAAACCTGCCTTGCTGAAAAATATTAAGGTTTGGCCTAACTTCGAAATAAAACGATGTATCCCTGCCGTGTATGGGTTCTAAAGTGGTTTTGCCCAGGTCAAGCCCTAAGCTAAACACATTCCATTGTTTGCCTACTTCTACAGATAAATTAGATTTGCCGCCAAGGGTCCCGGCTGTATTGGTAAGCGAGTAATACACTTGGATATAAGTTTGTTTTTTTACTTTACCGGTGTCGGACTGCGCATGGGCTTTGATATTAAAACTGAGGCAAAGGCAAAAAATTATCAGCAAATGAAGGTTTGGTTTGATCATTGAAAGTATTTTTTTCTACAAGCATAAAGAAAGCAAAAAATAATTTCTTTTCTCCAGGACAAAAAAAAGAAGCACTTGCTTTTACACAAATGCTTCTTTTATCCCCTAAAAATTGGTGTCGTTTTTAATAGGCCAAAGTTGTTTTCTCTTTAAATTCTTTGATAAACTTGTTCAGTTTGGGCTGGATCACAAAGGCACAATAAGGCTGGTTGGAATTGTTGTTAAAGTAATTTTGGTGATAGCCTTCTGCTTTGTAAAAAGTTTCGGCCGGAACTACTTGTGTTACAATTTTTTGGTCGAAAATACCTTCCGCATCCAATTGTTTGATCATGGCTTCGGCCTCGGCTTTTTGTTCTTCATCTGCATAAAAAATGACTGAACGGTATTGCGTGCCGCTATCGTTGCCCTGGCGGTTTAAAGTTGTTGGGTTATGTGTTTTGAAAAAGATCAGCAACAATTCATTAAAAGAAATTACTGCCGGGTCGTATTCAACTTCGATCACTTCGGCATGGCCGGTATTGCCGCTGCAAACCTGCTCGTAAGTCGGGTTTTTAACCGCGCCACCCATATAGCCCGAAACGGATTTAATCACGCCTTTTACATTCTGAAAAACAGCTTCGGTGCACCAAAAACACCCTCCGCCAAACGTTGCTTTCTTACTCATGCCTTAACAACGTAAACACCAGGCTTTTGATTTGCGATGCTGTTTTTAATGAGGTAAAATTGACAAAATTATTTTTACTGATACTGGATATAGATCGGTTTTGGTTTCAAGGCAAGCACTTCGCCCGGTGTCATCATATGGTTGGGCGCTTTTTTTAAATCGTTTTTGTAGAACAATTTAAAGCCGGTAAACTGCACAGGTTCTTTGTAGATGTGGTTGCGGTACGTGCCTTTTTTCAGTTCTGGTTCGCCCCAGCCGTCCATGTCCATCACCAGTTGCACTTCTGGGTGCAGTTTGATTTGTTTGTAATTGGTAACCATGTTTTTGGTGAAGCGGTGCACAATCAGGATTTTTGGTGTGAGGTTGTTTTTCTTTACCAAATCGGTTAAGTAGTTGGATGCAAAATTAATATCGTCCGCATCATACGTGCCGATTTTTGTTCCGGGTTTGGCACCGCTTTTCATCGAAAATTCCGGGTCCATTCCAAAATGAACATTTGGCATTTTCAAGTATTTTTCAAACAAAGGCAATTCTGTGCGGATATTGCTCAAAGCAACCTGCACATCCAGAAAAACCAAAGCATCCCGCTTTTTAGCGATGGCCAAAACCGAATCAATCTGTTTAAAAGGCATGCGGTAACGAAACTTTCCGTCGGCGCCACCATCGCCCTGCGCAACAATAGCGATATAATGCAAGGCCGGGATGACAGGCGTGGAAGGATCGGCTTTTTCCCAGTTTTTTACTTCAGAATCCAATTTTCGCAGCATTTCGTTTGGCGGCAGTTCGCCCAAAATCCCCATCCTTTTTGAGTACAAATTTCCGTAAAAAGCAACAATGCGATGCTCAGGCAAAATGGCGCCAGCCAATGGATAAGGCGTGTTTTTTACCGGCCAGTTTCCGGTGGTATCGCCGTTGGCCAGTTTTCTCATCAACGAATCATACTGTTTTGTATCGATTGGTTTTGGCGGCGGCGGTGTTTTTTTTAGGTTTGACGTATCCGCGGCTGCTTGTTTTACACCTGTTTCGGCAAATAGTTTTCCGGCCGTGCTGCTTTCACTGCAATTGGTGAGCATGGTGAGCGATGTACAGGCAAAAGTTAAATGTAATAAGGCTTTTTTAAGGTTCATTTTTGTTTTAAAGATAGCGGTGCTGCAAATAATTCAATACTGTTTTTATCAGCCTGAAATTAACAAGCAATTAAAAATTTCTCATACGTTGGTTGATTACTTTCGGTTCCAAAAATCAAACATAACAATATCAATTAAAAAAACGGGCTTTTCTATCCGTTCATTTTCGGCACGAAAAAGCGGCAATGCTTCTTTTAGCAGCATTTTTTACAGGTTGTTAAACTTGCCGAAAACGCCTAAAGGCAGTTTGCTTCCGGCGGTTGCCTGTAAATAAAGTTCGCCGGTTTCTAAGTTTTTTGCTTTGGGATAAGCGTTACGGATCAGGTTTTCTACAATTACCGAAGAAAAACCAAGCGAATAGGTGTTGAGGATCAAAAAATGTTCCTGCTCGTCCAGCAGTTTTACTACGTCCAGCATCATTTCCAGGATATTGTCTTCCAGTTTCCATTTCTCGCCGTTTGGCCCGTGGCCAAAAGCTGGCGGATCGAGGATGATGCCGTTGTATTTGTTGCCCCGTTTCAGTTCGCGTTTTACAAATTTCAGCGCATCTTCCACCACCCAGCGAATGTTGTTTAGCCCGGATAATTGCATATTTTCATTCGCCCAGGTAACCACTTGTTTGATCGAATCCACATGCGTAACTTCTGCACCGGCAGCACGCGCAATCAGCGAAGCCGCACCAGTATAAGCAAACAGGTTTAAAAATTTAGGCTGCGGTGTTTTTAGTTTTTTAATGTTGGCAGAAATATAATCCCAGTTTACCGCTTGCTCAGGGAAAACGCCAACGTGTTTAAAAGAAGTTAGTCCAAGACGTAGTTTGATGGAAACTTCCGGGTTTTGGTATTCGATGTGCCAACGGTCGGGTGTGGCCTGGTTCTTTTTCAACCATTCGCCCGAAGTTGCCGAACGGCCTTTAAAACGGATATGATGCTGTTTTTGCCACTCATTTTCTGGTAAGCTTTTGCCCCAAACGGCTTGCGGTTCAGGCCGGATTAAAACCAGGTTGCCAAAACGTTCCAGTTTTTCAAAGTTGCCGCAATCAATCAGTTCGTAATCTTTCCAATGTTGTGGGGTAAGGAGTTGGATCATTTTTGTTTAGCTGTCAGCTATCAGCCATCAGCTTTCAGTGCTTTTCTATCGCCATTGCAGTGGCTGATGGCTGAAAACTGACTGCTAACCGCTCTTTTATAATTTATTTAGCTATTAGCAATCAATTTTCAGCGGTTTTCTATCGTCAACTTGCATTGACTGATTGCTGAAAGCTGATGGCTAACCGCTCTTTTACAACTTTTCCTTTGCTGCCTGCATAAATTTGCTGGCAAATACAAAACTGTTCAGTTCAGGGTTATCCGTGTGGGCAATTTCTTTGTTGGAGCCTTGCCACCATTTTTCGCCGTTGTGCAAAAACAAAATATTATCGCCAATGCCCATTACCGAGTTCATATCGTGGGTTACAACAACAGTGGTGATGTTGTTTTCTTCGGTGATGTCTTTAATCAGTTCATCAATTACGATAGAAGTTTTTGGGTCCAAGCCGGAGTTCGGTTCATCACAAAACAAATATTTGGGCTGCATGGTGATGGCGCGGGCAATGCCGACCCGTTTTTTCATCCCGCCCGAAAGCTCGGATGGAAAAAGTTTGTTGGTGTTTTTAAGGTTCACTTTGTCGAGGCAATAATTAGCGCGGTCCCTTTTTTCTGACAACGACATTTCAGTGAATAAATTCAATGGAAAAATGATATTTTCTTCCACCGTCATCGAATCAAACAAAGCCGAATTTTGAAATAACATGCCAATTTCTTTACGGATCGGGATGCGCTGCTCGAAATCCATTGCCGTAAAATTTTGGTTGCTGTACAACACTTCGCCTTTTTCGGGTTCGTGCAAACCTACAATACATTTTAGCAAGGTTGTTTTCCCGGAACCCGAGCCGCCAATGATCAGGTTGCTCATGCCTTGGTTAAAAACAGCAGAAATACCTTTTAAAACCTGCTTATCGCCAAAACTTTTATTAATATCTTTAATCTCAATCATAACATCAACTGGGCTATCAAATAATCGGCACAAAGGATAATGATACAGCTCATTACCACGCCGCGTGTGCTGGCCTGCCCAACTTCCAGCGCACCACCCGAAGTATAATAACCCTGATAAGCCGAAACGCTGGTGATGATAAACGCAAAAACCAAGGCTTTGATCAGCGCGATACGGGCAAAAAGCGGGTTAAAATCGGTTGTTAAACCAATGATAAAATCGTTTGAAGAAACCGCTCCGGAGGCAGAACCGGCAATATAACCGCCAAATAACGATAGGCAAATGGAAAGAATAATTAGCAGCGGAAACATAGTGACGCCACCAATTATTTTCGGCAAAATCAAGTAGCCCGGCGCATTTACGCCCATAATTTCCAGCGCGTCAATCTGTTCGGTTACGCGCATCGTCCCGATTTGTGAGGCAATACTCGAACCAACCCGGCCGGCCAAAACCAAAGAAGTAATCGTCGGGCTGAATTCTAAAATGGCCGAATCCCGCGTAATTCCGCCAATAATTGAACGCGGAATTAAATTACTAACCAATTGAAACGCTGTTTGCACGGTAGAAACGCCCCCGATAAAAACCGAAATGATACAAACAATGCCCAGCGAACCAATGCCGATGGAAACCATTTCGCGCATAATTTCGCTCCAGTAAACCTTAAATTTTTCCGGCTTTTTAAAGCTTGCCTGCAGCAATAATATATACTTCCCTAAGTGGTGAAAAATCATCCTTTAAATTTTTTTAAAAATACATTTTTTCAATTTAAGTGCCGATGCTGTTTTTAAGCTAATTTTATCCATGCAAAACGCACTGATAACAGGCGCCACCAAAGGCATCGGACTGGCAATTGCCAAAGCACTGGCCAAAGAAGGTATTAACCTGGCAATTTGTTCCAGGAACGACAAAGAATTATTGCAGGTAAAAGAAGCATTGCTGCAAATCAATCCGCAAATTAAAGTTTTTATTCGTTCTACTGATTGCAGTTTGCGCGATGAAGTTTGCCAGTTTGCTGCCGAAGCGGAACAAGAACTTCAATCCATCCAAATCATTATTAACAATGTTGGCGCATTTTTTCCGGCAAGTATTTTGGAGGAAGAAGAAAACAACCTGCAAAAACAGTTGGATTTAAACCTGATGGCTGGCTACGAATTGTACCGTTTCTTCGGAAAAAAACTGATGGCTGCAAAGCATGGACACATCTTTAACATCTGCTCGGTTGCCGGCAAACAAGTTGTTGCAAATGCCGGAAGTTATTCTGTAACAAAGTTTGCACAGCGCGGTCTTAATGATGTTATGCGCGAAGAAATGAAAGCTTATCAGGTAAAAGTAACGGCGGTTTTTCCGGGGTCAACGTTGACGGATTCCTGGAACGGGACAACAATTACAACCGAAAAATTTATCTTGCCCCAAGATGTTGCTGCAGCAATAATCACTTGTTTAAAGATGAGTGCCGGGGCCAATGTTGATGAGCTGATTATCCAAACCACAACAAAAGAAATTTAAAATTATAAAAGATCATGGAAAAGAAATTGTACCGCGACGAAAACCGGAAAGTAATAGCAGGCGTTTGCGCCGGCCTGGCCGATTATTTTAGTATTGATGTAACCATTGTGCGCTTAATTTTTGTGTTAACGTTGATTTATCATGGTGGCGGCACGCTGGCCTACATTGTTTTGTGGATTGTGATGCCCCGCAGAAACACCATTTTGAACGAGCCTTTGGTTGACTATACCGTGCATGATGAAAGCCGTCCTTTTCAATCTGCCAATCAAAATTTTAGGGTAAACAACAATAAAAATGTGGCCCAAATTGGCGGCATTGTACTGATTTTGCTGGGCGTTTTTTTCCTGCTGGATCAGTTAGACATCATTCCGTACTGGTTCAATTTCGAGCAGTTTTGGCCGATTATTTTGGTGGTGATTGGTTTGGTGCTTATCTTTCGCGCTAAAAATAAAACCATCGAACCGGAAACAACGGCCAAAAAAGAAGACTGGTCTGGCATCAACCCAAACGATAATTCTAATAATATTTAAACCATGAAACGCGACCGATTATTTACCGGTATGTTGCTGCTGTGCATCGGCATACTGTTTTTACTGGATAATTTTAATGTGATCAACTTTCACTGGAGCAATATTTTAAGCTTGTGGCCGCTGCTGCTAATTGTATCAGGCGTAAATTTGGTTACTTCACATTATAATTCTACGGGCATTACAACACTTCGCGCCTTAATTTTTGCTGCGGTGCTGGGCATTGTTGCTTACCGCGGCCTGCAACCGCCAAACCATCATTTTTTTGGCCGCCAGTTTGGCAACCATTTTTTTAACGGCGATAACGATTTCAATATTGATGACGACGATGACAACGAGAAAGGCGTAATGAAGTTAGAAGGCAGCCGAACGTATAACGAACCCTATTCTGCGGCGGTAAAAACAGTATCGCTAAACATCAAAGGCGGCGGCGCAACGTATGTTTTGCAAGATACTACGAACCAACTTTTTAGCGCCAGCACCCACGAAATGTCAGGCAAGTTCAACTTTAATACGATGGCAACGGATTCTGGCAAAACCATCAATTTTAACACCAGCAGTTCGCGCAATTCCATCAATTGGGACAACGATGATAAAGGCAACCAGGCCAACATCAAACTGAACATAAACCCGGTTTGGGATATTGATATTGCTTCGGGGGCCAGCAAAATGGATTTGGACCTGAGCAAATTTAAAGTGCGTAAACTATTGGTAAAAGGCGGCGCAACTTCGATGGATTTAAAGTTAGGGCAACCAATGGCTGTGATGAATGTGGATGTTTCTACCGGCGTTTCGGAAGTGAACATCAGCGTGCCAAGCAATGCGGCCTGCCATATCATCAGCAAAACCGGTTTGTCTTCCAAATCTTTTGATGGTTTTGAATCCAAAAGCGACAACGAATACCAAACCGCCGGGTTTGACAATGCGCCCCGGAAAATCTACCTCAATTTAAAAGGCGGCATTTCTGATTTTAATGTGAAGCGGTACTAACCAAGCCACATTTAGTTTGAGGGATACTGTTTTTATCGGTATAAAAACAGTATCCCTTTTTTCGTTTTTGTTATCGAAGGGCTAAACCTTTACAAGGATGACAACAAACATTCGTTCTTTTTCAAGGTTAAAATCAAGGAGCAATAATGTTTATGAAACCCATTTCCCAACCCAAAACCCAAAGCCTGTTTGGGATGCTTCTTTTATCGGTGTTTTTTTCGTGCAACAGCATTGGCCCAGCGGGTTTGTTTAAAAAGATGTCGCCGCATGATACGTACGGCAACCGTTTAAAAACAGCAGGTTTACAGCAAACCGCGATGGGAAACGAATGGCTGCAAACGGCAGACCAGAGTTTGGGTAAAGCAACGCACATCACTGTTCCATATAAAGAAACCGGTTTTTTTGCTGCCGAAAAAATACGGGCGGCCACGTTTCAGTTTGAAGGCAAAAGAGGGGAGAAGCTGTACATCAGCCTCAGCAAAAACCCGGCACAAAATTTTACTGTTTTTATGGATGTGTGGCAGCAAAACGGCCAGCAAAACCAGTTGCTGGCTTCGGCAGATACCACCGGTAAACCATTGGTGGTAGAAGTGAAACAGGCGGGAACTTATTTGCTCCGTTTGCAACCCGAATTGTTGCGCAGCGGCGAATATACGTTGACCATTCAATCCGGCCCGGCCTTGGCTTTTCCGGTTGCGGCTTCGGGCAAGCCCAATATCGGCAGTTTTTTTGGTGCCGAGCGTGATGCCGGTATCCGCAAACATGAAGGCATTGATATTTTCGCCAAAAAAGGAACACCGGCTTTGGCCGCGGCAAACGGAATTGCACAGCCAGGACAAAATAAATTGGGCGGAAAAGTGGTTTTCCTTCACCCGGATGATGCCGATTACACGTTGTATTATGCGCATTTGGATTCGCAGTTGGTGCACAACGGGCAGCATGTTAATGTTGGCGACACGGTTGGTTTGGTTGGCAATACCGGCAATGCACGCACTACACCATCGCACCTGCATTTTGGCATTTATACCAATGGCGGCGCGGTCAATCCGCTTACGTTTGTTGCGCCCATTACCAAAAAACCCGAACCGGTTACCGCTTCACTTAAAAACCTGAATGCAACGGTGCGCACCAACAACCGCAACAGTAAACTATTAACAGAGCCCACCGAAAAAGCATCGGTAAAAGAAGCATTACCCGAAGCAACGGCTTTGCATGTTGAAGCCGCAACCGGCAATTATTATAAAGTAACTTTGCCAGATGGAAGTTCGGGCTACTTAAACAGCAAAACAGTTACTGCCGTAGAAGTGCCGTTGAGAAAATTAACGCCAAAAGCAGCCGAAGCTTTGTATGCGCAACCGGATACCATTTCTCCCCGAAAAACCATTTTGGCCGCCGGAAAACCAGTTAACGTATTGGGCAGTTTTGAAAGTTTTTATTTGGTGGAAGCTGGCGGGGAAACGGGTTGGGTGAAGAAGTAGGGTTGCTGCTGTTTAGCCTAAAGGGAGAAATCTTTGTTCAACTATTTTGTTGAAAGCCGCTCTACTTCAGCAGCAATTTGTGCTTCAACTTCTTCATTTTTGATTTTATCATCCAAGCTAATTACGATAAAAACATTACCGCCATATTGTTTCATAAAATTCTTAAAGCTGTTTTGCATTCTTTCTGAAGCGGAATAATTACCAAAATTAGCTCTTGTTGTTACTGGTTTGATTTGTAAACCAAAAGCTTTATCGCCAACCCAACCTAAATAATCAATATCACCGGCATGATCTAAAACAGGATCGCTTTCTTCAAATTTAACTTGTGGAAATTTTTTAATTAAGTTATCATGCACTACAGATTTTTCCCGGATAAAACCATCATAAGTTCTGTTTATTGTTAAGTTAACAATATAATCTATACAATCTTGTAAGGTTAGTTGGTTAAAAGCTTCTGTCCATTCAGGAATAACTATTTCTTTAATTTTTACATACAGCCTTTCTCCTAATTCTTCTAAACTTTGAGGAGAAACTTTAGAAGAATTTTTACCATCAGTATGAGCATTTTCAAAATACCATTGCTGCCAGTCTTCAAAGTTTTTAGGCTGGCATTCCCGTATCAATGCCATAACAGCACCTACTTTATTTGGTCTTGAAAGTTGATAAGTTTGTGTAGCGTAGTTTAGGACTTTCTCTTTTTTACCAAACTCTTTTGAATAACGTTTAATAGGCATAATTAATATTATAACTTATGGTAGAAACACTATTCTCAATATCATTTTTAAATTCTTCCATTATAGGAAATACTAAATTATAGGTATCAATACTATCTTCTGGATTTATAGGCTTTAACTCACCGTGAGCTATTTCATTTCTTACTCTTACTAGTTTCTCATCAATTATTCCTTTTTTTAAAGAATATTTATCAGCATCTAATCCAATTATTAGACATATTTCTTGAAGTGTTTCAGTATTAAGTTTTGAATAAGTAGCGATCGAATAACCATAAGGAATAATTGCTTTTTGATCCATGTTTGAAAGTAACTCTTTAATAGCAGTTATTTTTAGAGCAACATGAGATTCTACGTAATCTGATATTTTTTGTAAATTACTAATAGCTAACAAACCATATTTCAAATCTCTATATCTTAAGTTTTGATGAGATATAAACTGAAGATAACATTCGCTAGAATATTTAATAAAGCCCTCCCAGTGGGCATATAGAAAAACAATTAAGTTTTTAGCATACACTTTTCCTTCCGGCTTTTTTAAATTGTTATCAACTAAACTCTTTATAGTCTTCAACTCATCCCGCCTAAAAATAAAATCATTATTAAGATTATCTTGTAATTCTGATGTATTTCTATTATTCTTACTCATTTATAGAAAAGTAAACCTTACTAAAAGGCACTAATTTTTTAATTCTTATTTCTGTATTTGTTCCAATACCTCTTGCTTTTTTGAAGTCATCTTGACCTTCTAAATTATCTATTTTTGATAAAATAAATTCAATGTCATCTTCTGAATAATTGTCTATATTGAAATACAGTCCAATCGCTATAGCTTCGTAATACGACTCTAAAAATTGCTGTCCGCTACTCCCTGTACTTCTTTTAAAAATTTCTGCGCCCTTAGCTTTATATAATATATCAAAGGTTTTTTCAAATTTTAGCTTTTCGCTTTCTAAACTAAATTCTCCATTTTCAATTTTATCTAATAAAGAACCATCTTCAGAATAAAATATTGAATCATCCAAATAATCGTCAACTTTCTTGAATTTAGATTTTAGATCATACATAGGAAAAACAAAAAGTCTAAGTATTAATTCTTTATCATACTGTTCTTTTAACCATCTGTCCTCTAAACCGGAAATACAATTTCTGAAATTAGAATATTCAGAAAGAGATTTCAACCAATCAAAAATTCTTTCATCATACATAATCAAAAGTGCATTTCTGTATTCCTGCCCTGATAAAATCGAAGGTTTTTGGTTTAACCTTTGAAATAATTCAAACTTTGCTTTTGATTTTTCCAATGAAACATCTTTTATGATCTTAACTTCCATTTTAGTTTTTTTAAAGTCAAATTGGATTTCATCATTAAAATCAGACCATTGCATGGATTCCAATGCTTTGATAGTTTTTGTTCCTTTTAATACGGTTGGAGGAAATGAATTTCCTTCTTTGTCTTTTAGCTCAGATATTCCAGTAAATAAAAATATAGTTGATAATCTTTGAAGTCCATCAATTACTTCCCATTTCTTCTTATCTTGAAATATAAAAATTGATGGTAATGGAATTTGTAATAGGATTGATTCAATAAATCTAGATTGTTGTAAGTCAGACCACCTAAACTCTCTTTGATATTTTGGATTAACTATTAATTCCTTGTCTCTATACATATTCATAAATTCACCTATAGACATTGAATAAGAGTCTGTTATATAGCCTCTTTGGCTAATAGATAATTGTTCTAACAATTGATCTTTTTGATCCATATTACTTATGGTGAAGAGTTATAAATTTGTTTTTATATTTAAAGTTAAAAGTATCATCTACTTGCACTAATCCATTCTTTATTAAATGTGCATTAATAAAAGTTTTATTTTCCAAGTATAAGTAACACATCAAATTATTCTCACTGTCATATTTTTCGGTATCATAACGAAGAAAAACCTTTTTACCTTTTATTTTGTCAATTAAAAAAGAAGTTGCTTTTCCATTGATAATTGGATCTTCTTTTATGCCGATAAGCTTTACAATTAACCCGTTGTTAAGTAATACTTTTTCAGGGCTTATTACTTCTTTTACTGTATAAAAATCTTCACGTTTTGTTGAGCTGTCTTTATCAATCTTAGAACCATATTGTAGTTTCTTTAGATCAACCTTTTTATCTAAAGTATGTGGGTCCTTAAATAGGTAAGGTAATTTTTGAATTTCGGCATCAAAATCTACAATCGATTTTTGTTTAATAAACTTGTATGAAGTTCCATCCATATCTGTTTGTTGGCTTCCTAATTTTTCTTGAATAATAGGAATAAACTCGGCATTGATTTCATAGCCAACAGAATTACGATCAAGCTTTTTTGCTGCAAGTGAAGTTGTGCCGCTTCCTGCAAAGGGATCAAGTACGGTTTCTCCAACAAAAGAAAACATCTTAATCAGCCGTTTGGGCAATTCTTCCGGGAACATGGCAATATGATTGTTCTGGCGCGCGCCTGCAAAATTCCAGTGACTGGCAAAGTTTGTATTCCATTCCTCGTTTGTCATTTTTGATAATTCTTTCTGTTCTTTAGTTGGTTTAGGTGCGTCTCCTAATTTCTTAAAAACCAAAATAAATTCATAATCAATTTTCAAAATTCCGTTTCGCGGATAAGGATATGATCCCATCTGTACACCACCACCGGTTGTATTAGACGTAGTTACTTTTTGCCAGATAATAGCTCCCATATAATCAAAGCCAACATTCTCGCAAAACTTAATAATTTCTTCCCGGATTGGAATTACTTTATATCGGCCGTAATAAACGGCTCTGGCAAATTGGTCGCCAATGTTTACACACAAACGGCAACCATTATGTAAAACACGGTAACATTCTTTCCAAACTAAGTTTAAGTTGTTAATATAATCTTCGTAGCTGTGATGATAACCAATTTGAGTATCAGTACCATAATCTTTAAGCTGCCAGTAAGGAGGAGAAGTAATAGCAAGATGCACAGTTTGATCAGCAATTTCGCCCATTGATCTGCTATCTCCATTAATTATTTTATGATGAGTCGCCAAAGTTTTAGTTTATACACAAACTTAACTAAACTTTGCAATTGTTACTCCTAATTTTGCTACCGCATCAACTACACCAAAAAAACACCGATAAAAGAAGCATCCAACCCAAGCCTTCAAAATCAACCCAACCCTTTCAAAAAAGCATCCGCAATCCGATAAGCTAAAGCCATAATCGTAAGCGAAGGATTGGCGCTTAAAGCACTCGGAAAAATGGAGTTATCGGCAATGTACAGATTTGGAATATCAAAAGACTGGCCGTTTTTATCAACTACGTTTCTCTCCGGATCGTTGCCCATGCGGCACGTGCCGATGGTGTGCGCGTTGCGGTCCATCGTCCATAAATGGTTTGCACCGGCGTTTTTCCAAATGTCTTCCATCACTTTTTTGGCGTGGGCCATCATCCGGGTTTCGTTTTCGCCGTTGGTAAAATGGATGCGCGGTTTTGGCAAACCTATATCGTCCGGCTCGTCCGAAAGTTCTAAATAATTGTGTTCGTAGGGCAGGCAATCGCCTTGCATGTTGATACCGGCCACATTTTTGTAAGCTTTCATCCGCTCGCGCAATTCCTCGCCCCAAATACCGGTTGCCCTAACCAATTGCGAAGCATAAGTTACCGGCATTACACCGATGGACTGGATCAGATAGCCGCCTGCAAAATCAGCGTCCGCCGGGCGGTGCATATCTTCGGAAATCAAACCGCCGGGAATACCAATCCAAGGGTTGAGCAGTTCGTCAAATTCGCCCCAAACCTGCAAACCGGTGTGCGCCATAAAGTTTTTGCCCACTTGCCCGCTGCTGTTGGCCAAACCGTTGATCAACAATAAACGTGGTGTTTCAACGGCCCCGGCACAAAGGAAAACGTTTTTGCAAAGCTGTTTTTCTTCTTTGCCGTCTTTGCGGTAAACTACAGCTTCAATTTTGCCCGATTTATTTTTGATGATTTCGGTAACAAAAGCGTTCGGCCTTACTTCGGCACCAACATGGATGGCCACCAGAACCAGCGTAACATCCATACTTGCTTTGGCGCCCGTGGTGCAACCAGCCTGGCAAAAGCCGCGGTTGGTGCAGGCATTGCGCCAGCCAATATGCTCTTGAAAATAAGTAGCCGACAAAGCCGCATTTGCCGCAGGGGAAGTTTTAATATGGAGTGGTTTGCAGCCACGTTCCATCAACTGCGCGGCCGTATTTAAAGCCAATGGCGGAAGCGGGTAAGACGTTTTTCGCGTTGGCCCCCAAGGATAAACGGCCGGGCCGGAAATGCCGAGGTTGTGCTCCAGTTCATCGTAATAAGCTTCCAAATCCTCGTATTGCAACGGCCAGTCTTCTCCCAAACCAAAATCAGTTTTCAGGTTGAAGTCATCGGGCTGCGGCCGGGGTGTATAAGCCGTGTAGTGCAAAGTGGAACCGCCCACGCCAATACCCGAATTATTGCGGCCAAAAGCAAGCGGATCTTTGCCGGCACTCAGCCTTTCGTGCGGCCAAAAAAGCTTGTTTTGGTCAATTTCATCGGTCGAAAAATCGGCAGCCGGATTCCAGTAATTGCCTGCTTCCAGCGCAACAACCTTTAAACCGGCTTTGGCCAAACGTGCCATGAGAGGCGCACCGCCGGCACCTGTCCCGATAATGACAGCATCAACGGTTTCATTGGTTGGGTAACAACGCATAAATAGGTGGGCTAAAAAGCGTAAAAGTTTAAGCTAAAGTATGGGCACTTGCCAGCCCTGGGCATCGGCAAAGCCCGTGTAATTAATTTCCTGCTGTGCGGCAGGATGGCTGTAAAAATGTTCGGTGGTTTCGGTCAGCATCAGTTCAAAAAACCGGGTTGGTGGAAATGTTTTCCAGGTTTCGCCCGGCGCGTTTCCCTGCTGTATTGTTTTTAGCAGGTTGTTTTTTTCCTCGCGGGAGAGATCGGCAAAATTTTTATGATGTAAAAGAAGCACGCTTTCGTTGATGCCTTTTAAACCGATCTGGTACGCCGTTCCATCTGCCGGAAGCTCATCAAAGCGCCAACCCGGCCCGGTTTGTGCCGCCAGCCGGTTATCCATCATTGTTGCTACATCGGCCAAACGTGCTTCGGCTGGTTGCGCCACCAAACAATCGGTCACGGCACGCAGCAAAGCAAATTCTTCTGCCGTAAAAAAAGCAGGCGAATCGGTTGTTTCAGTAAGGCGGTTTAGTAAAACTTTGCGTGTAGGTTCGGTAACCCTATCAGAATTTAGGAGGGCAAAAAAAGTATCGGCGATCATGTTTTTGTAAAAATAGACTGGATTTGTGCGGGATATATTTTTGATGATTACGTCGGTTCGAGCCAAATTGATAAAGCTGCTTCTGTATTCTTTTCCAAAATGTCAACCAAACAGCCAACATAGTCGGCGCTGCTATTGTTTGTTTAAACGTTTATAAAAAGAAGATGCGCTCGGTTTTATGTTGATGTTGGCAATGCTTCTTTTATCTAGTAAAATTTGGCGTGGTTGCGGCAGCTATAACTATTACTGATATAACGATTCATGATTAATAAGTACATAATTGCCCACAACATCAAAGTCCATTGTATAATTGTCTGGCTTTGGAATTTTACTTTCTATTTTTCCAGTAAATTTGTTTACAATCAGATAAAACTTTACACCTGGAGTGCTGGCAATAACGTAGTTTTTATAGAACTCCCAATATCCTGCATTTTTAATCTGCCAAATCTTCTTGCCCGTGTTTAGATCAATGCAAACTAATGTATATTGATTGTCGAGATATAGCCTACTATTTTCGACTGTAAAACGAGGATTGTTTCTGAAATAACCGCCCCATAAAAACTTCCCTCTAATAGAACCTGTATTCAGGTCAAGCCTGTAACACGCATCGCCTTGCGGAATTATGGCCTCATTGTTATCACTGTACAGCTGGTCTCGTGGCATGTAGTCCTTTGCGTAAACATAGGTTATAGAATGATCCAAAATCCTGATCCATTTTTGTTTGAGCTTGTCCAAGTCGAAGCAGACAATATTGGTGTACACACTTCTTTTAACTGTGTCTGACACAGTTTCTGTAAATACTAGTTTGTTGCCCAATACGCCATTCATCCCATTGTTCACAATTTCAGTGTACCAGTATTTCCATAGGAGTTTCTGGCTTTTAATGTCGAATACATAAATTCCGTTCATACTGGTAATAACGGCCATATTTTTATAAAGCATGACCTTGTTAGCATAAGACAGCGTGTCCTCATATTTTCTGAAATATTCATTTAGGTTCTCGTCAAGGTCTAACGTCTGCATGGTGCTTCTTCCAAACCTGCCAAAATATAACCTTTCGTTTTTGAAAGCGTCAATTGGAGAAATACTTGGGTCCCTTAAAGAATCATTACCGGTTACTACTTTGAACTTTAAGTTTTTGATGCTTTGGACAAAGTAATGTGCCTTGTTATCAACAACTCCTGTATGGAACCCGACAATGGTATCATTGTAAATCCGAAAGTACGGACTGGCGTATTCAGGGTCAGTATTGATAAACTTTAAGTGCAGCGCACTTGCCATGCTGCCTGCAAACTCCCGCTTTTCTCTCTGACTCACATGCTTTAAGCAGGAGGTTAAAGCGATAATAAACAACAATCCTAATACTATATGTTTTCTCATTTTTCCTGCCAAAGTTCGATTTACAGAGCTTATACTGTTGGTTGTTAAGATTAGTTTTGAGGGGAACAAAAAATCCCGAAATGGTTTTAACCAACCCGGGATGATGCTTTTTTTATGAGGTTAAAATTCAAAGTCTAATATCAAATGTAAAAATTTGATAAGATAATTGGCAAACAAGCAATTATCTTATTAAAATTTTACAATGCTTCTTTTATCGGTATATTTTTAGTGCTTTCCCTTCAAATCTCCAAACCCTTCCGGTGCTTTGCGGTGCTTCGTCGCCTGCTCGTAAGCGTAAGTGTATTTAATCAAGGTCGGCTCGTCAAACGTCCTACCCAAAAATTGTAAACCAGCCGGAAGATTATCATCAATAAAACCCATCGGAATGGTAAAAGCAGGCTGGCCAGTCCGCGGTGCAATGATCTGGCTATTATCGCCTTTGTAACCTGCAAAATCACCAATTTTTGCAGGAGGATAATTCCAGGTTGGATAAATGATCGCGCCTAAATGCTGTTCGTTCATCACTTTTTCAATCGCATTACGAAAAGCAATTCGCCGCGTGTCGTGGTACGCGTCCTGTAAATCTTGCGGGTTCGCCTTGCCCGCGCTCTGGTAATATTCCATGTTCGGTTTAATGTAATTGGCAAACTTCCCCGAAGCAATAATTTCGTTTAGGTTTTTTACCGGCGCTTTGCTGCCCAACGATGCAAGGTAAGCGTTGATGTCTTCGCGAAAAGTAGAACCCCAGTTTTGGCGTGCCAATTTATTAAAATTAGGAATATCCAAAGGATCAACGATGACTGCACCTGCTTTTTTTAGATCGGCAATGGCTTGTTTAAACAAAGCTTTTACCTGCGGATCGATATTGCGGTCGCTTAAAATTCTTAACACACCAATGCGTGCTCCTTTTAGCCCGTCTTTTTTTAAGTATTGCTGATAGTTGGCGGGGATTTTTCCTTTCGATTGTACCGTCGTCGAATCTTTAGGATCATAACCGGCAACGGCTTGCAAAATCTTCGTCGCATCAGTTACTGAGCGGCAAATCGGACCACCCGTATCGTTATTTAAAAACAGCGGGATGATGCCGCTTCGGCTGCATAAACCTAAAGTCGGCCTGAAACCAACCAGATCATTATGCGAAGAAGGGCCGCGGATAGAATTTCCGGTATCCGTGCCC
>NZ_CALMAT010000040.1 GCF_937859865.1 uncultured Mucilaginibacter sp.
ATTTGGAACTGTACAAAACCGCAAATATTTATTATGTAGATACCATGCGGCTTACACAGCGGTTTTTCCCGGTCAAGGGTGATATTTGGCTGCCAATGTCTGTCCGTTTTAATTACGAGGGCAAAGTAATGGGCTTTGTTTTCCGCGGTTATTACGAAGGCATTTATTCTGATTACAAAATCAACCATGCCTTTGCGCCCCATTTTTTTAACAACCAGGTTATGGAAATCCCTAAAATTGCTTACCGTCGGGATTCTGTTTATTTAGACAATAACCGGCCGGTTCCGTTAACACAGCAGGAAGAAGTTTTTTACTACAATAAAGACAGTTTGGGCAAAAAGCGGCAATCTGTACAATACCTGGATTCGGCAAAAAAAACAAACAACACCTTTTTATTTTTACCTTGGGTTTTAAACGGATATACCATTAAAAGCCAGGACACGAAGCGTTGGTACAACATCCAGTCGCCCAAAGACATTGTTTTTTATAACTCGGTTGAAGGCTGGGGCGTAAACGTGGCGCCACGTTTTAAAAAGTTTGCCTCAAACGGAAAAACATTGGAAATAAGGCCAACCGTGCGCTACAGTTTTGGCATCCCTTTGCTAAATGCCAACGTTTACGCTTCGTACCGCTACAACCCCAGCAAGCAGGCCAGTTTTTACGGAAAAATCGGGACAGATTTTCTCGACCTGAATAATTCCGGCACGGTAAGCCTTTTTTTAAATACGCTGAGTACTTTGTTTACCGAGCATAATTTGTTGAAGCTTTACCAGTCGAAATTTGTGCAGGTTGGTACGCAAGGCGAAGTAGAAAACGGCATTTTGCTGAACGGTTTGCTGGAATATTCAGACCGGCGGAGCTTAAACAATTTATACAACGATAGTACGCAGGTTACACCGGTAAAAAACCGTTTGGGCGTGCCCGAACAATCCAACAACCCTTTAGACCCCTACAGTGATGTGCCGCTTTTTCCGCGCTACCAGTCGTTGTCTTTCAGCGGTTCGGCCACTTTTACTTTTAGCCAGCAATACACGCAGCGGCCAGACGGCAAATACATCGAGCCTTCGCCTTATCCGCGTTTAAGGGTAAACTACCGCAAAGGTTTCCCTGTTTTAGGTTCGGATGTGAATTATGATTTCCTTTCGGTTGATGTTTTTCAGGACCGGGTCCGTACCGGCGTTTTGGGCTATTCATCTTACTTCTTTTCTGCCGGCTCGTTTTTGAACCATAAAAGCTTGTATTATCCGGATTATAAACAGTTTCGTGGCGGCCAGCCCTTTATTTTTGATTCGTCTTTGGGCAGTTTCCATTACCTCAATTATTACGCTTACAGTACCAACCGCCATTACTTAGAAGGCCATTACGAGCATAATTTTGGCGGCTACCTTTTTAACCGCATGCCCTTGCTGCGCAAGTTGCGTTTGGAGGAAATTGTCGGCGGCTCTTTTCTCACCCAAAACCTGCAATCCAACTACCACGAGTTTTATATCGGGGTACGAAAACTGCTCATCCGTTTTGATTATGGTTTTGCTTTTGATGGCCACAACAAAATTTACCAGGGCTTTAGGTATGTGTACAGTTTGTAATAAAGCACTAAAAAAGTACCGATAAAAGAAGCATCGGGCAGTTTATCGAAATTAGTAACGGTTTCGGCAAAACCTTTTGGCACAAAACACTATATTCATGGCGTAAATTTGCCAGTCCGCAATCATTAATAACGTAATTTTAAACAGCAAAAACGATGGTTGGTTTTTAGCCCTTATTTATCTTTATCACAATGAAAAAAAAATTACGCCTATTTTTTATAGCCCAGTTTTTAATTAGTGCGGCTTTTTGCCAGCAGGTAGTTATCTCCGGAAAAATCACCGATGCAGATGGCAAACCAATCCCTTTTACTTCCATCTACCTAAAAAACACCACGCAAGGCACTTCGGCCAATGATAAAGGTTTGTACCAGTTGCGCATCAGCCCGGGAACTTACGATGTGATTTACCGCTTTGTGGGCTTTAAAGAGAAGGTAGAACACTTATCGGTAGCAAACAATTTAGAGCACGATGTGGTGCTGGACAAAGAAATTTACCAGCTAAAAGAAGTATCGGTAAACGGCAACGGCGAAGACCCGGCTTATGCCATCATCCGCAAAACGGTTGCACGGCGTAAACAACATTTAACCGAGTTGAAAGCCTATTCCTGCGATGTTTACATCAAAGGCGTGCAAAAACTACTGAGTGCGCCCAAAAAGATTTTAGGCCGTGATGTGCAAAAAGTTTTACAATTGGATTCTAACCGGAAAGGCATAATTTACTTGTCGGAGTCCGAGTCGCATTTCAATTTTGAAGCGCCGGACAAGATTAAAGAAGTGATGGTTTCTTCCAAAATTGCAGGCCGCAACAATGCATTCAGTTTTAACCGCGCTTCCGATCTGCAATTGTCTTTTTATCAAAACCTCATTACTTTGGATGGTTTGACCAATCGTGGTTTTGTTTCGCCCGTTGCCGATAACGCGCTGTTTTATTACCGTTACAAACTGCTTGGAACGGATGTCATCAACGGGCAAACGGTTGATAAAATCCAAGTGATCCCGCGGCGGCAGTTTGACCCGGTTTTTCGCGGCAACATTTATATTGTAGATGGGCAATGGCGCATTTACAGTGTTGATTTGCATTTGACCAAAGAGTCGCAAATCAATTTTGTGGACACTTTAAACTTGAGCCAGCAATATATCCCGGTCAAAAACAACATTTGGCAACCGGCTTTTGTGCAGTTTGCTTTCAAAGGCAAAGTGTTGGGTTTTCAGTTTGATGGTTATTTCATCGGCATTTACAGCAATTATAATGTTGACCCAAAGTTTCCGAAAGGTTTTTTTAATGGCGAGATCATGAAGATCACCAAAGGCGTCAACAAAAAAGATTCGGTTTATTGGAACCAAAACCGCCCGGTTCCGCTAACGGCGGAAGAAAGCAAAAACTATAAATTTCGGGACGATACGGCCGGCCATAAAAACACCAAGCACTATTTGGATTCGGTAGAACGCGCCAATAACCACTTTAAAGTGCTTCCTTTTTTAATTACCGATTACACCAAAAACGACCGGTATGACCATACGTCCATCACTTTTCCGGCTTTTTACAAGCAAATCCATTACAACACAGTGGAAGGTTTTGCCGTCAATTTAAAAGCCACTTATACCAAAAGCGACGAAGACCGGCGTGCTTTTTCTATCACCCCAAATTTGCGCTACGGTTTTTCCAATCACCTTTTAAGTTTAAATGCGGTTGCCAGTTATCGTTACGATCCAATTAACCAGGGAACGATTTATGGAAAAATTGGTTCGGATGTTTTGGATTTGAATAATTTGGGCACACAAAGTTTGCTCATCAACTCGCTTGGAACATTGTTGTACAACCAAAATTACGTCAAACTTTACCGCAACGAATCTGTGATGATTGGCACACAGCGCGAAGTAACAAACGGCATTTTGCTAAATGGCCAGTTGGAATATGCCAACCACAAACAATTGTACAACACGGCCATGCTGGATAAGATCAACCAGGACAATAAGCTTACTTCCAACAATCCTTTAAACCCGGCCGCCGAAACGCAATTGTTTCCAACTTACCAGTCTTTAACTTTTCGTGGTAGTGCTTTGTTTACGTTCGACCAGCAATATACCACGCGCCCCGACGGCCGTTTTTACCAACCTTCCAAGTATCCGCAAGTGCGGTTAAACTACCGTAAAGCTTTTGGCATTTTGGGTTCTGATGAAAACTATGATTATGGCTCGATCCATGTTTTTCAAAATAAAATCCCCATCGGCTTGTATGGCTATTCTTCTTTCCTGGTTTCTGCCGGAAAATTTTTCGACCGGAAACAGGTTTTTTACCCGGACTACAAACACTTTTTGGGCAACGAAAGCTTAACGTTCAACCCAAGTATCGGCTCTTTCCACTTTTTGGATTATTATCCCTACAGCACCCGGACACAATATTTAGAAGGCCATTACGAGCATAATTTTTCGGGTTTTTTGTTGAACAAAGTGCCATTTATGCGCCAGTTTAAATTGGAAGAACTTGTTGGCGCTTCCTATCTGACCCAGCAACAAGCGTTGGGCAGCCTCACCAAAGCTTACAATAGTTACACTGAATTTTATGTGGGTTTGCAACGCTTTATTTTTCGGGTTGATTACGGCTTCGCTTACAATGCCGAAAAGAAAGTACACCAGGGCTTCAGGATTTATTATGGATTTTGAGAGAGGTGAAAGGTAAAGGGTTGAAAGGTGAAAGGAATGCACCGTTTTATCTTCTTACCTTTCGCCTTAACACCTTTCACCTTCCAACCTTTCTCCTTACTTTTGCGCTTCATTTTACGCTGTTTACACCAGTATCAATGTTGTTATGAAATACCAGACCCTTTTATATTATTGCTATTCTCCAATTGAAAATGCAGAAGTTTTTGCTGCCGATCATTTGAAATTTTGTAAAAGCCTAAATTTAGTTGGGCGCGTAATTGTGGCCGATGAAGGCTTAAACGGAACAATTTCGGGCATAAAAGAAGCATGCGAAACCTATATGCAAACTTTACACGCCGACCCAAGGTTTGCCAAAATTGATTTTAAGGTTGATGACGTGGCCGAACCAACTTTTGTGAAAATGCACGTCCGGTACAAGTCCGAAATTGTACATTCAGGTTTGCGCGACCCGCAAATGATTGACCCAAACAAACAAACCGGCATCCATTTGGAACCAAAAGAATTTATGGAGATGAAAGACCGCGACGATGTAATTGTGCTGGATGTGCGCTCCAACTACGAACATAACCTGGGCAAATTTAAAAACGCGGTAACTTTGGATATTGAAAATTTCCGCGATTTTCCGGAGATGATCAACCGGCTTGCTTCTTTTAAGGATAAAAAAATACTGACGTACTGCACCGGCGGCATCAAATGCGAAAAAGCTTCAGCTTTGCTTTTGCACGAAGGTTTTGAAAACGTTTACCAGTTGCACGGCGGCATTATTAAATACGGCAAGGAAGTTGGCGGAAAAGATTTTGAAGGCAAGTGTTATGTGTTTGACAACCGTTTGTCGGTTGATGTTAATTCGGTAAACCCGGTCGTTATTTCCCGTTGTTTTAACTGCGGAAAAGAAACGCCAAAAATGATCAATTGCGCCAACCCGGAATGCAACGAGCATTTTACGCAATGCGACGAATGCGGCTGGCAATTGGATGGCTGTTGTTCTGAAAATTGCAAAAGCCATCCAAGAAAAAGGGTTTATGACGGAACCGGCTATTATGTAAAAGTGCCGCAACCGGTGAATGCATCAGCAAAAAAGAATAAATCAGGACAATTACAGGCTGGTTAAATTCGGCCTAAATAAATAGCAAACGATGCTTCTTTTATGCCAGTAAAAGAAGCATCGTTTTTTTAAAGCCTGTTTAAAAATTAATACTTCTTAAAGTTTCTATGCTTCTTTTACCCTATAAAAATTGGTGCGTAGTTGGTTTTCGATTTGTTGAGGTTAACACAAACACCAATTTTTATAGGGTAAAAGAAGCATTACGATCAATCCAGAAAATATCGAAGGATTTTGTACAAATTTAAACAGGTACTTAAACCAAGCGGGAAGCTTTTATTTGTGGCATCGCAAAAACTTTTTTTTAGCATAAGAAGTTAAGTTGTATTTTTGACCCTATACTTTCTAATTTCAAATCCAACAACCAAAACAATTCTTTTTATGAGAAAACTTTTTACCAACCTAACCGGTGCGGTACTGGTGTTTATTCTTTTTTTAAATGCTGCTTTTGCCCAACAAAATGTCAAGGGAAAAATCACGGACGCCACAACAGGCGAAACATTGATTGGCGTAAGCGTTTTAGTAAAAGGAAGTACGACCGGTACACAAACTGATGTTAACGGTACGTTCAGCATTATTGCGCCCGCTAATTCCACGCTCACTTTTACTTACGTTGGTTATACCACGCAAGAAGTGGCAGTCAACAATCAAACGACCATCAATGTTAAACTGGCTTCGGCAGCAACACAACTGGCGCAGGTGGTGGTGGTTGGTTATGGCACGCAACGAAAAATTGATGTTACCGGTTCGGTTGCGCAAATTAAAGGCGAGGAATTATCCAAACAGCCAGACCCAAACCCGGTAAGTGCTTTACAGGGAAAAGTTGCGGGATTGCAAGTTACCAATTCGGGCCAGCCTGGCGCTTCTCCGCAAATTATCATCCGCGGTACAGGTACTGTTTATGGCAGCAATACACCGCTTTATGTGGTGGATGGTGTTTGGTATGATGATATTAACTTCCTCAACTCCAACGATATCGAAAGCATGAGCATTTTAAAGGATGCTTCCAGCGAATCTATTTACGGTGTAAGGGCGGCAAACGGCGTAGTGTTGGTTACTACCAGAAAAGGCAAAGGCAAACCAACTGTAAATTATAATGCTTACGTAGGCTTCCAAACTGTAACGAACAAATTAAAAATGGCCAATGCATCGCAGTACGCAATTTTGGTTAATGAACTAAACGGGACAACTACTTTTGCCAATCCGGCAAGTTTAGGCGTCGGTACAAATTGGTACGATCAAATTTTACGCAATGCTTTTACCACCAGCCATAATCTTTCTGTCAGTGGCGGTACGGATAAATCTTCTTATAATTTTTCTATAGGTTATTTACAGCAGGATGGAACTGTAAACAAAAACACCTACGACCGTATCACTTCGCATTTGCAGCAAGATGTCAATTTATCTAATAACCTTAAAATTGGCTACAGCGCGGTATTGCAAGGCAGCGGTTCTACGGATGTTCCCAGTGATATTGTTTACCATAGTTTTACCGCGTCTCCGGTAGTGCCTGTTTATAACCCGGACGGCACTTACGGTGATCCGGCAAAGTATCCGATCGGCAACATTCCTAATAACCCGAAAGCTGAGCTGGATTATTTTGATCAGAAAACACGGAACTACACCTTGTCAGGAAATGTGTACGGCGATTTAACTTTTGCCAAATATTTTAAATTTCATACCAGTTTTGGCGGCCAGGTTGCTCAAAACAATACTGACAATTATGTTCCGGTTTACAAAGCAACGACCAACCAATACAGTTTAAGAAGTTTACTAACGCTAACCGAGTTGCAAACCCGTAATTGGATAGCCGAAAACACTTTAACGTTTGATAAAACTTTTGCCGAAGAACATAAACTAACCGTATTGTTAGGTCAAACTGGGCAACATTACAAAACCTACAATAGTACAGCTTCTGCCTATGATGTGCCTAACAATACCTCCGGAGACCGGTATCTTACCTTGGGCAGCGCGACAGACAGAAGTGTAAATGACGGAGGTTCGCTGGCCACTTATTCCTCTTATTTCGGCCGGGTCAATTATGCTTTCCGGGATAAATATTTGCTCAATGCGTCCTTGCGTGCTGATGGTTCTTCCAAGTTTTTGGGCAACCAGCGCTGGGGCTATTTTCCTTCAATTGGCGCAGGCTGGGTCATCAGCAACGAAGAGTTTATGAAAAACCAGCATATCTTCGATAATTTAAAACTGAGAGGCAGTTGGGGTAAAGTAGGAAATGCATCTGTGCCATCAAACTTATCAATATTAACCGTAACCCGAGGCGCGTATCTTACCTCTGCAAATGGCGGGGTGCCAGGCACCGGCGCTAACATTACTACTTTGGTTAATCCGGTTACTTACTGGGAACGTGGTGTAGGAACTGATATAGGTTTGGAAGCAGCATTTTTAAACAATGGTTTAACATTTGAAGCAGATTACTACGAAAAAAGAACAGAACAAGCCATTTTTGCAATCCCAGTGCTGGCTTCTCTGGGTACTACAAACGGTACAATTATTGGCAATCAGGCTACTTTCAGGAACAGAGGGCTTGAATTTACGGCCAACTGGAGGCAAACTGTAAGTGATGACTTTTCTTACTCTATTGGCGGAAACTTCAGTTTCAATAACAATAAAGTACTATCTGTAATTACAGGCAACAACCCTATTTACGCCGGTGCAGGCGCAACAGGCGGGCAGTTAACCACCATTACACAAGCAGGCTTGCCAATTGGCGTGTTTTATGGTTACAAAGTACAAGGCGTGTTTCAAAATGCTGCACAAATAGCTTCTTCGGCACAAAAAGATGCCAGCCCCGGCGACTTTAAATACCAGGATACCAATGGTGATGGTGTTATTGATGCCCGGGACCGTGTGGTTTTAGGCAATCCAAATCCGAAATATTTGTACGGTTTAAATACGAATTTCAAGTTTAAACAATTTGATTTGACTGTGGATGTGCAGGGCGTGGGCAAGGTTGATTTATACAACGCCAATAAAGGCTTGCGTTACGGTGCCGAAAACTTTACACAGGATTTTTACAACCACCGCTGGCATGGAGACGGTACATCAAACACCTATCCTTCGGCCAATATTGGCGGAGGAGCAAATTATTATCCAAACAGTTGGTTTGTAGAAGATGGCAGCTATATAAGGTTGAGAAACGTGCAATTAGGTTATAATTTGCCTGACAATGTTGTAAAAAAATTGAGAATACAACGGTTCAGGATTTATGCCAGTGCCCAAAATGCAATCAACCTGTTTGGTTATAAAGGCTTTAACCCGGAAATAGGCGGACAAGGCGATCAGCCGGCATTAAGCCGCGGCATAGATACTGGCGTTTATCCTTTATTTGCCACCTACAATTTAGGTGTAAATGTTACTTTTTAATCCCTAAAAATTTCCGTCATGTTAAATTATAAAAATAAAATTACAATTCCTTTTTTATTGGCAATACTTCTTTTATCGGTACAAAGTTGTAAAAAAAGTTTTTTAGATGTTCCGCCGCAAGCGCAGCAAACCAGTGAAACCTTTTTTACAACAGCGGCAGATGCAACGGCAGCAGTTAATTCTATTTATGCTAATTTACGCTCCTTTGATCAGGTAGCTTTTGGCGCTATAGCTATTGAAAGCGTCCCTTCGGATGAAACTGAAAAAGGCAGCAGCCCAAGTGATGCCACTTTTTTTAACCTGTATGATAACTTTACTTACACCTCTACCGAAGGCCAAGTGTTTGGGTTTTGGAGCGGCCTGTACCAGGAAGTAAACCTTTGCAACCAGGTTTTGGATAATGTTCCTGCCATCAACATGGATGCAGCTTTAAAAGCACGATACCTCGGAGAAGCAAAATTTGTACGTGCGTACACTTATTTCAGATTGGTTCGAGCTTATGGCGGCGTGCCTTTACGTTTGCATGTTCCTGCCGATCAAACACAATATAACATTCCGAGAAATTCTGCCACAGAGGTTTATGCCGCAGTAGAACAAGATTTGACCGATGCAGCATCTGTATTGCCTCAAAGTTACAGTTCAGCCGATGTTGGCCGGATCACAAAAGGCGCTGCCCTTGCCTTACATGCCAAAGTAGCGATGTATCAAAAAAAATGGGCAGATGTGCTTACTTATACCAACCAGGTGATGGGCTTGGGTTATTCTTTGTTTCCAAATTTTGAACAAATGTTTCGCATCGCCAACGAAAACTGTTCCGAATCTGTTTTCGAAATTCAATGTCAAAGTTTTCCAAACGTTATCGGTGCATCAACCAGCCAATACTCACAAGTACAAGGTGTACGTGCGCAAACAGGCGGCGGTTGGGGCTTTAATGTTCCTACAACTGCTTTAGTCAATGCATTTGAACCCGGAGACCCGAGGATGGATGCCACCATTATTTTTAGGGGCGAAACCACGCCCGAAGGCGACAAAGTTGATCCGGTTGGCGATAACCCGCGCTATAACCAAATCATATGTGCCTTTTACCGTGCCTTTTGTGCAAAACGAAGGCGAAGATCAAAATATTCGTGTCATTCGTTATGCTGAAGTTTTGCTGATGAATGCCGAGGCAGCCAACGAAACAGGCAATTCAGCAGCGGCATTAAATTCGCTCGAAATGGTTCGGGCAAGGGCACGCGGAAGTAATACCAGCATCTTGCCAAAGGTTACCACAACCGATCAAACAGCTTTGCGCCAAGCTATTTGGCATGAACGGCAAGTGGAACTGGCCATGGAATTTGATCGTTTTTTTGATGTGGTTCGGCAGGGCAGAGGGCCGGCAGTGTTTGGGGCAAAAGGTTTTAAAGCAGGTAAAAATGAATTAATGCCAATCCCGCAAAGCGAAATTGATTTGAGCGGCGGAAAGCTTACCCAAAATCCGGGTTATTAAAAACAAGTTTTTTACAGCCGGAATAGCTTTATTCCGGCTTTATTGTTTCTTACAATACCAAAAATATGCCGATAAAAAGAGTATTCCCCAAACCCGGTTTTCCCATCCTGTTGCTGTTGCATACTGTTTTTATCGCCCTAAATTCACTAACGCTTCAAGCTCAAACTACAAAAAAACTAACCGACAACAAATTGTTGGATACGGTGCAGCAGCGCACTTTTCAATACTTTTGGAAAGGTGCAGATTCGGTTTCGGGCATGGCACACGAACGTATCCACATGGACGGCGTTTATCCTGATCATGACCAAACCACTATTGCTACCGGCGCTTCGGGTTTTGGTGTGATGGCGATTTTGGTTGGGATGGAACGCCATTTTATCACCAAGAAACAAGGCACAGAACGTTTTGAAAAAATTGTTGGTTTTTTGGAGAAAGCTGAACGTTATCATGGCGCGTATTCCCATTGGATGCTGCCGGACGGAAAATCAAAAGCATTTGGCAAAACAGATAATGGCGGCGATTTGGTAGAAACTTCTTTTTTGATGCAGGGTTTGCTTTGTGTGAGGCAATATTACGCAAACGGAAACCCCGAAGAAAAGCAATTGGCTGCCCGTATTGATAAAATATGGAAAGGCGTGGACTACAACTGGTACCGGCAGGGCGATAAAAACGTATTGTATTGGCATTGGTCGCCACAATATAACTGGATTGAAAACTTCCCGGTGCAAGGTTATAATGAATGTTTGATCTTGTATGTGCTGGCTGCATCTTCTCCAACACACACAATTCCGGCCGTGGTTTACCACGAAGGCTGGGCGCGCAGCGGTGGCATCGAAACCAACATCAAGCCTTATGGCTACCTCATCACTTTAAAACACAATGTGGTTGGCGAAACGGTTGGTCCGCTTTTCTGGGCACATTATTCTTACCTCGGCCTCAACCCAAAAGGTTTGAAAGATCAATATGCAGATTATTGGTCGAACAACCGCAACACCACTTTAATTAACCGTGCATACTGCATCCAAGACCCCAAAAAATACACAGGTTACGGCGAGAATTGCTGGGGCTTAACGGCCAGTTATTCTGTAAACGGTTATGCTGCCCATGCACCCAATGTTAAGGATGATTTAGGTGTGATTTCTCCAACAGCAGCCATTTCTTCATATCCTTACACGCCGAAAGAATCCATGAAAGTCATTCGGCATTTGTATGAAGGTTTAGGCGATAAAGTTTGGGGCGAATACGGTTTTTATGATGCTTTCAGCGAAACGGCAAACTGGTATCCAAAAAAATATTTAGGCATAGACCAGGGGCCGGAAGTAGTGATGATTGAAAATGGGCGTTCGGGTTTATTGTGGAAACTGTTTATGAGTTGCCCGGAAGTAAAATCAGGGTTAAAAAAATTAGGCTTTAGCAGCCCGAATATCAATTGATCGAGATGAAAAAACGACTACTGTTGATGCTTCTTTTACCGGCATTTTTTTGGTCTCCGAAAGTTTCTGCCCAGCAAAAACACGCTTTTTACGACGAAATTGAAGCTTTTAAAAAGCAGGACAGCATTCATCCGCCGCCAAAAAACGGTATTGTATTTATCGGCAGTTCATCGTTGAGGAAGTGGACGGATCTGGAGAAAACTTTTGCTGCTTACCAAGCTATCAACCGCGGTTTTGGCGGTTCTACTTTAACCGATGCTATTTTTTATGTGAACAATCTGGTTGATCCTTACCAACCAAGGCAGATTGTAATTTATAGCGGCGAAAATGATATTGCTGAAGGTAATGTTTCTGCGGAAACCATTTTAAATCGTTTCAAAACGCTGTTTACTTTGATCCGTCAAAAACTTCCGCTCGTTCCGGTTGCTTTTATTTCGATCAAGCCAAGCCCAAGCCGGGCCAAATTCCGGCAAACTATAATTGAATCGAATCAGCTGATTAAAAAGTATCTTCATGGTCAGCCAAAAACGACTTTCATTAATATTTACGATTTGATGTTGGACAATAAAAAGCAAATGCGGCCGGAGCTTTATGTTGAAGACCAATTGCACATGAACGAAAGAGGCTACGAAATCTGGACGAAAGCCATCGAGCCTTATTTAATTAAACCCTAATTTTTTGTATGAAAAAAAATACTTTCTGCTTCACTATAATCCTTTCTTTAATTTTTACCGATGCTGTTTTTAGCCAGCAAAAAAAGGTGAACGCCACGGCAAACACCCAGCAAATGAACCAGTTTGTTGCTGCTTTAATGAAGAAAATGACGCTGGAAGAAAAAATCGGGCAGCTTAATTTACCCAGTTCCGGCGATTTTACCACCGGAACGGCCAGCAATAGTGATATTGAGCAAAAAATGAAAGCCGGGCAGGTTGGCGGTTTGTTCAACATTAAATCTGTTGCAAAAATCCGGGCGGCACAACAATTTGCAGTCGAAAACAGCCGGTTAAAAATTCCCTTGATTTTTGGGATGGACGTGATACACGGCTATCAAACCGTTTTCCCGATCCCTTTGGGCTTGTCTTGCAGTTGGGACATGCAGGCCATCGAAAGAAGTGCCCAAATTGCTGCCGCTGAAGCCAGCGCCGACGGAATTTGCTGGACGTTTTCGCCCATGGTTGATATTTCCCGCGACCCGCGTTGGGGCCGCATGTCTGAAGGTTCGGGAGAAGACCCTTATCTCGGTTCTCAAATTGCACGCGCGATGGTAAAAGGTTATCAGGGAGAAAATTACGCGCAGCCCAACAACATTATGGCTTGTGTAAAACATTATGCTTTGTACGGGGCCGTAGAAGCAGGACGGGAATACAATACAGTGGATATGAGCCGCGTACGGATGTTTAACGAATACATGCCGCCCTATAAAGCAGCCGTTGACGCTGGTGCTGGAAGCCTAATGGCTTCTTTTAACGAGGTGGACGGCATCCCAGCAACCGGCAATAAATGGTTGCTAACCAATGTTTTGCAAAAGCAATGGGGCTTTAACGGTTTTGTGGTAACGGATTTCACCGGGATCAACGAAATGACTGCTCATGGCATGGGCGACTTGCAGCAGGTTTCGGCATTGGCATTGAAAGCAGGTGTAGATATGGACATGGTTGGGGAAGGTTTTCTCACCACGCTAAAAAAATCTTTATCAGAAGGAAAAGTAACGCAACAGGACATTGACCAGGCTTGCCGAAAGGTTTTGGAAGCCAAATACAAACTGGGCTTGTTTGCCGACCCTTACCGTTTTTGCAATGTAAAAAGGGCACAAACCGAAATTTATACAGCAGCAAACCGGAAAGCTGCCCGCGAAATTGCAGCAAAAAGTTTTGTTCTCCTGAAAAACCAAAACAACATTTTACCGCTTAAAAAAAGCGGGACGATTGCTTTAATAGGCCCGTTGGCTGATGCCAAAGAAAATATGAGCGGCACATGGAGCGTTGCTGCCGATCCTACAAATTACAAATCGTTAGTTACCGCTTTGAAAGATGCGGCCGGAAACAAAGCCAAAATTGTTTATGCCAAAGGTTCTAACCTGGATGCTGATTCTGCTTTTGAAACCCGTGCCACCATGTTTGGAAAATCGCTGCACCGCGATCCTCGCCCGGAAAACGAAATTTTGCAGGAAGCGTTGAGGACAGCCGAAAAAGCAGATGTAATTGTGGCTGCCGTTGGCGAATCCGCAGAAATGAGCGGCGAAAGCAGCAGCCGGAGCAATATTCAAGTCCCAAAAATTCAACAAGATTTAGTGCAAGCCTTGCTAAAAACCGGCAAACCTGTTGTGCTGGTTTTGTTTACCGGCCGTCCGCTTGATTTGACCTGGGAAAGCAAAAACGTACCAGCCATATTAAACGTGTGGTTTGGCGGATCGGAAGCCGGAGATGCCATTGGTGATGTTTTGTTTGGCAACGTAAACCCTTCCGGGAAGCTGACGGCTACTTTCCCGCAAAATGTTGGTCAGGTGCCTTTGTATTACAACCACAAAAATACGGGCCGCCCGCTGGGCGAAGGCGAATGGTTCCAAAAGTTCCGTTCCAATTATTTAGATGTTTCCAACGATCCGCTTTATCCTTTTGGTTTTGGTTTGAGCTATACTTCTTTTACCTATGAAAAACCGGTGCTGGATAAAAGCCAAATCCGCAAAACAGACCAGTTAAAAGTAAATGTTAAAGTTACCAATACCGGAAATTACGATGGCGAAGAAGTGGTGCAACTGTACATTCAGGATTTGGTTGGCTCGATAACACGGCCAGTTAAAGAGCTGAAAGGCTTTCAAAAGATTTTTCTAAAAAAAGGGGAAAGCCGGAATGTTCAATTTACCATCGTTAACAACGACCTGAAATTTTACAATTCTGATTTAAAATTTGACTCGGAACCCGGAGATTTTAAAGTTTATACCGGCACAAATTCTCATGATGTAAAAGAAGCATTGTTCACTTTATTGCCTTAGTCGTCATTTTTAGGCGGGTTTTCTGCTGCTGGTTTCGGCTTATTTTTCATTTGGAAGCGGGGCTTGTAAACAGGCTTCGCTTCTTCTGTTTTCGGTTGTGGGTTTTCTGTTGCCAGTTCCGGTACTTTTTTTTCAGTTTCTGATGCTTCTTTTACCACATCTTTTTTGATATTTTGCATATTGAACCTCGGCTTAAAAGCTGGTTTTGCAGGTTCAGGTTGCGGATTTTCGGTTGCCGGTTCTGGTTTAATTTCTACTTCCGGTTCCGGCATTTCAGCTTCGGTTTCTGATGCTTCTTTTACCACATCTTTTTTGATGTTTTGCATGTTGAACCTCGGCTTAAAAGCTGGTTTCGCAGGTTCGCGCTCGTCAATCTTTTCTTCCTCGCTCTTAACCAAATTAACTTCTTTCTCGGCTTCCGGTTTTTTAATATTTTTAGCGTTGAAGCGCGGTTTAAAAGTAGGTTTTGCTGTTGCACCTTCCAAATTGGTTACCGGATGGTTTTCTATGATTGATTTTTCAATTTCAGTTAACGAAATATCCTGATCCGATACGTTTTCCTCAGTCAAAAACGGTAAATTATCTTCTTTAAATTTCGGCCTTTCAATCCCTGCATCTACGTTTTGTGCCGCTGCAACCGCAACGCCTTGTACCGCCGTTTGCGAAATCGCTTCGGCCTGTACTTTATGCGGTTTTGCTTCTGTTGCCAAAGGATACAAGCGGCGTAAATTGTTAAACCAGTACTTTTTGGTATGGTCAAAGCTTTTTTCGCCCATTAAGGGATAATGTTTGCTAAACTCAACAAACAAACTTGGCTCGGCCTGTTGCAGTTGCTGCAGGTCTATCCTTTTCTTTTTGAAAAACTCTTCGAAAGTCAGCATCAATTTCTGAAAATTATTGAAGTAAATGATTGGCTTGCATTTTTCAAAGTTTTGGCATAATCACTTTTTGTCCAATTTGGCTTCCAGCTTTTCCAACCGGTCAACAATTTGATCATTCATACTAAATAATCGTTCATTAAAAATTTGTTGTTGGTCAAACTGGTTAAGCGTACCTTCCATAAATGAGGTTAGAGCTTTATTTTGAAGTTCGAGCGTTTCGGAATGTTTATTTAATATCTCAGAATGTTGATCCAGTTTTCGCAACATATCAGCAATTATTTCGAGCAAATCTTTATCAGCCATAATTTTAAAATTCTAAGATACTTCTTTTACCACATAAAAATCAGTGCAACAATTACTCCGCCATATTGTGATAAACGGCCTGCACGTCGTCGTCGTCTTCCAGCTTGTCAATCAGTTTCATCACATCGGCAACTTGTTCTTCGGTTACATCATGGTGAGATTGGGCAATGCGTTCCAGTTTCGCACTTTTGGTTTCGATGCTTTTTTCTTCAAGCGCTTTTTGCATTTTTCCGAAATCTTCGTATGCCGTATGGATAACCGCCAGGTCGTTTCCTTCTTCATCGGTTTCCACAAACAGGTCTTCCAGTCCGGCATCAATCAGTTCCAGTTCCAGCTCGTCCAAATCCACATCTTTCGGCTCAAAAGTAAACACAGATTTCCGGCTGAAAATAAAATCCAGCGAACCAGTTTTTCCCAGCGAACCATTGGTTTTGGTAAAATAACTGCGCACATTGGCCACCGTCCGGTTTGTGTTGTCCGTAGCGGTTTCTACCAAAACGGCAACGCCGTGCGGCGCGTAACCTTCGTACACAATCTCCTCGTAATTGCCTTCGTCTTTGCTGGTAGCGCGTTTGATGGCCGCTTCCACGCGGTCTTTCGGCATGTTTACGGCTTTGGCGTTTTGCATCACCGTTTTTAACCTCGAGTTCGTGTCCGGGCTTGCCCCGCCGGCTTTCACCGCCATCACAATTTCTTTGCCTAAACGCGTAAACTGTACGGCCATTTTGGCCCATCTTTTAAATTTTCTTTCTTTCCGAAATTCAAATGCTCTTCCCATTTATGTTTTTTGGTTGATGGTTAATAGTTCATGGCCGATAGCTATCAGCCTTCAGCAATCAGCAACAAAGTTAGAAATTTGTGTTGAAGGTTTAAGATTTCAATAAATACGGATACTTCTTTTATGCACTAAAAATTGGTGTTTCACGAACTGGTCTCTATTCCTAATTAAAAAATTCCTCTAATTTTGTTTGATCTTATTAGGAACAAAATCTATAATATTTTTTTACTTTTAAGATTGAAATTAACAAAAACACGATGAGTTCAAATCAAATTACAACACATGACAGCGCGGTTATTTTAGGCGGTGGAGGAATTACCGCTATCGGCTGGGAGATTGGAATTCTAAGCGGCTTATTGGAAAGTGGGGTAGAATTGCATAAAGCAAACACGGTTTTTGGAACATCCGCAGGAGCGTTTGTTGGAGTAGCCCTTTCAAGCGGTTATGATATGGAGCAACTTTTTAAAGCCCAGTTAGAACGGAATGATACAGAAATACCTGCAACAGCCAATAAAGAAATCATGAATGCTTGGTATGAAGCATTTAAGATTGGTGGAAATGACAGACAGAAGGTGGGTACCGCTTTTGGAAACATTGCCAAAGCCAACCCTGAACCTGTGCCGGTTTCTCAACGCCAAATGGTGGTTCAAAACAGATTAGTGACTACAACATGGCCACAAACATTGAAGGTAACTACAATAGAGGCTGAAACAGGACAATTGAACGTTTTAGACCATACTTCAGGAATATCTTTAGTTGACGCTGTATCTGCAAGTGGCGCTGTTCCGGGTATTTGGCCGATAGTAGAATGGAACGGCAGGAAATGGATTGATGGCGGAATGGTATCTTCTACCAATGTGTTGCTGTCGGCCGGATACAAAACAGTTCTTGTTCTTGCCCCGATGCCACAAGGATATGGTTTAATCCCAGGCGTAGTGGAAGACATTGAGACAATGAAACCTCAGACAGATGTATTCCTTATTGTGCCCGATGCAGAGAGTAAAGCTGCGATCGGCATCAATCCGTATGACCCTACGCATAAAAGTGCGGCAGCTATTGCTGGCCGTAACCAGGGCAGAAAGGTTGCTGCGGCTGTAAAAGCAAAATGGATTTGAAAGGTGAGAAGTTGTAATACGAAAACATTATTTTCTTTTAATAAATTCTAAAGACATCGATCCAATTATAAAAATTATCGTTGCTGGCGATGCTTCTTGTAT
>NZ_CALMAT010000041.1 GCF_937859865.1 uncultured Mucilaginibacter sp.
CAGCGATTATGTTTATAGTTACAACAGTTATCTTTTTGGGATGCTGCTTTGCATTGCCGCCATGTTGTTTATTTTTAACGGTGCCATCTATTTTAAAAATGAATATACGTTGAAAGTAAACAGCAAAGGAAAATGGTACAATGTTGTTTTGGGTTTAAGTTTGTTTGGCGTGATTTGTTTACCTTCCCGGGATTTTACTTTTCTGCATTACACTTTTGCAAGTGTGTTTTTTTTCGGCAATGCTGTGGTGATTGGATTGTTCCACAACAAAAAAGACAGGATAAAAAGTATAACCATGTCGGTGTTAACAGTGGTGTTCCTGCTGCTTTCTTTGGTACTGAAACCATTAACGTTGCTTTGGGGCGAATGGCTTTCGCTGATTGTGATCGCCATACATTTTATCTTAGAATCCAAGTCGGCTAAGTTGAGGGCAAGATAAACCGTTGCTGATTTTTAAATATTAGAAGGATTGCTGGCAGAAAACTGCCTTTTGAATTGCCTTATGATCCTAAAAAACCTTCGTATCATTTTGGTTTTGAGCTGAAGTGTTGAAATAGCAGAAGTTTATCTTGATACTGTTTTTACCGGGTAATTTTTGATAAAGGGCCACGATTTGGAAACAAACTGTGGCTCTTCGCTTTTGGTTGGCGCACCAATTTTTATCCGATAAAAGAAGCATGAGTATCACAAAAGGGCATTAACTAAAAACACAATTTATAAGTTCAAAGGTTTACGCTGAAAGAACGGCCAAATCCAATTTAGTGCCTATTATAATGTAATGTTTGCATAACAAATGCTTAAACGGATACATTTTCCATTTCAAATCTTCCGGAATTTTCGTGTTCAATCGTTTTAAATAAAGCCATTGAGAAACATAAGCAACAAGTGCGAAGGGCAAAAAGAGCGCATCTTTCATATCAAAAGATGTGTAAGTAATATCGTCTATGCGAATATGATTTTTGCGCATTAACCGAATTAGTTCGTGTATCGGTACGTTTTCTGTCATCAGTTCCTGATCCTCAAAAACTAAATTAAAAATTCGGTACCGGCCTAAAAAAAAGTAAGCCAAACGGTCTTTAACGGTGGCGTTATTATCGTTTGTTAAAATAAACGTACCGCCAGTTTTTATCCGTTCCGTACAGTTTCTGATAAAACTCAAGGTGTTGCTAAACATCATTACGCCGCTAATTGAAGAAACGACATCAAACTTTTGTCCTGTGGAAAGTGTAAAATTCTGGGTTAAATCCATTTGATGGAAGTTGATACCAGGCGTGGCTCCGGGCGTAACAATATCCGCAGCCGTTAATTCTGAATGAGGAAACAGCGTTTTAACGTATTTGAGGAATTCAAGATTACCGCAAGGCAGATCGAGAATACTCATTTTCATATCCTTCGGAAACCTGTTAAATAAGTAAGTGAGCAAGGTGCGGTTTACGTTCTTTTGTGTTTGACCACGAACAATATTAAGGTTTGAAGGAAGCGTTTTTTGCATGGTTGCAGTATTAATTATTAACTAATGTAATAAAATTGATGACAAAAAATAATTGTTTATTAATTATGGCAGTTAATAGTTAATTAAAATCCAAGATTTTATAGAAGTATCAATAACTTGTTCAATTGCTTGAC
>NZ_CALMAT010000042.1 GCF_937859865.1 uncultured Mucilaginibacter sp.
GCAAAAACAATGGCCGAACTATCCGGCGCAATCGAAGCCCAAGTTGGTTTGGGTTTAATCTTTTCATAATTAACCAGCTCAACCACTTTGTCGGTTTGTAAATTGTATTGAAAGTAAAAGGTTTTTTTCTCCAAAGAATCCGTCGCTTTTTTGTCTTTGCGGTCTTTTTTTGTTTGATCAATCGAACTTTTTAAATCGAATTGGATGCTTTTTTCATCCTTGGTAAACTTTAAATTTTCGATGGGCAAATGTTGCGCATCAAACGGGTCTTTTACAATCAAAGTAACGGCAGCCGCAATTTTGGCATTGTCAAACAACAGCTTTTTGGTGCGTGCAGCCGGATCAACCAGATACCATTTTTTGCCCGCGCTCGTTTCAAATGGATACCAAAACTTGTTGGAAGTTTTAAGCCAGTGCGCATCAACCGAAGTAGAGAATACCATTTTCTGCATTTTTTTGGGCGAAAAACGCGCCGCCAGCAAATAATTGGCTTTAGGTGGATTTGGGTTTTGGTAATAGTTTTGCGCTTGTGATTGAAAGCAAACAAACAGCAACAAAAGGATAAAGTAAAACTTTTTCATGCAATATTAATTAATGCCGAAAAGTATTCAATTGAAATGAAAAAAGTTTGGGAAATTTGCAGAAAAGGAAAATAGGCTTGTAATATTTTGAATACCTTTTGCCTCCGCCAAAAAAGTAGTGCTAAAAGAAGCATCGGCAAATAAAATCCAATTGAATGCAAATGTTATTTTTACAGTGCACATTCACCTTTAATAAGCATGCAGGGTTATTATCAAAGTTGGCAGTAATTAAGTTCTATGAGGTTATAAAAACATTTGGCATTATTTCATCACGTATCGTCTTTCAAAATCTAAAATTGCTTATACCTTTATCGCCATGTTAAAAATCAGCGGGCTTTTTGTTTATCCCATAAAATCGCTCGGCGGCATTGCGGTCAGTTCGGCACAAGTAACCAGCCGCGGTTTAAAGCACGACCGCCGCTGGATGCTGGTGGATGAGCATAACCGGTTTTTATCGCAGCGCGAAGTCCCGCAAATGGCACTGCTTTTTGTAGAAATTACCGGCAACGGTTTGCTGGTGATGCACCGGCAGCAGCCCGAAGAATTTATCAATATCCCGTTTTTGTTTGAAGCCAACGAAACCGCATTGTGCAGCATTTGGGACGATACCTGCCTGGCGGAATTTGTGGATAACGGGATTGACCAATGGTTTACCGAAATGTTGCAAGTGAAATGCCGTTTGGTTTATATGCCCGAAGCAGCGCAACGGCAGGTAGACCAGCGTTATGCGCAGGCAGAACATATTACTTCTTTTGCTGATGCTTTTCCGGTTTTGATTATCGGACAAGCTTCGCTGGATGAACTAAACGGCCGGCTAAAAGAAGCGGTGCCAATGGACCGTTTTCGCCCAAACATCATTTTTACCGGCGGCGAGGCTTTTCTGGAAGACCAGATGCAGCATTTCAGTATCAAAAACATCAATTTTTTTGGTGTGAAACCTTGTGCCCGTTGTCCGGTTATAACCATTGACCAGGAAAACGCAACCACAGGAAAAGAGCCGTTGAAAACGCTTTCCGGCTACCGCAAAAAAAACAACAAAGTTTATTTCGGCCAAAATTTAATTTACGAAGGCCTGGGCATTATTAGTGTTGACGATGAAATCCGGATCAAAGAATTACGCCCGGAAAAACTGATCTGACCCCAATTTTAGGCCGATAAAAGAAGCATGCAAAACGTTACCCATAAACAAATCACTTTGCGCACGGCACGCGCCGTCAGCGTTATTTTTTGTACCGCGCCAACCATCGAACTGATCAAAAACAACCAATTGCCCAAAGGCAATTTGTTTGATGTGGCGCAGGCGGCCGGTTTTTTGGGCGCCAAACTTACGCCGCAATTGTTGCCGCATTGCCATCCGGTGGCCATTGACGGGATGAGTATTAAGTTTGAATACCTCGACAAAGAAAAACATGCCGAATATGTAGATGAAGCAGCTTTCGGCCGAACCGGGATTTTAATTCTGGGTGAAGCAAAATCCATCGGCCGGACAGGGATTGAAATGGAAATGCTGACGGCAGTTTCGGTAGCGGCTTTGGAAATTTACGATATGCTGAAACCGGTGGACAAGCAATTGGAGATCGGCCACATCAAACTGCTGGAAAAACGGGGCGGCAAAAGCGACCGGCAGTTGTTGTATGAAGACGTTTCTGTGTGCGCCGTTTTGGTTTGTTCTGATTCTACCGCGGCTGGAACCCGGCAAGACCAAAGCGGAAAAATCATCCGGGAAATGTTGGAAAGTTTTAATGCCGAAGTAGCCCATTTTGAGGTTTTGCCGGATGACAAACAGCAGATCCAGCAGCAAATTTTGGATTGGGTGCGGCAGGAGGTTCCGTTTATTTTTACAACCGGTGGCACGGGTTTAGGCCCGCGCGATAACACCGTAAAAGCCGTGGAAGAACTGTTGGAAAACAAAGCCGAAGGCATTGCCGAAGCGATGCGCGTTTTCGGGCAACAACGTACGCCCTTGGCTATGATGAGCCGCGGCGTTGCCGGAACCATCGGCCATACCTTAATTGTTACGTTGCCCGGAAGTGCCAATGGCGCGCGCGAAAGTTTACAGGCTATTTTGCCGGCTGTTTTTCATGCCCGGAAGATGATTTTAGGAGGCGGGCATTAAGGGGAAATAAAGCTGAATTTGCGAAGAATGGATCAGGATTTGAAGGGAAATAAACAATTTCCTTTAGATAGAAGCTGTTTAGGTTTTATCCGGTTTATTGTCCATGCTTCTTTTAGCACCTAAAAATCATTGGCCCATTGTGTCTTTTGTATTGATAGGACAGCAAGCACTAAATTTCCGGGCATAAAAGAAGCATTGTGAATTTTGATGATACAAATTTAAACAGGTTTTTGCTATCAACAGAAAGGAGTGCCTGAAGGTTTCAATTCCTATTTGGTACGATTAAAAGCAAAATTGCAAAAAGGTTGTTCCTCCAGAACCCTTATTTCAATTCCAACATGGTGCGATTAAAAGATGCCCGATTATCCAATTAAATCCGAAGATATCCTAATTTCAATTCCAACATGGTGCGATTAAAAGCAATACCAAAGAGATTCTGTAGATATTGATATTTAATTCAATTCCAACATGGTGCGATTAAAAGTTGTGGCAAAGCGCAAGAAGCACTCCGTTCGATTACGGATTTCAATTCCAACATGGTGCGATTAAAAGCTTTCCCAACCCTGTTCCAATTGGTGACTTTACTATTTCAATTCCAACATGGTGCGATTAAAAGTTTTGAAAATATATTAATATTGTACAATGATGAAAAATTTCAATTCCAACATGGTGCGATTAAAAGCCAAAAACCGGAAGCATGACGGCCGATCGTAGCGATATTTCAATTCCAACATGGTGCGATTAAAAGCGGATTTTGATGCTTATTACAGGCAGCTTTCCAAATTTCAATTCCAACATGGTGCGATTAAAAGATTTTATCCATTTCTGAATAAAAATCTGTATCGTGATTTCAATTCCAACATGGTGCGATTAAAAGCATCGTCAGAACCGCTAAAGGTCAATGTGCGACCATATTTCAATTCCAACATGGTGCGATTAAAAGTCGGTTAAAGCGATAGCAGGCCGTTGATCTTATGCTGATTTCAATTCCAACATGGTGCGATTAAAAGCGGCTGCTGCGGCGGAGGAGGGCGGGGCGGGGTAAAGATTTCAATTCCAACATGGTGCGATTAAAAGCCTTTAAAAACTTAATATTTGTATTGATACACTCTTATTTCAATTCCAACATGGTGCGATTAAAAGTGTAAATCAAAATTGGAAAAGACCATAGTTGATTCTTATTTCAATTCCAACATGGTGCGATTAAAAGCATTTATGAATTTCTTATAATCATACAAACTAAAATCATTTCAATTCCAACATGGTGCGATTAAAAGTGTTTTAAAAGTTTAATTTTTTCCGCTGGCTCCCTCCATTTCAATTCCAACATGGTGCGATTAAAAGCTGTATCGGTTGCTTATATAGCGTGTGTGTTGTTATATATTTCAATTCCAACATGGTGCGATTAAAAGTTTTATGATTTCATTTGTGATAACATTTTCTTTTATTTCAATTCCAACATGGTGCGATTAAAAGTGTTTTGACTTTGCCCAATCCCTGTTCCTTGCTGCACATTTCAATTCCAACATGGTGCGATTAAAAGCCACGGGCTGCACGTTAAATTTTGCTTCTGTTTTATCATTTCAATTCCAACATGGTGCGATTAAAAGATTTGACCCGCGTACGGGCAAAATGATTATCAGGCATTTCAATTCCAACATGGTGCGATTAAAAGTTTGGATTTACGGATTTCCCAGACCAGTCTTTCGCTATTTCAATTCCAACATGGTGCGATTAAAAGAATTAATTGACCCAACTGCTTATGCTATCATAATGAGATTTCAATTCCAACATGGTGCGATTAAAAGTTTTAGTGCTATCATTTAAAAAAACGATAGTGTCAATTTCAATTCCAACATGGTGCGATTAAAAGCACTTACGCAAAAGACGACCCATCCATCGCTATCAGATTTCAATTCCAACATGGTGCGATTAAAAGACAAAACCTAATATTTGCAAGTTATTTCCGGTAATATTTCAATTCCAACATGGTGCGATTAAAAGAGTTGTACCAGTACCAATGTATGCAGCCTTTGTCTGATTTCAATTCCAACATGGTGCGATTAAAAGCTTCATCGCAATCGCTATAAATATCTTCCTCGCTGTCATTTCAATTCCAACATGGTGCGATTAAAAGTTGTACTGCTGTAAGTCCCCTGCTAACGCAAAATAATATTTCAATTCCAACATGGTGCGATTAAAAGAGATGAAACGAATGATTGTTACTGCTTTATTAGGTGATTTCAATTCCAACATGGTGCGATTAAAAGTTAGTATGCAAAAACAGCACGCAATAGAAAAACTTTATTTCAATTCCAACATGGTGCGATTAAAAGAGATGTTTCTCCTACTGATAAAAACGCAACAATAACATTTCAATTCCAACATGGTGCGATTAAAAGTATCGTTGTGTGTGTAGTCTTCTTTTATGGAAGCCTATTTCAATTCCAACATGGTGCGATTAAAAGAAAAGGGTTAGAAAAAACGCCTGTAAATGGGTTTAAATTTCAATTCCAACATGGTGCGATTAAAAGGGCCGTGATGTTTTTATGCTTATTATTTATTTATATTTCAATTCCAACATGGTGCGATTAAAAGGCACGAAATCAGGTACGGTAAAATTGGCGGTACATATTTCAATTCCAACATGGTGCGATTAAAAGAAATACTGCCAGTTTTTGCAAGCATTTGTGCGTTTGATTTCAATTCCAACATGGTGCGATTAAAAGTCTTTCCCAACTGTAAAAAATCTCGGCTCCGTTCCAATTTCAATTCCAACATGGTGCGATTAAAAGAAAGTTCACGCTTTCCATAACGGAATTTACAAGCGATTTCAATTCCAACATGGTGCGATTAAAAGGCAATAGCAACGCCTGCCGCTATCGCTCCCCGAAAATTTCAATTCCAACATGGTGCGATTAAAAGAAATTATACACCATCGTTTTTCGCAAAACTTTGATTATTTCAATTCCAACATGGTGCGATTAAAAGTTGCAGGATAGCCGCCCAGCCCGCCAAGAGGGAGGGATTTCAATTCCAACATGGTGCGATTAAAAGACTTTAAAAATCTGCCGTCATGCTCCGCGAATTTATTTCAATTCCAACATGGTGCGATTAAAAGACATATCCAAACATATCCTGATAAGCGGTTACCAATTTCAAATCCAACATGGTGCGATTAAAAGTGTGATAAACTGCTTTTGTGGCCAGCTTTCCAATGTATTTCAATTCCAACATGGTGCGATTAAAAGACTTAAATTACAGATAATAGCAATGCTTCTTTTATATTTCAATTCCAACATGGTGCGATTAAAAGAAAGTCAACTTTTAAAGTAAATGAAATTTCACCAAATTTCAATTCCAACATGGTGCGATTAAAAGTACCAGCAGTTTAGTAAAGACCATAACTTTTTCATAATTTCAATTCCAACATGGTGCGATTAAAAGACATAAAAGCGACAAATAAGAAATACAAAACATTCATTTCAATTCCAACATGGTGCGATTAAAAGCCTCTATCATTTCGGCAGCTTCTTCGAGTTCGTTCTGATTTCAATTCCAACATGGTGCGATTAAAAGAAAAAAATCCCTCTTTATTTATCGTATCGGTTGGGAGATTTCAATTCCAACATGGTGCGATTAAAAGTGTTCTTCCGATAAAAGCAGGGCCAGGTTGGAGCTATTTCAATTCCAACATGGTGCGATTAAAAGCAAACGGCTGTAGGGAGAAACACGAGTGCAAAGTTATTTCAATTCCAACATGGTGCGATTAAAAGGCATTTGATTAGCCTCTTTCCTGACCGGGAAATCATTTCAATTCCAACATGGTGCGATTAAAAGTATCGTTCAATACCGCGCCCATTTTGCCAGGTCATATTTCAATTCCAACATGGTGCGATTAAAAGAACTTACCTGTGTGTTTGCTGTGTGTTGCCTGTGTGATTTCAATTCCAACATGGTGCGATTAAAAGGTCGCTATCATCTTTGAACTTAAAATTATAAGTCTTATTTCAATTCCAACATGGTGCGATTAAAAGAATGAAGGGCCTTCCGTACACAGACGCTTTATTTTATTTCAATTCCAACATGGTGCGATTAAAAGGGCGATGTTGAAAGTAAAACTTCGGTCGAATCATTGAATTTCAATTCCAACATGGTGCGATTAAAAGACGCATTCCTTTATCAGAACAAACCATTATCTGATTATTTCAATTCCAACATGGTGCGATTAAAAGGGAAAACGCAATTTAAAGCGTCTGCGCTTGTTGATCTATTTCAATTCCAACATGGTGCGATTAAAAGTGCCCTGCCGCCCGTAATGCCGGTAAAAGCAAGGCTAATTTCAATTCCAACATGGTGCGATTAAAAGGGGTCGCTCGCGTGAGTTTAGTAGCCTGCCGGCAGCAATTTCAATTCCAACATGGTGCGATTAAAAGAAAATGTGCCGATAAAAGAAGCACCACGCGGGTGGATTTCAATTCCAACATGGTGCGATTAAAAGGCACAATAATTTTAAGTTTCATATCTGTATAGTTTATTTCAATTCCAACATGGTGCGATTAAAAGAAAGTTCGGCTTTGGTAACATTGACTTTTGTTACCTAATTTCAATTCCAACATGGTGCGATTAAAAGGTATATCTTATATCTGCATCAATTTTCCATTTAGAGATTTCAATTCCAACATGGTGCGATTAAAAGCGTTTCACGCTTTTCTATCCCAGCCGCCTTTATCCTAATTTCAATTCCAACATGGTGCGATTAAAAGAAACTTTCCCTTTTTCATACCAACGGCATAATTTTATTTCAATTCCAACATGGTGCGATTAAAAGTTCCAGCCTGGGTTTTGGCATCGGTAAAAAGAAATTATTTCAATTCCAACATGGTGCGATTAAAAGAACTTTTGTCGATCAAATTAAGCAGTACCTGTTCGATTTCAATTCCAACATGGTGCGATTAAAAGGTCGTATGGCTTTCTAAAAGTTTGGTTATTTTCCATTTCAATTCCAACATGGTGCGATTAAAAGAATTTATAATTATTCATTGCGACAAGGAATTGATAAATTTCAATTCCAACATGGTGCGATTAAAAGTTTGTCCGAACCAGTGGCTGTCTTTCGTGTTAATAGTATTTCAATTCCAACATGGTGCGATTAAAAGTTTCGGCTTTATAAATTGCACAACACCAGATATTCCATTTCAATTCCAACATGGTGCGATTAAAAGAAAACGTAAAAATCAGATTCGCGAGTAATTGCAATATTTCAATTCCAACATGGTGCGATTAAAAGCGCCGGTTATAACCGTATTGATATTTTTTAAAATATATTTCAATTCCAACATGGTGCGATTAAAAGCTTTGTGTTTTTTATTTGTAACAGTTGCCAGCAGATATTTCAATTCCAACATGGTGCGATTAAAAGTATTATCACAACAACGCGCACAATTATAAATAATACATTTCAATTCCAACATGGTGCGATTAAAAGCTGGTAGGAATAATTTACCAATTATACTTTTCGTGATTTCAATTCCAACATGGTGCGATTAAAAGTTATTCAACAATTCCTGGCCAGTTGAGAGAATCCCATTTCAATTCCAACATGGTGCGATTAAAAGAACAAACTTACAAAAATGATGACCGATGATGGCTTATTTCAATTCCAACATGGTGCGATTAAAAGTTTCTGTTGCTGATCCAGGTCTTTGTTTGTTATATATTTCAATTCCAACATGGTGCGATTAAAAGTATGACCATCACGCTAATCGCTTGTCCGGTTTTGTTATTTCAATTCCAACATGGTGCGATTAAAAGTGTTGCCGATGTGGAGCGCGATATTATTGCCGATACCTATTTCAATTCCAACATGGTGCGATTAAAAGTACGGGTGCATTAAAAGAGTATGATATGAGTGTTGATTTCAATTCCAACATGGTGCGATTAAAAGTATCTACTCTGACAACAACGACTATTTGGGAAACTTTATTTCAATTCCAACATGGTGCGATTAAAAGTCGTTTGGATTTATTCAGAATCTGGCTTTTTGATTTAATTTCAATTCCAACATGGTGCGATTAAAAGAGCAAGTCAACTTTCAAAGTAAAAGATATTTCACCGAATTTCAATTCCAACATGGTGCGATTAAAAGAAGAAAAAGGGTTAAGCTACTTTAATAGTATTTACATTTCAATTCCAACATGGTGCGATTAAAAGTAAAAAGCAGGCGAATACGACCGCCAAAAAGAAGTAATTTCAATTCCAACATGGTGCGATTAAAAGCATGATATTTTAAGTTTAAAGGGTAGTGAACAATGAAATTTCAATTCCAACATGGTGCGATTAAAAGAGTGATGTTATATTTCTGTTTTCCGTTGTTTAAAAAATTTCAATTCCAACATGGTGCGATTAAAAGAAAGTTACACGGCCAGAAGTTTTAAATTTGATTTCATTTCAATTCCAACATGGTGCGATTAAAAGTCTTGGCGGAAATACACGCCTGGGCGTTCTTTCAACAAATTTCAATTCCAACATGGTGCGATTAAAAGCAAAAACAAGAAAAAAAAGGCAAGATTTTAACAGATTTCAATTCCAACATGGTGCGATTAAAAGTAATGAATATGAATGCTTTTGGAGACCGTAACGGATTTCAATTCCAACATGGTGCGATTAAAAGCACCATAACGCTTTTACCAACAAAAACATTTTTAAATTTCAATTCCAACATGGTGCGATTAAAAGTTCAACAAACACATCGTTGTAGCAAGTTTAGAAGACATTTCAATTCCAACATGGTGCGATTAAAAGAGCGCAGGAAATGAAGGTAGATTAAATAATATCACATTTCAATTCCAACATGGTGCGATTAAAAGATTAAATTGGGATTTTGATATGCCGGAAACAGCCAGATTTCAATTCCAACATGGTGCGATTAAAAGTATGCAAACCGCCTTTCCAGCCGGGTTGAACCATTTCAATTCCAACATGGTGCGATTAAAAGGGGGTGGTTCTTTCCGTTTGTATTCATCTTACTTTTCAATTTCAATTCCAACATGGTGCGATTAAAAGGAAACAAGGCCGATCACCATCATGCAGCTTAACTTATTTCAATTCCAACATGGTGCGATTAAAAGAACAGTTGGAACAAATGCCGTGAAGTAAATTCTGAATTTCAATTCCAACATGGTGCGATTAAAAGACTTGACCCATTATGCTTTATCATTTCAAAAATGTGATTTCAATTCCAACATGGTGCGATTAAAAGTGCAACTGATTAACAAGTTGCATATCTCTTATGTTGATTTCAATTCCAACATGGTGCGATTAAAAGTTATATCTTTGGTCTCCCTTTAACACTTAAACATCAATTTCAATTCCAACATGGTGCGATTAAAAGCGGACGAATACAGGAGCATCACAAAGCATAGTGCTACATTTCAATTCCAACATGGTGCGATTAAAAGTGACCTGATTTTAACAGGCAACACGCCTCAAACCCCATTTCAATTCCAACATGGTGCGATTAAAAGTTCTATTGCTTTCATCATAATTTCGTTTTCTGCCATTTCAATTCCAACATGGTGCGATTAAAAGTGATAAAGAAAGAAATTATAGACTTGTTTTGTATTTATTTCAATTCCAACATGGTGCGATTAAAAGAACAAGCCGCTGTCAACAACGGGTGCCAGGGTGTATAATTTCAATTCCAACATGGTGCGATTAAAAGAGCTTAATGGTTTTACAAGGAAAAGTTATTGCAAATTTCAATTCCAACATGGTGCGATTAAAAGAATGGTTGCAAAGGCCACGGCTATTGAATTTGGCTATTTCAATTCCAACATGGTGCGATTAAAAGCAAATGCTTGGTTGGCAAAAACACCAACCTCGAAATTTCAATTCCAACATGGTGCGATTAAAAGCGAAGATTGTTGCGCTGGCAGACCTGAAACATTCTCAATTTCAATTCCAACATGGTGCGATTAAAAGATGTATAATAGATGATTATTACAATCCTAGTATAGCTATTTCAATTCCAACATGGTGCGATTAAAAGTTTCGCTCATGCGGCTACATGAAATAGATAACGCCATTTCAATTCCAACATGGTGCGATTAAAAGCCGTATATCTTCGGGTAGCTGATTGAGATAATGGTATTTCAATTCCAACATGGTGCGATTAAAAGTTGTTTAATGTTTTTTCCTAACGTAAACGCCGGAGCAATTTCAATTCCAACATGGTGCGATTAAAAGACGCGGCGGGAAGCGTACCTCGCTAACAAAGAAGATATTTCAATTCCAACATGGTGCGATTAAAAGTGCGCAAGAATTGACAATAACACGCAAGCTATGACATTTCAATTCCAACATGGTGCGATTAAAAGTTTTTGAAGTCCCTTTGTACCGCTTCTTTTTCACCATTTCAATTCCAACATGGTGCGATTAAAAGCATAGCCCAAAGAAGATTTTATACTGCCAATACTAATATTTCAATTCCAACATGGTGCGATTAAAAGTACTACCGGATGAGGCTTTCCTCCAAAACATCCTCATTTCAATTCCAACATGGTGCGATTAAAAGCTTCGGGGCAAAATGGGTTATCTTTAAATGTAGAAATTTCAATTCCAACATGGTGCGATTAAAAGTTCGGCTTGGGCAAGGGCGCTGGCTACCTGCTGGGATTTCAATTCCAACATGGTGCGATTAAAAGACTCTCTGGCGTAAAAGTACCGCTCATTAAAATACAATTTCAATTCCAACATGGTGCGATTAAAAGAATCGTTTGATTTTTCTCCTAACAGGTTAATGATAACATTTCAATTCCAACATGGTGCGATTAAAAGTGCTTTTTTTACCGGCCTTTTTTTCGTGTTCGGTTTCATTTCAATTCCAACATGGTGCGATTAAAAGAATAAAAAATCAAGATTAAACTCAAAGATTGAAACCGATTTCAATTCCAACATGGTGCGATTAAAAGCCCTACGGGTCGGGCTATTCGCTACAAGTCCTCGCGCATTTCAATTCCAACATGGTGCGATTAAAAGCCACCAAAAAAATAGTGCTAAAAGAAGCATTTGTTAGATTTCAATTCCAACATGGTGCGATTAAAAGCCGTTTATAAAACGGCCCTAATATATATTTAAACAACGTTTTTTACAGTGTTTTTAATCAAAATTTTAGTCGGTTGGCAATAACCGATTGTTGTGCTTAAACCGACAACCTTTATGCAGCGCTCAAAAACCTTGTTTTTAGTCTAAATCCCTATTTCATTACATCAATGAACACCCGTTGTTATCCTCACCGACAACTTAGAGCCTGTTTAAACTTCTATCGTAAAAACTTATACTACTTCTTTTATGCCTATAAATTTGGTATGCCGGATATTTTACGTGCACAAAAACCAAAAAAGACAATGATTTTTGTGTAGTAAAAGAAGCATAGATAATGTTTTGAATATAATTTTTACAAAATATTATCCAGCTTGTTTTTCTCGGCACCGATTACTTCTTTTTCCAGCCATTTTTCTTCCCGGCTTTTAAAAATCAGGATGCTGTCTGTTTCTGCATCAATAATTAATTTCGCTTTCGCCAGTAGTTCTTTTAACTTAACCGGCGTAATTTCTCCTTCAAAAACAGAATTCTGTATCCAATTTAAATACTGCCTGCACAATTTCAGTATTTTGGTAACCCGCTTTTCGCCAATATCATACACTAAAATTACATACATCTTTATCTGCTTTTAGTTAATTGTTCCTGGTTAATAGTTTACCGTTGCTGCCAATACTTTGCATTGTTACACACTTTATACTATCACAACATCTCATAATCGCCAATCCAATCACCACCTCACTTTATAAGGTTTATACTCATCCAAGCCTAAAACGTGTTTGCCCAATTTATAACATTCTAACTTGATCAAATGCTTGTAGCTTACACTTCGGTTCAATATCGGATGCTTGAATGTTTCGTTCAACCGTTCTTCCCAGGCTTTTACAAATGTTGAGCAGCCTAAAAATTGTACGGTCAACCATTACCGGTTTAAAAATCTCTGCCAGATCCAGTGCCAAAGAAAACCGGCGGTAACCTGGTTCGTGCAAAAAACTAATGGTTGGGTTTAATTGGGTGTGATACAATTGGTTTAAACAAGCCGAATAACATAGCATATTTCCAAACGAAATCATGGCATTGAGTTCATTTGCCGGAGGTTGTTTGCTGCGGCCTTCCATCTGGAAATCGTTTAAAATCGTATCAAAAGCCTGGTAATACTGCTGGCGGATGTTGCCTTCAATGCCCATCAGTTCGTCTACGGCTTTGGTTTGTTCAATCTGTAAAGCCAGCAACTCGATACTTTCCAGCGGAAGGCTGACATCTTTTTCCCGGTTGAGGTAATAACGCAAGCTTTTCGTCATGTTAAACGCCGCACCACTTACAAACTTCCTGGCCAAGATCATCCGTTTTTTGGCATCAATATAATGTTTGGTTTGCGAAATTTGCATCTTACCGGCCAACAAATATTCTTTCGGACAAAAGCTGCCGGTATAGTTTTCGTAATAATCAAAAAAGTGGACGGCAATGCCAGCTTTCCCCAAAAAATTGTACAAAGCACTATTGGCGTCCAAGCTGCCGAAACAGAAAATATCAGAAACACCTTCTATCGGAATGTATTTCGGCGTTCCTTCTATGCCTTCTTCGCTTACCGGTAAAAACCTCAGCGTATTATCTTTCCGGCTCATCCGGCCGGGATTGAACAAGTAAAAAGTTGTTTTCATGCTGATGCTTCTTTTACCGGTATAAAATTGGTGTCGAATTTAAATGGATAATCAAGCCGTAACTTTGTTTTCATGCAGATGCTTCTTTTACCGGTATAAAATTGGTGTTGAATTGGAACGGATAATCAGGCAGTAACTTTGTTTTCATGCTGATGCTTCTTTTACCGATATAAAATTGGTGTCAAAAATTTGATCAACAATTTGGTTTAGTTCAAACAGGTTCTTCCACATAACAAAAATCAAAATAGCTGCATTGCTTGCAAATGGGTTTGCGTAAAAGTGGCGGACAAATTTCGCTATTTACAATGTCCCTAATGCTGGTTTCCCAAGTTTGGATCATTTCCTCATCGCCGTGTTCTAATTGTACGGTTTCCCGCTGCCGCATTTTTGGATATTCAATCAATCCGGTTACGCCTGCTATACCTTGCTGCCCCAACTTGTAGATGTAATATTTTACTTGTGCAATATGTGCTTTTTCTACCTTATCGCTTTTCTTTACCTCATGCACTACCTTGTTTTTGGCATCATAAAAATCTATTTTGATGCCATCCACTTCTACTTCGGTGTATTGCTGCGAACGGTCGGTATAAGTAGTTTCGCCTATCAGTTTTCCTTCTGCTACGGTTTCAGAAGTGTGTTCCATTTGGATACCGTTGGCAAACAACCACAATTTCCGATGGCAAACATGGTAGTAGTTAATGTGGGTGGCAGTAAGGTTAAGCATCGTATTTTCAGACTAATTCAAAATTGTTTTCCTGATCAAAATCTACATTGCGCACTGCCTCTTGTGCTTCTTTTAGGCTGAAAAAATTGAAATCCCAATCTTCGTTCTTTTTCAGACCAAGCCACTTTCGGAATTCTTTGTGTTCCCGATGTTTTGGATCGGCCAAGGCAACTTTCAATTCTTCGTAGCCCCAAGGGCCACCGCAATCTTCGGGCGGACAATTACCTTTTCCAGCCAGACAATCTGCCAAAAACAGTTTTTCTCCGGTGATTTTTTCTGACGTAATTAAGTGCTCCCAGTTATCGCCTAAATCATAGGTGTACACAAACTTTTGTCCTTCGGCTTTAAAAATATCGGCTAACTTAATTTCCTTGCTGTCTATCAATTCATCATCCTCAAAAAAATCAATATCATATAATTCTTTATCCGCTATTATTAAATTACTAAAACGATCATCAGGTGAAAACTCATATGCGTGTGCATCCTGCCAGTCAAAAGCTGCCTGGATAATCAAATGGAACTGGTAAAAAGTAAAATTTTCCGGCACCAGCAAACGCCGCCAAACTGGTGGTTTGATGATGTCTTTGATTTGGATTTTGAATTGGAATGGCATTGTTAATGTTTTTTTAATTTTTTTATGTTTATGAATTACAGTATTGTTAGTAAAAATAGAAATGGATTAATTTTTAAATTAATTGCGTATCCCAAATTTCCTGCTCATTATATAAGAGCCCTAACTCTGAATCGTATTTCTTAGTTAGTATCCAGTAAGTAATTTCTAATAATTTGCCTTTTTCACTTTCAAAATTATAAGTTGTTTTGTATAAGTTTTGATCATTCTCTGCAATAAGTTGTGCGAACTTATTTTTTCTAATTTGTACTTTCAATCGTTCTGCACCAATAAAGTCAAAGTCTGATAGATAATCCTCAAAGCGTTGCCTTAATTTTATTGGTAATACTTTTATTCCATCAAACAGTTTGTAAAAATCTTCTTCTTGTTTTTTAGAATGTAACAAAGGAATAAGCTGATTTTCTGATGTATATTTTAATAACTGATAGGTTTCGTCAAAGTCCTTTTTGCTTTTCTCATCCCAATGTGGATATACAAAATCAATATACTTTTGCAATTTACTTTCTTCGATAACTCCGTCTTGTTTTAACGAGATTTTTTGTAAGACATCCAATGTTCGTAAAATCACATCTACGCTGTATATAAATTTGTCGTTTTTGTTTGATTCGTTAAATATTACAACTGGAGATATTCCTTTTTTTCTTTTTCGATTTACTCTGCCAAATCGTTGTATTAAAGCATCTATAGGTGCAGGCTCAGTGTATATAACATCATAATCAATGTCGAGACTTACTTCGATTGCTTGGGTTCCAACTAAAAGTTGAATAGGATTATTTTCGTCTTTTTCGCCCTCCTTCAAATCCTTTTCATGACTATTCCTGTCTTCACCAGTAAATGCACCATGCAATAAAACAGAATTACTTGCAAATTCCTTCAATTTTTTAAAAACCTCCTGAGCTTGAACAACTGTATTACAAACTACTAATACTTTTATGCCAGCTTTTAAATCTTTTTCAATCAAGTAAAGGCTATCAAATAATAATCCATCTTTTAAAACAACTTTATGTCTGTCAAATTTTTTGTATAGCTTTTCATCTGCTGTTATAGGAGAAAAATGACCAATTGCCATTTCCAATTCTTTTTTAAAAAATGATGGCATAGTTGCCGTCATAATAAAAACTTTACCTTTCATCCATTTAACAACATATTCGAGGAAAACTTTAATCTGTGCAAATGTTTCAGGACTATAGGCATGAATTTCATCAAAAACGAAATAACCTCCTGTCCACTCAAATATTCCTTGCTCAAAACCTTTTAGTCCAAATAGATTTTTCAGCAATTGAAAAGGTGTAACTACCTTTAATGGTGTATAAAGTGTTTTGAATTTATTTTTAATTTCATCAATAGCCTCTTTCTTTGAATTGTTGATATATTGAACGTTATCAAGGTAATCATAAAGGTAATCTTGTAATTTCCCATGCAACATTCCAACTTTTGAATTCCCCAAACCATCTCCATTTGAAGATAAACGTTCATACATTGCATTAATAGAAGCAGTAAACGGCAATACATAAAAAACTCGGCCTTGTCCAAATCCTTCCATTTGTCGTTGTAGCCATAGCATAGCACTTTCAGTTTTACCCGAGCCTGTTGGTGCAGTTAAGATGACATTCCCAATTATCTTCTCACATTCTAACTGATGATTGTAAAAATCATTTTCTTCTTTTTGCAAGTTTATCCGTTGTTTATTTAAGAATGAAAAAGAAGATTTTTCTAATTGTTCAATATGTTCAATACGTGCAGAACCTAAATGGTCGCAATGTTTTAAAGCCCCAAATAAAAGTAGTAACTTAAAATAATCTTCACTATTTACATTCAATTCTCCTTTTGTTGATTTTAGTAAATACGAAAGTATTAGCTTTTGAGGATGCTTAATTTCATAATCATTTAGTTTGATTTTAAAATCATTCTCCAATAAAGAATAAACTTCCTTTAAATAAATTTTTGCAAATTCCTCCTCATAGTTAAGCAATCCATCATCACCAAATTCATCCTCTATCTTTTGTAATAAATATGTATTTGCAACGTACTCTTTATTTAAACGCTCAAAATCTCGATGATGCCCTGCAACTATTAAACTAATTAATTTTTTAACCGGAGCTTTAATATCTAATCCATCAATAAATGGTAAAGAAAAAAGTTCGTGACGTTGTCCATGCCATTCATTTTTTGAAATCCCCATTAATAATTTTATAAACTCTGCATGCCCTTTACCCAAGTCGTGAGTAATAACAGATAACCTAACCACTTCCCAGAAGTCAATATCCTGAATTATTTCTTTTGCTTTAGAAAAACAAACTTTTAGATATTGCCAAATTTTTAGACAATCTATTATGTGCTGTTTTAAACTTATTCGAGGTTCAGATTTTGCTAAAAGTTCCATACAAGATCAAAAAATCTTTAATTACATTGTTTCAAAATTCAATTGATGTATATATATATCTACTTCACTTTTACCAATTGTATCTCGATAAGCTTTAAGATTGCTGCTAACTTTAGAATTATGATTAAGTACAGAATATGATTCTGTACCTATATTTTGTCGAGGAATTGTATTGGAGAAGTATTTTGGTAAAGCTTGGATTACCCCGGGAAGATAATTATTAGCGAATGGCACAATTTGTCCTTTAATCTTATCAGCATTATCTACTTCTGGCAAATCCTTTTTATGGATTCCTGCTGAATCAACAGATGCCAAATCATTCATCCTTCCTAATACTAATGGATATACCGGAAGTTTTAAATAGTTGACTATTTCTTCATCAGAAACATACAAGCGTAAAAAGTTTTCAAATAGAAACTCTCTTTTAATTACGTTTGATTTAGCGTTGTTTGTTGCTTTACCTTTATTGCTATCAATCATATAAATTGTTTCCAAATCAATTTCCTTTCCCTGAAATTCAAAGTAATATCCAATTGAAAGTTGTTTATGATTTATATAAAATCCTGCAGCGGCATTTATTAATCCCAAAACTGTACTTAGTGGTGGTACTTCTAAAGTAGGCTGTATGCCACTAATCAGATTTGGATAACGAAAACTGGCTGTCCAGCTTCTTATATCAATAGCATAAAATTCCATTATACTAATTGTTGTTTCAACTGTTCACAATAATTATCAATAGTTTCATTTATTGATCCGATCTGAACTTTCGGGTATTCGTTGCCTAATGATTCTAATTCTTTTAAAGAATTGCTATAATCATCAAGAAAACCACTACGCCTGCCAATAAATATTATACCTAGGAATTGCTCTTTATAATCTTTAAGCACTTCTTTAATTCCTTCAGTATTTAAGTACATTTTATCGCTATTTATTCCCTCGCTTGTAGCAATATGAGAAAATGGATGATTTCCAGTAGTTGTAGTTGCTAATACAATAAACTTAGGTGTAACATCTGACATATTATTTGTCTGCATTGCCCCTCCTGAAATAGTTTTTAAGGCTTTTAATGTATCCTCAATTCTTTTTTCACGAACTTCCTTTGTTAAACGAACTAATTTTTGAGCATTACCCTTGCTATCTTTTACATAACTATCTTCAATTTCGATAGCACCATTTGCAAGAGCATCTTCTTTAAGTTTTTCTGTTAGATTTTTAAATCCTGTTTTATTATAATTAGAAAAGGTGCCAGCTTGTTCCAAATCTAAGGAGAACATCCCTTTCATTATGGCACTATATTCCTCTTTTACGTAAGGAACAGAGTCTCCTTCCTGGCGAGCCATACTTGACCAATTTTCTGCTGGACGAGTAGAACCGACAGAAACAATAACCGAATTTTTTAAAGGTGAGACACGCGTAACCGTTACGTTTTCCGTTTGTTCCTTACCATTTTTCAATATAGGTTTTCCTTCTTCATCTACTATCACATCCTTTGCCGCTTTCATATACCCAAACATATCATCATCAGGATATTTAATTGGGTCAGCAGATGTAAATGCAATTTTATTATCTCTTGTTATTGGCGAAAGAATCCAATCATGATTTCTTTGCAAAGCATCACGCCACCAATAACGCCATGCTTGACCAGATACATAAGTATATACTCTTCCGTTTTTAAAAACTTTCTTTGTAGCAACAGCATTATCAAAATTACTAGTTGTGCTTTTGCCTGCATTGTTTAGAGCAACAACATCTACATCTAATAAAATAAACCCTTGTGTTTTTAATTTCATAATTATATTAATTTAAGATTGGTGATTCATTTTCTTCGTCTTCTAAAATTGGAATTGGCACTACCTTGTCAGTTTCGTGTAGCTTTTCATAAATTGCAATTAGTAAGACATCCCTTACCTCCCGCCAATTACCTCCATCTGGAAATAAATATTCTGCATAATCTTGAACAGTAATTAAAGGATTTTCTGCCTCTTTAAGATAATTTTCACTGTTTAGCTTTACAAAAAGCTGCCGAAGACCATGAGCTGATTTTTCGCCATTTAATCGTTTAATACTTTTTGTAATAAAATCTGTTTCCCGATCTATTACAACAAAATCTGCTATTTGCTTAATTTTATCAATTGTTCTTTTTTCCATATTTTTAATGACTGTTTGATATTTTTCAACTATAATAAAAGGGAAAGAATGTTTTATATTCCAGTAGAGTATATTTCCTAAAATAGATCTTCCTGCTAACAGGTTTTCAAGGACACTATTTTTCCAGATTTTGTATGTTTCAAAATCAATAGTCTCACTTTTGCTATCCCAAACTTCTTTATCTTCATTAAAAGTAGCCCCTTTGTATTTAGAATTTCTATAGTTATTTCTAAGAAACTTATTCCAATCTTTTTTTATCTTGATACGATTACAAAAAGCATAGAACTTAAAAACCTTTGATTCGAGAACATAAATTACTACTTCCGGGCTTGCTCCAAAATTTGTAAAATGATAAAGGTTTAAGGTTATATCGGCTTTATTAAATAATTCTTCATCTTCATTGCTTTCTAATAAGGTTTTTAAATTTAGGCTTAAGTATTCATCAGCAAAACTAAATAAAGCATTTGCGGGATTATTAAATTTAGATCTTAATACACCTTCGGATGTACCACTACTAAATGCCTTTAAATTTTCTATGCAATTCCTTTCAACAAAAAATGCTGTTACTTTTTCGTGATTGCTACTAAGCATAGCAACTTTATCATTAAGTTGTACTAATCCTAATGGAACAAAGAAAATTCTAATTAATATTTCTTTAGAAAGATATAATCCGGATTCAAAGTTGTGATGAAAATTTATAAAAGTACCTGAGCCCGAAAGAATATGATTATCTCTCCCTGCTGAAAATAACTTTGTTTTCCGGCCGGATATTCTACAATATCCTTCCTGATGCTTTTCGGTTTCATCAATTAGTGCTTTGTAATATTTCAAAGCTTCGTCTATTTTTCGCTGTCCAGCAAAAGCTGCTTGTGTAATTTTAGAATTTAGAAAAAACGCATGTAACTTTCCTCCCCATTTATTTACGTAAAGATTTGCTGCAAAATCTATAAGACCTGATATGTCGCGATCTTTTAAATGCGGCAAAGTCCATAAATACTTTATTACTAATCCTCCTGTATCAGCAAAAGGATCGCCGGTTATGTTGGTAAGATATTGTGTTGTTACTTTATCTGTTTCTTTCATATACTTTTACCCTATTGTAACCCTAAATACTATTATCTAATTCTGCATAAGCAACACAAGCTAAAACATCCTCTTTTGTCAACTCAGGAAAATCATCAATAATTCCTTCCATGGTCATTCCCGAAGCCAAATACCCGAGAATATCAGATACAGTTATGCGCAAACCTCTAATACAAGGTTGCCCGCTTCTTTTTCCCGGTTCTAAAGTAATCCTACCATTATAATCAATTTCTTCGCTCATTTTTATTTTAAGAATCATAAATCCTTCAACAACAACTTCACTAAATATGAAAATTTCATTTCCTATTTGGTGCGATTTTTTTTATGTTTGTATCAGTACAAATTGCTTTAGTATCTAAAACTCGCTTCATGTGGGGGTTGCTTTAAGCACGGGGCTAAAAGAATTTGTATTTTTAAAAGTTTTCCGATTGGTTGTCCGTTTATCATTGTTTCTGTTTTTTGATTATTTTATTTTTCTCCCACACAACCAAATCCAATCGCATTCATATTTCCAAGTCCTGCATTCAACGCCATTTCCAAAACCCTGCCCGAAGCACGCATCTCCAGATCAAAGCCTAAAAACCCACGCACTTTGGTTTCGGCGGCTTTGCCTGCTTTAATGGTCAAGAGGCGGCTTTGCAATTTTGCCAGTCCGCCGGTTTGTATCTCAAAAGGTTTTTGTTGGGTTTCCTGTGCTGCTGTTTCCGGGCCAAAAGCTACAATTAGTTTTTCAACCAGGTTTTGTTTCAGCAGCGAAATAAAACCGGCATCCTCCGGCGATAAGTAATCTTCGTTGCCGCGCTCGTTTTTCCGGCATACCACCATGGGCGAAAGCAGTTTCAGTTTTAAGGTATGCACTGTTTCAAGCTGGTTACTTGCAATGGGAAAAGGCATGGCTTCAATTTGCGAAATGGTAAAGTTGGCCTGTGCGGTGCGGTCGCCGATAGAAAGGTTTTGGCTGGCAAATATCCCTTTCACCAAGTTTTCTGCAAATTCAGGCATGTGGCAGGCCAAAACAAAAGTAACCTGGTTGCCTTGCAGCTTCAATGCTTCTTTTACCACTATAAATTTGGCCTGCAGGTTAGAAAAAGTAAAGAATTTAAAATGCCGGGAATGCCTGTTTTGCGCGTAGCCTTTCTGGTGCAAAAACTCGGCATAACCTGCATCGGCCTGCGCTATTTTCTGGTAGATAACAGCGGACAAAGGATACTGATAATTAAAAGGCACAAAGGTTTCCCTTTGTAAAGGCGTTAACGTTAATTTAAATTGCATGTAAGGTTTTGGTGCTTACAAGGTAATTATAAATCAATACGAAACAATATTTAAGTATAAATTAAACTTACGGCACCAACAATTTCTCAAACGCAAAACCATCGCCTTTAAAAGCGTTAAAATCTACCAAATGGTTAATGCCGTTTACCTTGGCTTTGTCCGAATGCTGCCAAAACCACCAGTTGGTTGCCGGGTTTATTTTCAGCTTTTCTTTGTAATAGTGGGCTATCCAGTACGGGTAAGCATCGAAATAACCCATTAAATAATCCTGGTAAAAGCTCAGGCCCGAATAAATGATGGGTTTGGCTTTGGTTTTCTTTTCTACAAAATCCAAAAAGCGCTGCAATTCTTTGCGCATTTGGGCTGGTGGGACGCCGTCCAACTGCTCAATATCCACCACCATTGGCAAATCGCCTTTTTCCAGGTCCACGTTTTGCAAAAAGAAACGCGCCTGCCACACGCCGTTTTTCTCCGGCCTGAAAAAATGGTACGCGCCGCAAATTAGGCCCACTTTTGGTGCTTCGCGCCAGTTGCGTTTAAAATACGGGTCAACGGTAAGCAAGCCTTCCGTTGCCTTGATAAAAGCAAAACTGACCTGCACGCTGTCTTCCTGCATCGCTTTTACCTGGTGCCAATCAATTTTGCCTTGTGCGTAAGAAACATCAATACCGTGGATGCTGTATTTCCGGGGGATGCCGATACCAAAACTTTTGTAAACACGGTAGTTGGGGTTTTGGCCGATGTCTTTGATCCACTGCCAACTTGTGGTAAAAGTCTTCACAATGTAGCCGTAGTAAAAAGGCGAAAGCAGGATGAGCAAAGCGCCGGCAAGTAAGGTTTTCCAGGGAAACCACGTTTCCTGTTGCTGCTTGCCTTTCTGTTTTACAGGTGCTTTTTTACCAACAGCAGGTTTTTTCTTAACGGCAGTTTTTGGTTTGGCAGGAAGCTTTTTGGCAGGCGTATCCACAAAGGTTAAAAGTATAAATTTAAAAAGAAGCAGGTTTTGATGTTGAAATTTTTTCTTCGGAAAATTGTAATGCTTCTTTTACCACATAAAATTCGGATTTGTTGTACGTCTTTTCTTTAAATAGATGCAAAACTCAAATTTATGCCGGTAAAAGAAGCATCACGTTTCCGCATCAACCTCAAATTTCCGAAAATTCCCAGGCACTGTGGTAAGCGTTCAATTGCTCGGCATAAGTAATAAAATCAGTATAAAAAGGCAGTTTAGAAAGCGTGGAACTATCGCCAACCACCACCAATTTTTTCCGTGCCCGCGTCATTGCCACATTCATTCTTCGGATATCCGATAGAAAACCAATTTCGCCTTTTGCATTGCTGCGCGTCATGCTGATATAAACCACATCGCGTTCTTGTCCCTGGAAACTGTCCACGGTATTAATAGAAATATTTTTGGCAACGGCTTGTAACGTTTCAAAATCTGCCATTTGTTCTTTCAAAACCCGTATTTGCTCTTTGTAAGGCGCAATTACGGCAACGGTCGGGAAGTTTTCTGCGGACAAATGCGTTTTCAATTCCTGCACATAAGCCGCTAAATGTTTCAGCAAAAAGTTCCCTTCTTCGGGGTTGGTTACGCTCGTGCCTTCCTGCTTTTCCTCAAAACCGCAACCGGCCGTATCAATAAAAGTTAAAGGCGCATCCTGCGGAAACAACACACTTTTAGCAACTATTAAATTTGCTTTCAATTTATCCTGATAAAACACCTGCGAAGGAAAGCCCATAATCGCTTCGTTCATGCGGTATTGTTCGTCCAGCAAAACCACCGCTTCGGGGTGCAGGCGGATACATTTTTCAAAAAGCGTTACGCTGAAACCTTGCGCCGCCGCTTCGGGTGATTTGATGGTTGGCGGCAACTGGCAATGGTCTCCGGCCAAAACTACTTTTTTTGCTTTTAAAATCGGAATCCAGCAGGCCGGTTCCAACGCTTGCGCGGCTTCGTCAATCACAACGGTTTCAAACTTTAAATTGCGGATGGTAAAATGGTTTGCGCCAACCAAAGTAGCCGTGATCACCTGTGCTTTTCCGATCAAATCATCGGTAATGAATTGCTCCATCGCGCCCGCTTCTTTCATCAATTTATGCGCTTCGGTAAAAAGCGCTTTGCGTTGGTCGCGTTCGGCTTTGCCAAAACTACGCTTGTATTTGTGCGCTAGGTTTTTGTATTCGCCGGCCTGTTTTTTCAGCTTTTTAATCTCTTTATAATTTTGGTGTTCGGTTGTTTTTCGGTCTAAAGTCAGCGACAGCAATTTTTCTGAAACCCTTGCCGGATTGCCAGTCCGCAAAACATTCAAACCTAAATCGTCCAGTTTTTCGCTCAATAAATCAACCGCCGTATTGCTTGGCGCAACCACCAAAATTTGTTTTCCGTTTTGTTGGATCAACGCTTTAATTGCCTGCACCAGTGTTGTTGTTTTTCCGGTTCCGGGAGGACCATGAACAATCGCCAATTCATCCGCAGCCATAATTTTTCGGACAGCTTCCGTTTGTGAAGAATTAAGCTGAGGGAAAGTTTCCGAAATTTGTGTGGTAAAAGAAGCATGGATATTTTCGCCGGTCAGCACTTGGATTAAATGGTTTTCCTCCGGGTTTTCACTCAGTTTGTCGGCCAGTTTTAAGGCCGATTGCATCTCGTTGTAACTGTTGTTGTCAAAAAGCAAATCAATGCCCAATTTCCCGTCGCGGCTCCAATCCGGCAGTTCGTCCACAAACAAATTAAGTTTAAGGCGGTTGCCGTTTACGAAAGTAACCACGCCTTCCACACGGTCTTTTTTTGGATCGTAGTTGGAGAAAAGTGCAGCCGGAATGCCAAAACGAAACTGGTGCGCCAAATCGGGGTGCGTCGTCCGTTCCACTTCCACGTTTAAATAATCGCCGTGGCTTGGTTCTGTTCCTCTTATCGCGATTGGGTACCAGGTCAATCCGTTTGCCCGCCGCTCTGCCGCCGAAGTGCTTTCGGTTAATTTAAAAAAAGTTTTCCAGTCTTCCTCTTTTTCGATGCGGAGCAGCTCGAGCTGGCGTTTAAAATAATCCATCCGGCAAAGGTAAAGCTCGTTTTAAGTTTTTAAAAAGCGGTTTTGTGGAAAGGGAAGTATTTGTGCGATGCTTCTTTTACCGGCATAAAATTGGTTTGGCTAAACCTTTAAAAACGCTAAAAAAATAGGCATAAAAACAGCATTGTTATTTTTGATGTAGATTGATAGAACAGTAACACTATATTTGAGGGGACTAATTAAAGGCATCCACAACAATCCTTAAAAAACCATCGAAAGCAGTTTTGTAAGAATTTGCTTTGCATAAAACTAGGTGCCATGAGAAAAAATTACTTCCTGTTGCCACTTCTTTTAAGCCTGCCGTTTATCCTTAATGCACAAAACAATCCGGCAAAAACCGGTAGCCATGTTACCGTTTATGTAACGGCCAAAAATACCGATCTCAGGTTTTCGCCTACCGAAACCTTGACCTTAAAACCTGTCGGCCAGCCTCCCGAAGGCCAGGTTTCAGTTTTTGTTGACCCCACCAAAACGTTTCAAACCATGATTGGCATTGGTGGCGCCCTGACCGATGCTTCCGCAGAAACCTTTTACAAACTGCCCGTGGCCAAACAGCAGGAACTGATGACGGCTTATTACGACAAAGACAAAGGCATCGGTTATACTTTTGGCCGCACCAATATCCAAAGCTGTGATTTTTCGAGCGATACCTACAGCTATGTAGCCAATAACGACGCGGCATTAAAAACTTTTAATATCAGCCACGACAGGAAATACCGCATACCGTTTATCAAAAGCGTGCAAAAAACAGCAGGAAGCCAATTCAACCTGTTTGTCAGCCCTTGGAGTCCGCCAGCCTGGATGAAAGACAACAACGACATGCTGAACGGCGGCAAACTCAAGCCGGAGTTTATGCAAAGCTGGGCCAACTTTTTCGCCAAATTCATCAAAACTTATGAAAAAGAAGGCATCCCGGTTTGGGGCTACAGCGTGCAGAACGAGCCGATGGCGACGCAAAAATGGGAATCCTGCTTGTACACAGCTACCGATGAACGCGATTTTGTGAAGAAATATTTAGGCCCAACCATGCGCAAAGAAGGCTTGGGCAGCAAAAAAATGATTGTTTGGGACCATAACCGCGATTTGATGTACCAGTACGCAAGCACCATTCTGGAAGATCCGGATGCTGCCCAATATGTTTGGGGCGTTGGTTTTCACTGGTACGAAACCTGGACGGGAGCCGGAATGCAATTTGAAAGCACGCGCCAGGTAGCTGAAGCTTTCCCGACAAAAAATTTGGTTTTTACAGAAGGCTGTATCGAAAGTTTTGATTTCGCACGGTTGAACGACTGGTCTTTAGGCGAAAGGTACGGCCTTTCTATGGTCCATGATTTTAACAGCGGCACCGTAGCCTGGACAGATTGGAACGTGCTGCTTGATGAAAAAGGCGGCCCAAACCATGTGGGCAATTTTTGCTTCGCGCCAGTACATGCTGATACCCGCGATGGCAGTTTGCATTACACCAATTCGTATTATTATATCGGCCATTTCTCCAAATTTATTAAGCCCGGTGCTAAGCGTATTGCAAGTGTGACCAGTCGCGGTAACTTACTGACCACGGCTTACATTGCCCCGGATGGCAAAATCTCGGTTGTGGTGATGAACCCAACCGACGAAAAAATTCCTTATACGTTGTGGATGAAAGGCCAGGGCGCGGCAACAACCAGCCTTCCGCATTCCATTGCTACTTTGGTTATTGATTAATTTTAAATTTTATTGTTGATGAACTTCATTTCCAAAAAACGTCAATTTTTGTTCGGCTTAGTTTTGTTGTTGCTTGCCGGTTTTACTTCTCCGGGTTTTGCTGCAGAGGGCGATTATTATCAGCTTAAAATCTATCATTTGAAAACCAAAGCGCAGGAAGACCGCATGGACAACTACCTGCAAAATGCCTATTTGCCAGCCTTGCATAGAATGGGCATAAAAACAGTAGGCGTGTTTAAACCGGTTGAACAAGACACGGCGGCCGATAAAAAGGTTTATGTTCTGGTCCCTTTCAGTTCCTTAAAAAAACTGACGACGGTTGACCAGGCTTTAAATTCCGACCAGCAATATCTAACAAACGGCAAAGATTATTTGGATGCCAATTATAAAGATGCTGCTTTTACGCGGATGGAAACGGTTATCCTCCAAGCTTTTCCAAAAATGTTGGAACCTGCCGTCCCCAATTTATCTTCGCCAAAAACAGAACGTGTTTACGAGTTGCGCAGTTACGAAAGCCCGACAGAAAAGTACAATATCAACAAAGTGAAGATGTTTAACGTTGGGAATGAAGTTGCGCTTTTTAAGCGGCTTAATTTTAATGCTGTTTTTTATGCCGAAGTTTTGGCCGGAAGCCACATGCCCAACCTGATGTACCTAACAGCTTTTAACAGCAAACAAGACCGCGACAAACATTGGGAAACATTTTCGAACGATACGGAATGGAAAACTTTATCGGCCAGGCCGGAATATCAAAACAATGTTTCCCGCAATGATATGGTTTTTCTTCACCCAACTGCTTATTCAGATTTTTAATCATCTATTTTCGCCCATTCCTAAACTTCAACCTTAATGAAAAAAGTAGCTTATACTTCGTTTATCGCCTTAATTTTGTTAAGCGGAATTGCAAACGCACAAGCCGTTGGCAAATGGGTTTACCTGTTCAACGGAAAATCAACCGCACAATTAAGAGGCTACAAAATGGACGGTTTTCCTGCCGAAGCCTGGAAAGTTGAAGATGGCGCTTTGGTAACCAACCCGGATGTGCCTAATGTTGATCTGGTATCAAAAAGCACTTATACCAATTTTGATTTAACGTTTGAATGGAAAATGTCCAAAGCGGGCAACAGTGGTGTTTTTTATAACGTGGAAGAAACTTCGGCCCATCAATCTGGCAACGGAAACAGCCCGAACTGGCTGGACAATTTCGAGATGCAGTTGCTGGACGATATTGATTTTAACGACAAAGAGCCGAAACGTTCGGCAGGTTCTTTGTATGATCTGATTGCGCCTCAAAACAAAATTTTAAAACCGGTTGGCCAATACAACACTGGCCGGTTGTATGTAAACAAAGGCCACGTAGAGCAATGGCTGAACGGCGTGAAAGTGGTGGAATACGAAATTGGATCGAAAAAGCTGAACGATTTAATCGCTGCAAGCAAGTACAAAGACAACCCCAAATTTGCCAAAGCCACCAGCGGCCATTTGATGTTTCAACACCACGGGCAGAGAATCTGGCTGAAGAATATTAGGGTGAAACGGTTGTCCTGAAATCATTAAAACTGGTTAATGCTTAATAACGTGAGTTCGGTTTTTAAATATTTCAAAACAGGCGTTAGTGAAAAATAGGAACACAGAAATAATGTCGAAACTGTTTTCGTTTTATGGTCTGTTGTCGATTGCTTATAATACTCCAAAGAGTTTATTTTTATAGTCAATTATAACGGTATTTTTTAAAAAGAAAACATTTCCCGTTAATCCCCAAATATTTGCAGATTTATAAAAGTCTCCAAATGTTTCTTTTTCATCAAAGTAAATAAGAGACCCGTTAAGAACTTTGTTACCAAACTTTATTGGTTTATTGGTTTTTACTCCATAAAAAGTTATTTCCTTTCCCCAGCTCGTAACGGTTAAAGAATCTACAACTTTAGCGTTTGCTGTTTTTAGCGCATGCTCTTTTGATGTAGTCAAAGTGAAAATACTTGAGCCTGTGTCAAATAATAAATATTGAGTTTCGCCATTGATTAACAATGGAACCTTTATTCTTCCATCGTCGTTTCTAAATGGTTGAAATGTTGCCAATTTATATTGTTTTGGTAATTCTTGACATACGCTAATTCTGTTTTTGGGATAATCTATTATTAAAATCTTATTTTGAAATATGTCCGGTCCAATCGTTCCAATATGTTTTTCACTATTAGTAAGTATTGAATCCTGATTTATTTTGCTACCGAAGTTTTCAAAATAGCCAACGTTAATATCCTTAAATGAGGTAGTGCTCATTTTGAGGTTCATGTTAGTGAACATAGGATTAATCTTTCCCTGTATTAAAAACTTTTTCGATGTGTCAATTTTGTTTTTCAAATCAGGACAAACGTCTAAATAAGGTTTGATGGAATTTCCATAGATAACAGTTCTGACTGCGCCCAGATCAAACTGCATATTAAAATTGGCAGGAATATTATTGATTTTAACAGGGATGTTTATGCCGAGTTTATCAAAATATTTTCCGGAAACAGAATCACCAGCCCATTTGAAAGGTATCCATTTTAAATCTTGTGCGTTAGTAGTAACAGTAGAAACAAAAAGCAGAAAAGCAATAGAAATTTTCAATAACATATCTTAATTTAATAGTGTAAAATGCTAATGTTATCGTAACAACAATTAAGCGTACCGATATTTAAATTAATTGCCTCGACTCAGCAAATATCATTAATTATTGTAAATACATTATTAAACCCGTTGGGTGTAATTAAATTGGGATAAATATGTGCAATAGATATTGGTCAAGATACTGAAATTCAGTATCTTGACGTTGCAAAACAACCAATATCCATGTCAAATATAGCTAAAAATTATTTTAGGGTTTTAGAAGTGCTGAGTTCTTTGAATATTGTTTTATTGCCGGCAAAACGGGCCGGAAGAAAGCCTAAAATGTCTGATTTAGAAGTTGTTGCCTTAAGTTTGACTGCCGAGTTTATGTCCATCGACAGTGAAAGTTCATTTTTTGGCCAGTTACAAAATGGGCAGATAGCCAACCTGATCGAACGCAGCCAATTTAACAAAAGGAGAAGGAAACTATTTTTCTTCACTGAACGAGTCAGGCAACACTTATACTCAAAGTTCACCGAGTTCGAGGATTGTTTCATCATTGACAGCATGCCTTTAGAAATCTGTAAAATGGCCAGGCAAAACCGGGCCAAGATATGCAAAGAAGATTTTGAAACAGCCCCGGACAAGGGCTTTTGTGCCGCCCAGAACATTTGGTTTTACGGCTATAAACTTCATGGTATCTGTACCATGGGCGGCGTGTTCCAATCCATAGATATCACCAAGGCAAGTGTCCATGACATACATTTGCTAAAAGATATAAAACATCAAATGGCTGATTGTGTGCTACTTGGTGATAAAGGTTATCTATCTTCAAAGCTACAGTTGGATTTGTTCGAGACAGCAAACATCAAATTAGAAACGCCTATGCGCACCAACCAAAACGGTTATCAAAAGCAACCCTATATCTTTAGGAAATCAAGGAAAAGGATTGAAACCTTGTTCTCCCAATTATGCGACCAGTTTATGATCAGAAGAAATTATTCCAAGTCCTTTCAAGGCTTTAAAACAAGGGTCTTGGCCAAAATAACAGCCCTAACTTTGGTACAGTTTATCAACAAATACATATTCAACAGGAATATAAACAACATCAAAACACAAATCATTTAATTACACCCAACGGGTTTATTAAGATTTTATTTATTATTAAGATCTTACTTAATAGTTTTTGTTTTTTGCTGATACTGTTTTTATCGGCATAAAATCCGTGTCCGATTAACTGCAAAAACTTTAAATAAGGCTTCGTCAGGATACTTCTTTTATTGGGTAAAAATTGGTGCAAAATTTATTACGATGGATGGTTGCTTTTTTCGGTATGCTTCTTTTACCGCCGGTATAAAATCATCATGGCTGGGCTTTTTATTTTCCCTTGGCAAAAAGTAAAAGCAAGAACGGGAACGAAATTTAAGGTAAAACCTGCTTAGTATTTGCACAATTAAACGCGTTTAAGACAGGAAATGACCCCGGATTTGCTACGGATGATGCAAAAGGCATAGTTAGGCAGAAGTAATTGCTTTTGTTGATGAATTAGCAATTATTGTTTAATTTAGGGTTATGACAGAAATAACTTTTTTAGTGCATGAGGCCGAAGAAGGAGGCTATCACGCCGAAGCCGCAGGTTTTGGGATTTTGGCAGAAGGCGATACGATCAGCGAATTAAAGGAAAATATTAAAAGCGGTATTTCTCTCTTTTATCACCATAAAATCAGTAATGGTAAACCTTAAAATAATAGGGGTAAAAGAAGCATTTGCCCGGGTTTTTAAAATTTGAACGAATATAATTTATCACATGAAAAATAATTTAACCGGCTTGCTTTGCCTTGTTGTATTGGGTTTGTTTTCGGCTTCCTGCAAAAAAAGTTCGAATGTTACGCCTGCGCCAATTGTCCCGCTTAAAACGCTGGGTTTGTACCAATATGGATCGGGCAACAACCGACGGGTTTTTATCCCGATAAGCAAAGTAGGTACGCAGGCGGTAACTTATTACGGCGTTTTTGATACCGGTTCTACCGGCCTTACGCTGGATGCCAACGGCATTTTACCGGCTTCGATGGTTACCAGTTCGGGCATTGTTTTTACCGGCGATTCCATCAACGTAAACGGGATTACCGTTACGTCCAAAACATCAACAATCAGCTATGGCGATAAAACCAACGGCACCAAAGAATACGGCAACTTGGCTTACGCGCCCATCACTATTGGCGACCAAAACGGAAACATCACCACCAAAAGGATACCGTTTTTTTTATATTACAAAATAGTGAACAACCAAACCGGTGTGCAACTGGCGGCACATGCCGCCGATGTTTTTGGCGTTGCTACGGGCATCAGTTATTTTAATTCGGCCATCGGTAGTCCGCTGAGTTATTTTACGTTAGGTACCGGCCTTACCAATGGTTTCAGGCTGGCTGTGCTTAACAGCAGCAGTTTTAGCAGCACAGGTGCTTACGTTTCCGGCTTGCTTTCTATCGGTTTAACGCCGACAGACTTGAGCAGCACCACCGGTTTTATCATGCACCCGCTTATTTACAATGCGTCCGTTGGCTATTCGCCCAATATCCCGGCAACCATTACATACAACGGGCAAAGTGTTTCGGGTAATGTTTTGTTTGATACCGGCACGCCTTCCGTTTCTGTTATCGAAGACCCAAAAGCAACCGCAGGCTTGGGCAATTTGCCGGCAAGTTCGCAGGTAACTGTTACCACCAACCGCGGCTTTACCTACACTTATACCACCACTGGCACCATCAATTTAACGGCCATCCAAAACCCAAACATCAGCGGCGATTACCGGACCATTTTCAGTATTGATTTTTTTACCGCCAATGAATATTTAATGGATTATACCAACCACCGCATCGGGTTGAAAAATAATTAAGCAGGCTGGTTTTAACAGCAAGACGATACTTCTTTTATCAGGGAAAAATTGAGGAATTGTTGGTTTTTTAACCTCGATACTGTTTTTATGCCCCTAAAATCAGGCTAAGTAAAAAGCAGACAACACTACAAACAACACACCAACACAAACTGCAACCCAGAAATAAGTACTGGCTTTCAGGTTGTTGTCTAAATGTTGTTTTAACAAACTCATCGTGTTGCAAATGTAGGTTTGCTTTTAAACGAAATTGTTAAGAAAAGGTTAAAGTTTAAGTGTGGAAAATTGTAAAAAATTATAATTTAGTTGTGAAGGGGAATACTTCTTTTATCGCCTAAAAATTGGTGTAAATAATGCCAAGATATCCGGAGCTTTAAAAGCTACATTTTAAGGCTAATCCGCAGAGTATGTGATAAATTTAGAAGTTTGATATTTCAAATTAATACTTGATAAATATTATTATATTTATAAATAAATTTTCATTTATGTTTATCAAACTCAATATTGCACTACATTTACTTGCAATATAAATACGCATGCCATTAATAAAATATACGAGAAACAACAATGGGACTTATGGCCCGACGGTAAATAATCATTATTATATATCAAAATTAGATCACAGAAGGACAGCGAAGCGTAAAAAAGGTAAAAATCGATGGGATATTACTGAAGGAGAAGAATTTAGTGTTTTTAAACCATCTGTTGAGAATTTCGATGATTGGTATTGCAAAGAAAATAGATGTATCTTTAGTTTGATTGACAAAGGAGATGTAATTCTTGGGAGAAGCGGAGAAAGGCTTGCAAAATTTCCAAATAACAGAAATGATGGGGAACCGTGGCATGGCTACCCTGTGTTTACCGAAGATCCTCAAAACTGTCCAAGTGTAGAGTTGTTAGAGCGGTGGAAAACAGAAAAAAAAGTGCCATTACATATTATTGTAAGAATAGAAAGAGGTTCATTATGAAAACTATAAGAATTCATATAAAAGGTGATTTTCAAGATGGCTACATATATGGGGGCCAGTTATTTTTAATTGAAAATAATGGTAATATTAATTGTGTCACCTTATGGGATGTTATTTCTAAAAACTTAAATCATGATTCTGATGAGTATAGCTTTTTTAAACTTGTTTTTTCTCAAAACAATTGGTTATTAAATGAACAAGGGAGTACACTTTTGAAAATTAATGAATTTAAAGAATCTTTTAATAAACTTTGGAAAAGATATTCAAAAATAGAGTATTCATTTGATTTAGAAACAAATAACCAAAAACTGCTTCATACATTAGATACTACTCCAACTTTAGACTTTAAAATTTATGGAATGAGGATGTTTGTCGGAAATAGAAATGGCCTATATGAGGCAGGGTTTAGTATTGATGACAGTAACAATGTATCGTTAAATGAAGGAATAAGTAGAGTTTTTGATGCTAAAGTAACTAACTTATCTGCTAAATCCGGTTCAGTTATGATTTCTTCAAATTATGATGGTCTTTATCACGGTCAAATGATTGGAATTGGTGAGCGATTGAAAGTCAAAAATCAGTCCATATATGGAAAATCATTTAGGTCTGGCTGGAGTGGCTACGATGTTGTTAATTACGAATCTCAAAAAAACTTAAACTATTTAACGAGCGAATTTAGTAGAACTGAAGACAGACGTTACCTATTTAAAGACGAAGCCGAAACACGTAAAATAAGTATAGATGTTGTTGGTAAGGAAATTTATGGGTTGAATGAATTGCTTGGAAATTCAAAATTAAATGAGGACAAAATAGTTTTTTCATTCAACAGCGCTGCTCATTGTTTCTTTTTATTAGATAATGGAAATTTTGAAGCCTTTAGTTTCAGAAAGGACTTGAGGGACAGTCCTGTCAAATTGAGTACAAAAGCTTTTCAATTACCAAAGGGTATAACTAATAAAAACAAGGTGTTAAGACCTATTTCCTCTAAAAATGTCCCTAATGGCTGTGTAATAGAATATTTTGACCAAGTTATTTTAATTCATAATAATGAAAGGATTGTATTGGAAAACCGTCCTGTTATTTCGATAAAGACATATCCTGGCTCAATTCGTTATAAAAATATTATTACAATATTCGACGGAGATGGAGTAGCAATTCACAGTATGTATCCTTTTTAATATAACAATTGCTGCTTACTCTTTTAAAATAAACATAGAAACACATGTAGTTTGATATCCAATAAAGTCGTACCTGCGACTATATCGAAATACTAAAAAACTCTTTTCAGATTTACCTGATCATCTTTTTTACCGTCCTTAACAAAATCGGAGGGACAAAGTCAACCACAACATCCCGAAAAGTCAAAGGTTCTTTTTCCGTGTCGCCTTTAACGCCGGCACGGTCAACAAAAAGCGTGGCATGTGCTTTTGGGTTCAGTTCGCTTTTTGGGCGTCCGTTGGTGTAATAATACAAAGCGAGCGATTTCCGGCTACGATCAGGCGGACAACTTAACGCATCCGGATGCCCGTGAAAAGAAAAATCAGTGGTCGAAAAAATGGCAATACGGTTAAATATCGGCAGCACTTTTTTGTAGGCGCGCGTCATGTCTTTGTCCCACAACTCAAAATTGCCGCCGTAGCTTTCTTCCCAATCTTTGTTCAAATAAACCAACAGGTTAATCCTGCGGTCCAGAAAAGTCATTTCGTGCTTGTTAAAATCAGCATGTACTTTTAGCAAACCGCCGGGTTTTATTTCGTGGTAACCGCCACCAACAAAATATGGGTCGGGCAATAAAGTCTCTTTAATGCCGGTTAGTTCCTGCAAAAACTGCAGAACAGGCTGCGAATTTAAAAAATGCGCCAACAAGCGGCCGGTTTCGCTAAAATGCCTTTCGCCTTTGGCCTCAAGTTTTTTTTCGTTGTGGTTATCGTAGGTTTTTACATCGGCAAGCTTGGAAAGGTCTGGAAACTCGTTCGCCACTTTGCTGAGCATTTCCTCATTAAAAAAATTATCAATTACGATGCTTGGAAAAGGCGAGGCGCTGATATATTCCTGGTGCTTGTCTTTGCCAAACTGCTTCAAGTCTGTGATAGATTGATTGATAAAATCCATAGCTGTGTGTTCTGATCGGACAAAAATAGTTAACCTTAAAGTTTTAATTGCCAAGTTCTGTTCAATGCTTCTTTTACCGCACAAAATTTGGTGTGGTAAAAGAAGCATTTGGAACAAAAACAAAAAAGCGGATAACCAAAGATTACCCGCTTTTGGTGCCCACGGAGAGACTCGAACTCTCAAGAGACAATCCTCAACGGCTTCTGAGACCGCAACGTTTACCAATTTCGCCACATGGGCATGCTGCTGCAAATATAGTTTTTTCGGGGAAAGTTTTTTAACAATCCTTAAAATCCGGGTTTTTTGTGTTTGGTTTGAAATTGCTACTTTTAACCGGAACGTCGGCGGCCGCTTTTGCACCGTTTTTAATTTCACAAATTTTTATGTCGAAAAAAACCCTTTTGCTTTTTCTGTTGCTCATCGCTCTAAAAAATTTATTACAGGCGCAATCAGTTTTGCCTTTGCAGGAAGGGCCAAATTGCAGCATTCGCGGCTTATCGGTTGTAAATAAGCGGATTGCATGGGCGAGTGGGAGCAAAGGGCAAGTTGGGCTAACGAAAGACGGCGGCAAAACCTGGAAATGGCAGCAAATAAAAGGTTTCGGGCAAAGTGATTTCCGGGACGTGGAAGCTTTTTCAAGCCGGGAAGCTGTGATAATGAGTTCGGGCACGCCGGCTTTGATTTTGAAAACGAAAGACGGCGGCACAAGCTGGCAAACCAAATTTCGGCAAAACGATAAAGCTTACTTTTTGGATGCTTTGGCTTTTGCCGATGACAGGCACGGTTTTGCTTTGGGCGACCCGGTAGCGGGAAAGTTTTTGTTATTGGAAACCAAAGATGGCGGCGAAAGCTGGAACCCGATGTTAAATTCACCAACTGCTTTGCCCGGCGAAGCTGCTTTTGCCGCCAGCGGAACTTGCATCAGTACAAACGGCAAAACATTAACTATTGTAACAGGTGGAAAAGTGAGCCGAATGTTGATGTTCGAGATTGGCAGTAAACAAAAAAACGCGAAATGGCAAACTCTGCCGCTTCCTTTGCTGCAAGGCAAGGATAGCCAGGGTGCTTTTTCATCTGCAAGAAATAAAAAACAACAGTTGGTTGTGGGCGGAGATTACCAGGACAAACAACGTACGGATTCGGTGGTGTGCGCTGTTTCTGGTTCTTTGTTGGCCAATGTTTCGGCCCGTCCGCCTGCCGGTTATCAATCTTGTGTGGCATTTATTAAAGGAAATATTTTTATCTCCACCGGTACATCTGGCAGCAATATTACTACCGACAACGGCAAAACCTGGAGGCAGATTGACAAAACTAGTTACAATGTTTGCCAGAAAGCCAAGCGCGGCCGTTTGGTTTTATTATCCGGCGACCAGGGGAAAATAGCCGTTTATAAAAATTAGCGGCCTGGCCATAAAGTGTTTAATTTAACGTTCAAAAATATTTTGCTTTACACCTTGCACGCAATAGCTAATACTGCTATATTTGCACCACTTTAAAAAAACGGCAACGTTTTGAAAAGGATGATTCCGTAGCTCAGCCGGTAGAGCATAACACTTTTAATGTTGGGGTCCTGGGTTCGAATCCCAGCGGGATCACTGGTCTAAGTATCAATTTCGTTTAAAAGCCTGCAAATCACATGATTGCAGGCTTTTTGTTTTTTGTGACACCCTCAAATATTCACTGACTCTCATAATAAATGAGCGTAATTCGGTGAGTAGTTTTAGAAAATCGTTTTTACTCACCGAATTAAGTGTAACTAATTGTAATACAAGATGTTCAGCATATGAACATCTTGATGTTTTCAGACTGCAAGGCTACTTTTGTTAACCTTTTAAACAGTCTATGATGAAAACTAATTTTAGTTTGCTTTTCTACATCAAGAAGCAAAAAAACTATTCAACAGGTACTGCTCCAATTTATTTGCGGATAACTGTAGCTGGCAAACGTTCTGAAATTACTTCTGGACGCGAATGTGAACCTGAGCGTTGGAACGCTAAAACAGGACGAATGTCCGGTACTAAGCAAGCCACGAGAAATTTTAATGCCTATCTTGATATTTTACAGCATCAGGTGTATAAGGCTCACAAGGATTTAACAGATTCAAATGAAACGATTACAGCAGATAGTATAAAAAATAGATTTCTTGGCAAAGACGAGAAATCACACACACTTTTAGAGGCCATTAAAGATCACAACCAGAAGATGAGAGCCTTGATTGACAATGGATACGCAATTGGAACTTTAAATCGGTTTGAGGTTTTAGAAAGGCACGTCATCTTGTTCTTGCAGGAAAGATACAAAGTCACTGATTTAAATGCTAAAAAAATAGATCATGCTTTTATAGCTGATTTCGAGTTTTATTTACGGACTGAAAAATCCTGCGCTCATAATACAGCAATTAAACACATTAAAAATCTTGGCAAAATTCTTCGCATTTGCTTAAGTCTTAACTGGATTGACAGAGATCCGATGTTTGGTTACAAACTGAAATCAAAAAATGTAGAAAGGCCTTTTCTTACGGAGGATGAACTAAAGCGAATTGCTGCAAAAGAATTTAGCACAGAAAGACTTTTAAAGGTACGTGATGTATTTCTTTTTTGCTGTTTTACCGGCTTGGCCTATGCGGATGTACAAAAACTTAAGCTTTCAAATATTGCAAAAGGGGTTGATGGCAACAAATGGATATTTACTAATCGAAAAAAAACCAACACCAGAACTGCTATTCCTTTGCTACCATCAGCCGTTACAATCTTAGATAGATATGCAGATTGCCCTTATTGTGTGAGTAGCGATAAGGCGATGCCCGTTGCTACTAATCAAAAAATGAATGAATATTTAAGAGAGATTGCTGGACTTTGCGGAATTGACAAAGAATTAAGTATGCACATTGCACGGCATACGTTTGCCACTACTGTAACACTATTGAATGGGGTACCTATCGAAAGCGTTTCTAAAATGCTTGGACACACCAGCATAAGAACTACCCAGATTTATGCTAAAGTTTTAGATATTAAAGTTGGAGAGGACATGGCCGCCGTAAGAAAAAAATATTTCAATATATAAAAGCGTCTGGTAAGATCTATCAAGTACGTTGACCAAATGAATTAATCAGCTTTTTATATTGAAACGGTTAGCAAAATGCCCAGCCATACCAATATTAAAAATAGACAGCACTACGCTAAAATATTAGATATGAAAGTCAGCCATGGTAGGGTATTGCTAAAAGAGAAATATAAAGCAGGCACTTGTTAAAAAAGAAACTAAAACTTCTGCGACCTAACAAAACATCAATTTATTAAATACCTATATTTGTATGAGTACAACACACCAAATGATGAGCAGCACAACCACAAACGACTTACGTTCAGCTTCAATCTTTGAGCTATCGAATGAGGAATTGCGGGAAAGACTGCGTCCGGCCTATGAAAAAATTAAACAAGAAGCGTTTGCAAAACATAGCTACCTCACTTATTATGACCCCTTAGTATGTCCGACCGTAGCACATGCCGTACACGAGTATCGTGACCGGAAGGAGTTGATGTGGATGGATCAAACCGGTAAAGAACAGTTTGTAAAAATTCTTTGATCCTATGTCAGATAACCCGCAGCTACTATTCGTCGCGGGGCCAAACGGTGCAGGGAAATCGACCTTTTCCAAAGAGTTGTCGCCTCTCGGTGCTGTTATCTTTGACGTGGACAAAGTTATTGCCCGCATAGTGGCCCAATCACCTGATATGCCAAACAAAGAGGTGTATGATATAGCGACTCAGGAATTTTTTGACCAAGCCAATAAAGCAGTCAGTTTGAAGCAGCATTTTACTTTAGAAACTAATTTTAGAGATAAGGAATTAGTGGATATTACTGACCAGTTCAAACGATTTGGTTATACCACAAACATGGTCTATTTGACTTTGGACAGTATGGAACAATCAACTTACCGGGTAAATCAGAGGGTGCTGAATGGCGGTCATTTTGTAGATCGTAAAAATATCCTATTGAACTATCATGAAGGCTTACAATATCTTGAGCGTTTTGCTGACCGCTTTGACAATGTGGAGATAGTTGACGGTTCAAAAAATTTTGGTGAGTTTAGATCACTGTTGAGTATAAAGCAACAAGAGCTTATCTACCTAAGCACGAACCTTCCCGCCAGTGTGGAACAAACTGTCATCAATATTGCTAACCGCTATAGGGATAAATCAAGAGATGAAGATAATGATGAAGAACAAGACTGGGATTATCGTTTAGGACGATGAAAATCTGACACGAAAAGCAGTTTTAACACTTCGCCAGGTTACAATTGGAACAACGTCTTTCCAACAGTCGGAAAGACGTTGTTCGCTTACTCTGAGATAGTCAAGATTTAATCTGACAGTTACGAAAAAGAGCAGTAACTTAAAAACAGATTAAAGCAATGACAACACAAGAGAAAATCATTAAAAACAAGCTGGGTATTTTAGAGCTTGCCCAGCATTTAGGGAACGTATCTCAGGCCTGCAAAGTGATGGGCTACAGCAGGGACAGCTTTTACCGTTTCAAAGAATTGTATGAACAGGGCGGCGAACTAGCCTTGCAGGAAATCAGCAGAAGAAAACCTGTACTAAAAAACCGGGTAGAGGAACACATCGAAAAAGCAGTGCTGGAAATGGCCATCGAGCAGCCAGCGTTAGGGCAGCTCCGCGTTTCCAATGAACTGAGAAAGAAAAGCATTACTATTTCACCAGGCGGTGTAAGGAGCATTTGGCTACGTCATGACCTGCAGACCTTTAAGCTTCGTTTGAAAGCACTCGAAGCCAAGTCGGCACAGGAAGGGCTGGTATTGACCGAAGCGCAAGTCGTGGTGTAAGCTTCCCCTTTTCAGTACGCCTCAAAAGTAGATTTTTCTATTAACCTGAGTTCGATTAATAAATATTGATAAAAGTTTGCCAATCAATAGAA
>NZ_CALMAT010000043.1 GCF_937859865.1 uncultured Mucilaginibacter sp.
ACCGATTCAAGTTGATTTCACTGATTTTTTTTAAATATTGATGCTTCTTTTATCACTTAAAAATCAATATCAATCATTCTTTCTATCTGTGGAATCATCTTTTAAAAATTCGTGTAATCAAATCAAAAAAATAATGTTTGATAACAAAGAAAAAACAGAGATAGTGAGTTTAGGTGAATTTGGCCTGATTAGTCACCTCACCAAAAATATTGTATTACTGGATAAAACCTCGGTAAAAGGTATTGGCGATGATGCCGCAGTAATGGATTTTGCAGGAAAGAAAACTTTGATTTCTACCGATTTATTGCTGGAAGGCGTGCATTTTGATTTAGCTTACGTGCCGCTTAAACACTTGGGTTTTAAAGCCGTACAGGTTAATTTAAGCGATATTTATGCGATGAACGGCACGGCAAGTCAAGTTACTTTTTCGCTGGGAATATCCAGTAAATTTCCGTTAGAAGCCGTGGAAGAATTGTATGAAGGCGTGTTGTTAGCTTGTCGGCAATACAAGGTGGATTTGATTGGCGGCGATACTTCCTCTTCTAAACAGGGCTTGGTCATTAGCGTAACGAGTATTGGTTATGCCGATGAAGCTGATGTTGTTTACAGAAACACAGCTGAAGAAGGCGATTTAATTTGTGTTTCCGGCGATTTGGGCGGCGCTTATGTGGGTTTACAATTGCTGGAACGCGAGAAACAGGTTTATCTTTCTAACACAAACATTCAGCCGGATTTGGAAGGCAAAGATTACATTGTAGAACGCCAGTTAAAACCAGAAGCACGCGGCGATATCATTTCTATTTTAAAAGAATTAAAGGTTAAGCCAACTTCGATGATTGATGTTTCGGATGGTTTGGCTTCCGAAATGCTGCATATTTGCACGCAAAGCAATAAAGGCTGCACGATTTATGAAGATAAAATCCCGATTGACCCAATGACTTACGAAACTGCCCGGGAATTTGGCCTCGATCCTACCGTTTGTGCATTAAACGGTGGCGAAGATTACGAACTGCTTTTCACCATTAAACAAGCCGATTACGAGAAGATCAGATACGATGCCGACATTACGATCATCGGCCATATTACCGAGCCTGCTGCGGGCTGTAATTTGGTTTCTAAATCTGGCAAAGTGCATGAGTTGAAAGCACAGGGCTGGAACGCTTTTAATAAGTGATATTTTTTGTAGCGTTTGTACAAGAAAGCACGTATTGCTAAAAAAACGAATGATGAAAAAGCTATTGATTGCCTTTGTTTTACTGATTTTTGCAACTACAAGCTGTAAAAAATCAGATCGGTTAACGGCAGAAAATGTTCCGGCAACGATCACTTTTACAGGAGGTATTGCAACAGATGGGTGTGGTTTTCTGATTAAAATTGATGATTCCAGTGCCAGTTATCATGCGGATAATTTGCCTATTGATTTTCAAAAAGATAAACTTCCGGTAATTGTGAGCTATCAACTGTTAAATACGAAATATAGTTGCGGACTTCTATCCAATAATATCTCTGTTATTAAAATTGATGCTATTAAGCAGAGGTAAAAAAAGTACTGGTAAAAGAAGTATTAGCTTATTCTTCATCAATCAACAATTTCTGATCCAAGGCTTTACTGTTTTTAGCACCTAATTTTCGTAGTGTTTCTGCACGGCCGGTTAAGTTGCCGCTGCCGGTGGTCAGTTTGTTAAAGGCATCGTTGTAAGCTTTTTTACTACCGTCAATATGCTGTTCGATTTTTTTCATATCCTCGGTAAAACCAACAAATTTATCATACAGCAAACCAGCTTTGGTAGCAATATCCAAGGCATTTCGGGTTTGCTGTTCCTGTTTCCAAACGGAAGCAATGGTTTTTAAAGTAGCCAGCAAAGTGGAAGGCGTAACCAAAACCACGCGCTTTTTCCAGGCAAATTCAAACAGTTCCAGATCGTGCTGAATGGCAATGGCAAACGAAGATTCGATCGGCACAAAAAGCAGCACAAATTCCGGTGAAGTTAAGCCGTTCAAATTCTGGTAACTTTTAGCGCTTAAACCCGAAATATGGTTTTTTACGGAATCAATATGCGCTTTTATATGCCTTACTTTTTCTTCTTCGGAAATCGAATTTACTAACCGTTCATAAGCAATCAGCGAAACTTTAGAATCAATAATCAAATGTTTATTTTCCGGCAAATGAACGATAACATCCGGCTGGAAACGATTGCCTAAATCGTCCGTCAAATTCATGTTTTTGCCTTGTTTGGTGTAGCTCTCGCCTTCCACCAAACCCGAAGCTTCCAGCACACGGTCTAAAATCACTTCACCCCAGTTTCCCTGCATTTTGGTATCGCCTTTTAAAGCTTTGGTGAGATTGGTGGCGTCATCCTGGATGATTTTAGTTTGTTTGATCAGTTCGTCAATCGTTCCTTTCAGCGTAAAACGTTCGTTGGATTCATCTTTGTAAACCTTGTCCACTTTCGCTTCAAAAGCTTTGATATTTTCTTTTAGCGGATTGAGCAGCAAATCCATACTCGTTTTGTTGGATTCTGTAAATTTCTGGGTTTTTTCGTCGAGAATTTTGTTTGCTACGTTCTCAAACTCGCGTTGAAAGTGCTGACGTGTTTGCTCCATTTCCAGTTTCTGCTGATCTAATTGCTCTTTTTGTGCCGTAAAAAAAGCATTGCTGCGTTCTAAATGTTGCTTGGTTTCGTTGTGGCTTTCGCGTTCTTCGGCCAAATCGGCAATTAAACGGTCTTGTTCTTCACGCAGCATCAAACTGATATTTTCTTTTTCCTGATGCAGGTTGGCTGCACGTTCTTCCGCTTTTGCGAGATTTATTTTTAACTGGATATTCTCCTCCTGCAAACGCGTAAAATCCTCCGCAGAAAAAGTAGTTGCAGGCGATGCTTTTTTTAGCAGGATAAAAACAGCAACCAGCAAAATGACCAAAACGGCAACGAGGAGAATGGTGTTCATTTACTAAAAATTTTATCAAAAGTAATTTTAGTAAATGAGAGTTTAGAGATTTTTTTGAATATTATTTTTGATGTCTTGTATTATATTTTTTTGAAGTTTAGTTTGTTCTTCTTCTAAAAAATTTTCATGGTAAAGCTTAGTTAAGAAGAAATTATTTTTTTCTTCGCTAATAGTGTAATTATATTCGTTATAAACGAAGTTGAGAGTGTAAAAAATACTAAAATTTTTATTAAGGCTTTTAAATTCATTTAAGCTTATCATAAAAATTATAGAAGCATAAGTGTGTTTTTCTTCCTCTTCATCTAAAAGTTGTAGGAGTTTTAAATTAACTTTATCATCCATTTTGATAAAATTTATAATTTTTTTTAAATTATATTTTTCATAATCATACTCATAAACGTTTCTTTTTTTGGTTATCACTTTAAAGCTTGTGCTAAAAAAAAATTCTTTAAATTGAGAAATGCGTTTGATGAGCTTATTAAAGAAAGGATCTAATTCTTCAATCATTATCTGTTCAATAACTTCGTTTGATTTTTTCGCCTTTAGCCATTCTTTTCCTCGAATTTCTAACTTAAACAGCGCAATTTCCTTATCAATATCTTCTGCTTCATCAATATCTTCGCCTTCAATTGCTTTGAAATACAAGTTTAAAGAAGTGGTTAAATAATCACCAATATATTCTATAAAAGGCCAGTAATTACCAGTATCTGCTTGATTAAGAAGTGCATAATAGTTTTGCCTATTTTCCATTTTAATAACAACCGGCGGAAAACCATTTCGCATTAAAATCAGGTTCATTAAAATGCGCGATAGACGGCCATTGCCATCATCAAAAGGATGGATCGAAACAAATTTGTAATGAAATAAAGCAGCTAAAACTAAAGGATGAATTTGCTGATTTACACTTGCCTGTCTGTACCAATTCATCAATTCCTGCATTTTTGCAGGGGTTTCTTCAGGAGAAGCGTAGTAATGTGTTTCTCCGGTAACTGTTTTTACATGGTTTGCCGATGTTTTATATTCGCCTAAAGTAATCCGCTTTTTGGTTGGCGTTCCATCAGCAGTTTGGGCCGGAGAATCATAAGGTTCTACCAAAATCATTTCATGTAAAGCACGAATATCAGTTTCAGTAAAATCACGTTTGTCTTTTACAATCGAAAGCAGGAAAAGAATTGCTTCGTTATGCCCGCGGATATCTAAATGGTCTTTTAAAGATTTGCCTTTTGCCGTAATTCCGGTCATTAAAAAAGCAACCGTTTCGCCGTAATTTAAACGGTTTCCTTCTATTGCGTTCGAATGATAATTCCATTCTAAACGCAGCTTTTGCATTACTTTATCTTCAATTTCCTGCGGTAATGGCCGTGATTGCTCTATTCGATTTTTAAGAGAATCGATATGCTTTGTCAAATCGGTTTTACTAAACTCAGCTTCTAATCTCAAATCCATTTCATGTAAAATCTGGTACTGTTCTCAAATGTATGATGGCTGTAAAAGCCAGTAATATTTCTTCAAAGTATCAACTATTTTTAGCTATAAAAATTGAAATAATCTATTCTGATTTATCTGTTTTTTTAACCAAAAGAAATCCATCATACATTTGAGAACACAACCTAAAATCTTAATCTAAATAAATGAATAAAAATGGAAAATAACAAGGGCAAATTTTACCTTCGAAAAAGAAACGAGGGTAAAAAATCAACTTTTTTACCCTCGTTCAAAATTTAAAAATTTTAGGGTTTACTTCGCCCTTTCCACCCGTAAACCCACATCCGCAACTTCCCTTAACGGGTTATCGCGCATATTCTGCTCAACAGTAAACGAATAAGTTCCTGGCGTAGGAAAACGATAATTGGTAAGCAACGGTAAGCGGTAATTATACAAATCCCCTGAGCCATTGCCCAGCCATTCGCCGTCTGGATTGGCTAATTTGAATTCGTAGCGAATGGTTTTGGTTTGATGGTTTGGACTGGTTTGATGCACCAGAACAAAAATATTGGAGTACCGGTAATCGGCAGAATGGCGGAAGTTGAAATAGATATTGTACGGCTGCATAGTATCGCTGATCTTAACATCAGTTTTAATTTTATCTGTATAAGACCAGTTGTGGTTGCTGATTTCTGTATTCTGATCAATCAAAGTCCCCGGCTCGTTGCAAGCCAGGAACATCAAAAAAATACCGATAAAAACAGTATTCAAAAAAAGCTTCCGCCTAATCATTCCGTTTTATTGTTGTTTTGCTGATTCGGATTGTTTGGGTTGTTCGGGTTTCGGTTTGGCCGCTGGCGGTTGCGCCTGCGGTTTGGTCCGCCTTCACGTGCTTCTACGGCCGCGCCTTCTGCCGGCACAACAGGTACGTTTTGCTGCACCGCTTTAACCTGCACTACTGTTTTTACCACCTGAATTATTGGTTTTTGTGCAGCAGGATCAGCCACAGTTGGTTTTGGTTTGTTGCGGTTGTTATTGTTCTTTTTGCGTTTGTTGGCGTTGCTACGATCGTCTAAACGCGTTAAACTGTCCTGCCCGACTACGTTTTCATAATCAAAAGCTTTCACGGTTGGTGTCAGTTCTGCGGCTTTTCCTTCGCCTAAATCCGGCACTAACTCGCCACTTTTATTGATTCGCTGAATTTCACGTACTTCTTTTATTGGCACTGGCACCCAGTTTTCTTCTTTCGGATAGCTAAACCACATCAGCTTTTTAAAAATATCCGTTTTTTGCAAACGGGCATCGCCTTTCTCGGTGCGCAAAATATGCACATCATCAGGAATATCTTTCAACGCATCCATGTAACTGTCCAATTCGTAATTGAGGCAGCATTTTAACTTGCCGCATTGCCCGGCCAATTTTAACGTATTTAAAGACAGGTTTTGATAACGTGCCGCCGCAGTAGAAACCGTTTTAAAATCTGTTAGCCAGGTTGAGCAGCACAATTCCCTTCCACAAGAACCAATTCCGCCTAAACGGCTGGCTTCTTGCCGCATTCCGATTTGCCGCATTTCGATACGGATCCGGAAAGCTTCGGCCATTTTTTTGATCAGTTCCCTAAAATCAACCCGACCTTCGGCCGTATAATAAAAAGTAGCTTTGGTTTTATCGCCCTGATAATCCACATCGCTGATCTTCATTGAAAGGTTCAGATCTAAAGCCAGTTTACGGGCACGATGCATGGTTTCCCACTCCTGCTCTTTCGCCGCTTTCCATTTATCTACATCTGCAGGCGTCGCTTTTCGGAATATCTTTTTGGTAACCTCTGCTTCTTTTACATGCTTTTTTACCATTTGCATGCGCACCAGCTCGCCAGTGATCGAAACATGGCCAATATCAAAACCGCCCGTGGTAGTTTCGGTAGCTACCAGTTCGCCGTTTTCTAAATAAAGGTTATCATTGTTGAGGTAAAAATCTTTGCGCGAACCTTTAAATTTTACTTCTACTATTTGAAAAGGCCTATAATTGGATGGCATATCCATGTTGGAAAGCCAATCGTAAACATCTAATTTGCTGCAGCCATTGGTAAGGCAAGCGCCGTTACTTTTGCAGCCTGCAGGCGCACATCCGCCGCCTGAGGAACAACTTCCACATCCCATGATTAATACAATATATGTTGAGTCCCTTGCGGGAACGTTTTAAATTTTAATATCTTGACCAGTTGCAAAGATACATCTAAAAACAATATCCGCGGATTCGCATTCCGCTCCACGTGATAATGCGCTTTATCCAGCTCATCTGCAATCACTTCCACCATCGCTAAAGTAAGTACTTTGGCCGCCATATTTTGCGCCACTACCAGTTCTTTTTCGGGCAGATGGACCAAACTTCCGGCGCCTGAAAGTAGCATCCCGCACTCGCGGATAAAGCATAGGCCGTATTGCAAAAAGTTCTTCTGGTTTTCGCGGCCCAGCTTGGCCAATTGTTCGGTAAAATCAATCAGCTTTAAACCATCGTTGGTGAAGCACAGACGTAACCATCGCGCAAAAAATTCATGGTAACTGCTGTCATCACGGCTGATCATATGCAGTGCCGCCGTTAAATTACCATTGCTGAGGTAAGCAATTTGTGCGGCCACGTGTTCGGTTTGATGGTGCTGCTCCAAATAAGTTTGCACATCTGCATCTTTTAATGCCGGGATTTTAACCAGTTGCGTTCTAGAAAGAATCGTATTTAAAATATCATCCTGCGATTCGGCAACCAAAAGAAAAAGCGTTTTTTGCGCCGGTTCTTCGATAATTTTTAAAAGCGTGTTGCCTTCTTTGTCCAAATATTCGGGCAGCCACATAATCAGAATTTTGTATTCTGATTCAAACGGCTTAAAACTCAGTTTCCGGATAATCTGGTGGCATTCGGCAATGTTGATGTTGGCCTGTTTGTTTTCGGCTTCCAGATACGTGCGCCATTCATCCAAATTTAAATATGGATTTTTGAGGAAAGCTTTTCGCCATTGATCTATAAAAGTGAGCGCTGTATTGTCTTTGTGTTTCGCAAAAAACGGATACGAAAAATGCAAATCCGGGTGCACCAGTTTTTGGTATTTGCGGCAGGAATTGCATTCGCCGCAGGAATCATTATCCGATTTGTTCTCGCAGGAAATGTATTGCGCATAAGCAACCGCAAGCGCCAAACTGCCCGAACCTTCCGGCCCTAAAAACAGTTGCGCGTGGCTAACCCGGTTTTCTTTAACCGTAGTTAGCAACTTTTGCTTGATGTTTTCCTGTCCAACGATTTCTTTAAACTGCATCGTTGCAAAATAGGAATAAGTAACGAGAAATTGCTTTTGATAGCCCGGCAGATGATATATTTGATGTGCGCTTTACAATTTCACCTAAAAACCGACACCAATTTTTACCCGATAAAAACAGTATGCCCCGAATTATGGCTTTTGATTATGGCACCAAACGCATCGGCATTGCCGTTACCGATCCTTTGCAAATTATTGCAACCGGACTGGAAACCATCCACCCAAAAGACATTGTAGAATACCTTAAAAAATATCTAGTAAAAGAAGCAGTGGAGAAATTTGTGGTAGGAGAACCGAAGCAAATGAACGGAACGCCATCACAATCGGCACCGATGGTAAAAGGTTTTGTTACGATTTTGAAAAAGAATTTTCCATTAATTCCGATAGAAATGCTGGATGAACGTTTCACTTCTAAAATGGCTTCGGCGGTAATTGCGCAAAGCGGCATGAAAAAAATTGACCGGCAGGACAAATCTACAATTGATACAATCTCAGCAATAATTATTTTACAATCGTACCTCGAAAAAAACAACCGGTAAAAGAAGCATCTGCACCAAAAAACAGACAGGTTGACTACTATTTTGAAATTTATATCTTTGGCGGATGGACTTCACATCCGATTTGCTGCAAGCCTATCTCGAAACACATTGCGACCCGGAACCACCGGTACTGCAAAAAATTGCCCACGAAACGCACTTAAAAGTACTACGGCCGCACATGATTTCGGGCCATTACCAAGGCCGGTTGTTAAGTTTCTTCAGCAAATTAATGCAGCCAAAAACAGTATTGGAGATCGGTACTTTTACCGGTTATTCAACCATTTGCCTGGCAGAAGGGCTGGCCGAAAACGGCGAAATCTATACTATAGAAGCCAACCCGGAACTGGAAGAACGCATAAAAAGCAACTTTTTCGCCTCTGGTTACGTAAATAAAATTAAGCTATATATTGGTGAAGCTTTTGATATTTTTGCTGTATTATCGCATAAAATATTTGATATTGTATTTATTGATGCCGATAAACGCAATAATTACAAATATTACGAGTTAATACTCGACAATATCCGGCCCGGTGGTTTAATAATCGTGGACAATATTTTACGAAAAGGTAAAATATTAGACCCTAAAAACCAGGAGAACGATATGCGTTTGCTCCGGGAATTTAATGATAAAATAACTGTGGACACACGGGTAGAAAATTTGATCCTGCCGATTAGGGACGGACTGATGATCATCCGAAAAAAACAATTATGAAGAAATTTTTGCTTCCGTTGATGCTATTTATGGGCTTTTTTGCAAAAGCCCAAAACACTTCACAATCTTATATTGAGAAGTACAAAGATGCTGCCATAAGTATCATGCACGATTACGGAATCCCGGCCAGCGTTACTTTAGCCATTGCCATGCACGAATCTGCAAGCGGAAATAGCAAGCTGGCGCAAAAAAACAATAATCAGTTTGGCATGAAAGGAAGGCATTCCTACAAAACGTATGATTCTGTTCTGGAATCTTTTGAAGACTTTGCCCGCATCATATCAAAACGAAACCTGGCCGATAAATTCGATTCTTTCGATTACAAAAGCTGGGCAAAAGGCATCCAGCGCGGCGGCTACGCCAGCAGCAGCAGGTGGTCTGCACAGGTACTCTCGCTCATTAAAAAATTCCAGTTAAACAGTTTAGACGAAAAGCCCGAACTTGAAGCACAATAATTACGTTTAAGTAAATTGATGCTTCATCCGGTTTTCAAAAACAATTTATATTTGCCCACTCAATACTGTTTTTATGTATAAAAAATGGGCATTCTTTATCCTGTTGGTGATTATTGTTTCCTGCAAATCCAGGAAAAAAGGGATTACCAATCATCAGGCAACACGCAACAACAAAGAAGTACAAAAGCTTAACAAAGAAGCCATTGCCCATTACACTACCTTTGGCGATGTTGGCCAGTACATAGACCGTTTTCGAAGTATTGCCGTTCAGGAAATGAATACTTACGGTATCCCGGCCAGTATTACTTTGGCGCAGGGCTTGCTCGAATCGGGAAACGGAAACGGCGAACTGGCAGTTGTGGCCAATAACCACTTTGGTATTAAATGTACTTCGGACTGGAAAGGAAAATCGTATTTCAAAAACGACGACAAGATCAACGATTGTTTCCGCGTTTACGATAACCCGGAAAGTTCCTTCCGCGATCACTCTGAATTTTTGAAAAGAAAACGTTATGCGCCCTTGTTCGAGCTGGATAAAAACGATTACGAAGGCTGGGCAAAAGGTTTAAAAGCGGCCGGTTATGCAACCAACCCGCAATATCCGCAGCTTTTGATCAACCTGATCAAAAAATACAACCTGGACCAGTACGATATGAGCGAAACCGATTACCAGAAAATTAAACGGGAAGACCGCGTTTTGGCGCAAATCAATAAAAACATCGGTAAAAACAGCAAAGATTCTTTAAAGCAGATTACTTCGGTTGCAACGCCTGCTGCTGTAAAACCGCAATTTGTTCCGCTAAACAAAATGTACCAGGTAAAACAAGGCGACACGTTGTACAATGTTTCCAAGCGTTTTAATTTAACAATTGATGAACTGAAAGCTTTGAATTCCATCGGCGATGACCAGATCAAAATCGGCCAGCAGCTCATCATCGCGCATTAAGAGGTTAATAAATGTTAAGGCAATGCAAAATATCATTTCAGTAAGGTAGTTTTGTATCATAATGATCCGATATTGGCTATGGCTTTTTTGCTTTTTTGTATTCTTCGGAAAGGTTTACGCACAGGAAAAGCAAATCCAGGGAATTGTATTTGATTACAATACCAAAGAGCGTATTGCCAAAGTTTTTGTAACCAATACGCGCACAAAAGCAAATATCTACAACAATTTAAAAGGTGAGTTTACCGTCAACGTCCGTTTAAATGATGTGCTCATCTTTGCTAAAACTGGTTATTTTAACGATACCGTTAAGGTAACAGCGCTACAAACTTTACCGGTTTATTTAAAACGCTCCAGCATTGTTTTGCGCGAAGTAACCATCAAAGATTCGGTACTTACGGCAGAAAAACAGCGCGATGCCAATAAAAAAGAATTTAGCCAGGCTTACGGTGTTTTGGCCAATAAAGATTTGTTAACGGTTGGCAGCAACGGTGCCGGGATTGGGATTGACGCCATTTACAACATGTTGAGCAGGCGCGGCCGGAATGCAACCAAACTGCGCGAAATTATAGACCGGGACTACAAAGCAAAAGTGGTGGACGATCGTTTTAACCCGATTATTGTTGGCTCCATTACCGGATTAAAAGGCGAACAGTTGACCAGTTTTATGTACCGCTACCGGCCCGATTACAATTTGGTGGTGATGCTAAACGATTACGATTTCATCTCCTACATCAAATCCAGTTACAACCGGTTCAGGCGCAACCCGTCAAACTATTTTCTGGCCCCTTTACAACCATCCGATACGATAAAATGAAGTGGCGGTATCCCGTATTAGTTGTTCCGAAACTGCCGGCAAACGGTATGGCACTTTTCCCTTTTATACTGGTAAAAGAAGCATCTTCAAAGTTTGATGAAGTTATAATCTGTCACGAAATCATCCATCTGCGGCAGCAAATTGAGCTATTGGTTTTGCCTTTTTACTTTTTTTACCTCATCAATTATTTGTACAACCGTACCATTTTCAACAATCACCACGAAGCTTACATGAACATCGTTTTTGAACGGGAAGCTTACGCCAACGATGCTTTCCCGGATTATTTAAAGCACAGAAAACTGTTTTCCTGGATCAGATACTTTAAAAATTAAATGTGTTTAGGTTGAAGATTTCTTCTGAAAAAAACCTTTTTTGCTTTTCTTTGTGCCTTATGCGCAGGCTTCCGGTTTTTGTATTGATGCTTCTTTTATCGCTTGTTTTTCAGAAAGCCATTGCCCAAAAAGTTGATTCGGTAAAGGTTGATACTGTTAAAATAGATACCGTTAGAACCGATACCGTTAAAATTGACACCAACCAGCTCAACCGTTACCGCATTGAACCCGGAAAAAATATCCTGCCGGTACACCTACAACCGTTAAACCTTCGGCCAGAATATATCCCGGTACCAGAACTGGATTATAAAGTGAGCTACTGGCGCAAAAACATCATCTTCGGCTTTAACCTCAACCAATCGGCTTTTAGCAACAATTGGAGTGGCGGCGGGATCAGTTCTATCGCCGTAGGGACTAATTTTGATTACAAAACCGAGTACAACAAAGAAGGGAAAGATTTTACTTCGGAACTCATTTTGCTTTACGGAAAACTAAAAAACCGCGGGCAGATACAGCGCAAAACCAACGACCGCATTTTTTGGGACAATAAAGGTTCCATCAATTTTGCCAAACATTGGAATTTTTACGGCTCGCTCAGTTTTGAGTCGCAGTTTGATGAAGGTTTTAATTATTCCAGCGATGTAAACGTTGCGCCTACGCTCATTTCCAGGTTTATGTCGCCCGGCTACCTTACCGAATCTATAGGTTTTGAGTATAAACCGGTTACATATTTTAGCACCCGTTTTGGTACGGGTACGGCCCGCCAAACTTTTGTGCTTGACCGAAACATCCAAGCAAACAATAATTACGGTGTCCTTTTTGGCAAACATGTTTTAAACCAGCTTGCTTTTCAGATCGTTTCTAATATTGATAAAGACATTGCCAAAAACATGAACTTAAAGGCACGTTATCTGATATTTATTCCTTACGATACACCATTTAAAATGACACACCGTATTGATGCCACGTTAACTGCCAAAATCAACAGGTTGATCAATGTAACGCTTAACGGGACTTTGCTTTACGACCCGAACACTTCAACCAGTATTCAAGCCTACCAAAGTTTGGCATTAGGGATTACTTATAAATTTCCTTCCTTCAGGTAGCGCATTTACACCAATTTTTACCCGGTAAAAGAAGCATCTCCCTTGAGCAGCTTAAAAGCCATGATAGCTTTGAAAGCTTGGGTTTACAAAATTGTTCAGGATACTGCCAAACCTGAAATTTAAACCGAAAGAAGTATTATAGTTATAACTTGATGCCAGTTGCCGCTGCCGGGTTAATACCTCTTGTTCTGTCGCCCCACTTTTTACCAAGTTTATCTGATCGTGTACGATGTTGGCATCTATGTTTACAAAAAAAGTAAGGCTGCCTGTTACTTTTACATTGGCCTGCATATTTATACCTTTTGAGTTCAGCTTGCTGTTTTGTAAATAATTACGGTAATAAACACCGGTATTAAAAGTCCCCCATTTTTTGTTCAAAATTAGTGCTGCCGAAAACCGCTGGCCATAAATTACCTCTTTTTGTTTGTTAAAAATAGTGGTGTCGTAATAATGGTTATTGGTAACATCAGGGCCATAGCGGAGAACAAAAAACCGGTCGTTTACATCCTTATATTTAAAAACATTAAATTCGATGGCCGGGCCAAAATATACCGAACCTTTAATGTTGTTAAATGTATTGTTAGAAAAACTTGTTTGATAACCATAACTCCAATGCGGGCTAAAAGACTTTGAAAGGTAATGGTAAAAGTTGTAGTCTGTGTTTTTTACGGTGTATTTAACCGTGTCGTAATCAAAGGTAGAATTGTGCAAGTTGCCGTTCAGGTTAAAATGTACCTTTAATTTATTGGTGATACGGTCGGCAGAAAAATTTGAGCTCAGCACGTTGTTTTTATAAATCTGTTCGGCACTTATGCTCCCGCTTGCCGAAACGTTATAAACCCATAAATTCCATTTGTCCTTTTTACCAGTTTCAGAAATTACGGCCTTGGCGCTTGCCTCATCTTTCATGCTTATTTTGATTGTTTTGGAATAGAGCGTTTTTGCTACCAAAGGAGACAGGCCGAGCATTAGATGCTGCAATAATTTTTGCCGGGTTTCCGAAGCAGTGGCGTTGGCAGTTGTATTAAACGTAAGTGTATCGCTGATATTTTTATACTTGTGCTGTCCGTAAATATTTAGTTGATATTGATTTCCTCCACTCCCGATAGGCTGTGTGGTAACAAGAACATGGGCATCCGCAGCAACCCTATCCAACACAAAATCAATAATCGGAATTTCAGTCTTGATAAAATCAAGATCACAACCTGTGCGGCAATCAATAAATACCTTCAATTTTAAACTGTCAGCATTTTGCGCATTCACTTTTGCAACAACAAACATCAACAAAACAAGTGTAAACAATTTGTTCATAAATTATATAATGAGGTGAAAAACAGTTAGAAGTTTTTTAACAGCTTTTTGATTATTTCCGATGCTTCTTTTACCGCATAAAAATCACTAAACCAAATATTTTCTTGTGCCGGTTTTGTACACCGTACAGAATTTATAGGCATAAAAGAAGTACCGGAAATTTTTATAAAAGAAATTGGAATGGGGCTCTTAATAATAAGATAAATTTCCTAAAATTGTTTTTTATGTTTTATAGGTTAATTAATTCTACTGGCATAGATTGCTTCAAAACCCTAACTTTGTGTTCTATTTAAATTGATTTTAAAAGATGTTTGATAATCTTTCGGATAAACTCGACCGCGCATTCAAGGTTTTAAAAGGACAAGGCTCGATCACGGAAATAAACGTGGCCGAAACCATGAAAGAAATCCGCAAAGCCATGCTGGATGCCGACGTTAATTATAAAACCGCCAAAGCTTTTACCGATGAAGTGAAGCAAAAGGCTTTGGGCGAAAACGTACTGACTTCCATTTCGCCCGGCCAGTTGCTCACCAAAATCATGAGCGACGAACTGACGCAATTGATGGGCGGGACAACTGCCGAATTGACTTTTCCGGCTACGCCAACCATCATTTTGATTGCAGGCTTAAACGGTGCCGGTAAAACCACTTTTTCGGGTAAGCTGGCGCTTTTCCTCAAAACACAAAAAGGTAAAAAGCCCTTGTTGGTTGCGGATGACGTTTATCGTCCGGCTGCCATTGAGCAACTCAAGGTTTTGGGCGAACAGATTGGTGTACCGGTTTATGCCAATTTAGAATCAAAAGATCCGGTTGCGATTGCTTTGGAAGGTTTGGCGCAGGCAAAACAAAACGGCAATAACGTTTTAATTATTGATACCGCTGGCCGTTTGGCTGTTGATGAAGCCATGATGGTGGAAATTGAGCAGGTAAAAAAAGCATTAAACCCGCACGAAATTTTGTTTGTGGTAGATGCGATGACCGGCCAGGATGCGGTAAACACAGCTAAAGTTTTTAACGATCGTTTGGATTTTACCGGAGCCGTTTTAACCAAATTAGATGGCGATACACGCGGTGGAGCGGCTTTGTCTATCAAATCCGTGGTAAACAAACCGATCAAATTTATCGGTACGGGCGAAAAAATGGAAGCGCTGGACGTTTTTCACCCGGACCGGATGTCGTCGCGGATTTTAGGAATGGGCGACGTGATTTCTTTGGTTGAACGTGCGCAGCAACAATTCGACGAGAAAGAAGCGGCGGAACTGCAAAAGAAAATCCGCAAAAACAAGTTCGACTTCAACGACTTTTATGGCCAGATCCAGCAGATCAAAAAAATGGGCAACATGAAAGATTTGATGGGCATGATCCCCGGCGTTGGAAAAGCGATGAAAGATATTGATATTCAGGACGATGCTTTTAAATCTATCGAAGCCATCATCCAATCCATGACGCCAAAAGAAAAAGAAAACCCGGACATCATCAACCAAAGCCGCCGCATGCGCATTGCAAAAGGCTCGGGCAACGAATTGGCAGAAGTGAACCGCTTGATCAAACAGTTTGACGATATGCGGAAGATGATGAAGCAATTTAGCAACCCCGCCCAAATGGCCAAAATGATGAAAAACATGCCCAAACAAGGCAGATAGAAATTGAAAGCCGGAACGAAAGTTTCGGCTTTTTTTATGCGGTAAAAGAAGCATTCCTCAGAAAAAAGGAATTTGAACATGCTTCTTTTAGCACTACTTTTTTAGTGTAATTCTTCTTGCTGTTACTATTATTAATTTTTAGTTAATTTACAGGAATTTTAAATCTTGTTTCCTGTGCTTGTAAAAACTTTTGGCAGTGCTGTTTACGGTATCGAAGCTACCACCATTACGGTAGAAGTAAACATCACCGGCGGCACTAAATATTACGTCGTCGGTTTGCCGGACAACGCGATTAAAGAAAGCTATTTCCGTGTAAAATCGGCCTTAAAAAACTGCAATTACCACATGCCCAAACAACAGGTTGTGGTTAACATGGCGCCTGCTGATATCCGCAAAGAAGGTTCTTCTTACGATTTAACGATTGCGGTTGGCGTTTTAGCGGCTTCCGGACAAATTGTTCCTGCTGAATTGGACAAATACCTTATCATGGGCGAATTGTCTTTGGATGGCGGATTACAACCTATCCGTGGCGCTTTGCCAATTGCCATTCAGGCCCGAAAAGAAGGTTACAAAGGGTTCATCTTACCAAAACAAAACGCACGGGAAGCGGCGATTGTAGATAGTTTAGCAGTTTTTGGGGTGAATACGATTACCGAAGTGGTTGATTTTTTAAACGGCGACAAACCGCTGGAAGAGGAAGTGGTAAATACGCGCGATGAATTTTACCGCAGCATCAGTTTGTACGAGGCCGATTTTTCGGACGTAAAAGGACAGGAAAACATCAAACGATCTTTGGAAATTGCTGCTGCCGGCGGCCATAATTTAATTTTGATTGGCCCGCCCGGTGCCGGAAAAACGATGTTGGCCAAACGTTTGCCTTCTATCCTGCCGCCGCTGAGCTTATCAGAAGCTTTAGAAACCACGAAAATACACTCGGTGGCCGGAAAGCTTGCTGCTGCCGATGCGCTGGTTTCTGTGCGCCCTTTTCGTTCTCCGCACCATACCGTTTCTGATGTGGCTTTGGTTGGCGGCGGCGGAAACCCGCAGCCCGGCGAAATTTCTTTGGCGCACAACGGTGTTTTGTTTCTGGATGAATTGCCCGAATTTAAACGGACGGTTTTGGAAGTGATGCGCCAACCGCTGGAAGAACGAAAAGTAACCATCTCCCGCGCAAAAATGAGTGTAGATTATCCGGCCAGTTTTATGTTGGTTGCTTCCATGAACCCTTGCCCTTGCGGTTATTACAACCATCCGGAACGGGAATGCGTTTGCGGGCCAGGCATTGTGCAAAAATATTTAAGCAAAATTTCCGGACCGTTGTTAGACCGGATTGATTTGCATGTCGAAGTAACGCCAGTCAATTTCTCCGAGTTGTCTTCAGAAAGGTTATCTGAAAAAAGCGAAACCATCCGCGAACGCGTGATCAAAGCCCGGGAAATCCAGCAAAAGCGTTTTGCCGAAAAACCGGATTTGCATTGCAACGCACAAATGGGTTCAAAAATGGTACGGCAAGTTTGTAAAATCAGCGAAGCCGGACAGGCACTTCTGAAAAGAGCCATGGAAAAATTAGGTTTGAGCGCCCGTGCCTACGATCGTATTTTAAAAGTTGCCCGCACCATTGCCGATTTGGCCGGAGCGGAAGACATCCAAATTGAACATCTGGCAGAAGCGATACAATTTAGAAGTTTAGATCGGGAAGGTTGGGCTGGATGACGATGAAAAACTATCGGTAAAAACAGTATCATCAACCGTAATCGAAATAAAATTTTTTTGGATAAAACCGCTATAACTTGAAATCATAATTTGTGATTTCAAGTACAAGAAAATAGGTTGGTAAAAGAAGCATCGTCAAAACTCCAATGCTTCTTTTACCGCATAAAAATTCAGATCAAGCCTTTGTCCCGCAATTCCCGCTGTTTTTCTTTTTCGCGGCGGCGTTGTTCGCGTTTCTGAATGCGGATTTCTTTTGGCAAATAATTTACTTACCTTTAACGTTAGTATTAATTTTAGATTTTGATTAAAAGTTTCGGCAGTAAAGAAACGGAAAGGGTTTGGGAAGGAATTCAATCAAAAAAACTTCCAACCGATATCCAAAACGTTGCGAGAAGAAAATTGAGAATGATCAACAACGCTCAAAACTTAAATGATTTAAGGGTTCCGCCAGCCAATCATTTGGAAAAACTTAACGGAAAGCTGTCAGAATTTTATAGCATTAGGATTAACAAACAATGGCGGGTTATTTTCAATTGGGAAAACGACAATGCATTTGAAATCATAGATTACCATTAACAAGCCGAATTATGGAAACGCTAAAAAATATACACCCGGGAGAAATCTTAAAAGAAGAATTTTTGGACCCGTTAGGGATTACGGCATACAGGTTGTCAAAAGAAACGTTTATTCCGCAGACAAGAGTTGGCGAAATTCTTAAAGGCAATCGTAGGATTACAGCGAATACAGCATTACGGTTAGCGAAATATTTAGGAACATCGGCAAAATTTTGGCTTGGATTGCAAGACGATTATGACCTGGAAGAAGAAAAAAACATAAAGAAACCAGAATTTGAAAATATTCGTCCGGTAAAAACCAATGCTGCATAACGTAAAAAGGCTTGCTGCTAAACGCTTTACAACAAATTTTATGTGGTAAAAGAAGCATCGCCAAAACTCCAATGCTTCTTTTACCGCATAAAAATTCAGATCAAGCCTTTGTCTCGCAGTTCCCGCTGTTTTTCTTTTTCGCGGCGGCGTTGCTCGCGTTTTTCAATGCGGATTTCTTTTGGCGTTTTGGCCGTTGTATCGGCAGCAGGTTTGCTAACCGTTTTTTTCTCGGATGCTTCTTTTACCGTATCTTTTTTGCCAAACAATCGCTGTAAAAAGTTTAAATGCTGCATCGGCCCCACGCCAGCATCGGCATCACCTTCCTGGTTCAAACTATCCACGGCCATTGTATCAACAGGTGCCATTTTCGGCCGCAAAGCTTCCCGAAGGCGAACCGTGTAAAAACCATAAGCCGATGAATCCGGCGGCGTATAACCTTTGGAAGCCATCAACCGGCCAATTAAATTAAAATAACCATGAATGGACGGCCGCAAACTGCCGTCGGGCAAAAAAGAATACAAACCCGATTTTGGTTTCGGCACAATGCTGGCCAAATAAATACTCTCGCCAATAGTAAGTTGCGAAGGCGATTTGCCGAAATAATAGCGCGAGGCTTCGCCAATACCGTACACATTCCTTCCCCACTCAATGATGTTGAAATAAACTTCCAGCATCCGGTTTTTAGTGCTCACGCCATTATTTTCGATGATCCAAACGATTAATATTTCTTCAATTTTTCGGGCAAGCGTTTTTTGCCGGCTTAAAAAAACGTTTTTCACCAACTGCATCGAAATGGTGCTTCCGCCACGTTTAAACTGTTTTTCTTTAAAATCTGTGGCGATGGATTTCCGGATGGATTCTTCCACAAAGCCGTGATGGCGGTAAAACGAAGGATCTTCCGCCGTCATCACCGCATAACGCAGGTTTGGCGAAATCTGGTCTAAAGGCGTAAAATTAGGATTGGAAGGACCAACCGTTCTTGGCGGCATCGGTTTGCCTTTTTCGTAAGGCGTGTACACAAAAACCTGGTTCAGTTTGGTCAAATCGGTTTCGCCATATTGCAGCACTTTAAAGTTCTCTTTTTGCAAACCCGAATCAAACTTTACGTTAGCCGGGTCTTTTGTGTTGAGGTAAAAATTCAACCCATATTTCAACTTCCCGGAAACGCGGATCCCGGCCAAAGATTCAAATAAACCGCTTGGAAAAGAGTTGAACAGCGATTGCGCATCCAGCCAATCGGTACGCAGTTTCAGCTCATAAATTTTGGTTGGTTTAAGCGTGATTTTGATAAACGGACTGGCCGAAACATTTTTAAGGTGAATAACCGACGAGCTATCAACAGAAACATAATTTTCACCTACAAAAACATTGGCATCAATAGAAGCACTCGGCACAACAATATCATTTGAAGCGATTTTTGGATGGTTGATGAGCAAATTTCGCACAAAACACGAACTATAAATCTGCGTTTCATCGCCGCTTTGCCCTTCTTTTTTCAATTCGGTGCCGATGGTGTCAAAGTTGAGTTTCAGCCCGTACTTTTTTTGGATAAAAGGAAGTTCTACCTTTTTGTTATCGGCATATAATTTCAAGGCAACGTTTTTATCCGAAGTATTTACGTTGCCGGCAATATGCCAGGTTGCGTAACCATTGTTCACCAAGATAGTAGAATACAGCTTGCCGCGTTCAATCACCGCTTTCGGGATTTGCAGGTTCAAGCGGTTGGTATCGTCATGAAAAGCAATATCAAAGTTGCTTAGGTTAAGGTCATCCGGGATTTTGTACAAAAACTGCGTCATCAAATTATGCGCAAAATCGGCCAGGTTCGCACTTGATTTTTTGGTGCTGTCCCTTTTCTTCCGAAACAAAAACTCGTAGTTGCGTACTCCTTTTATGCTGCTTAAATTGAGCTTGCCGTCTTCCATGATGATGGTAGAGAGCTTTACGTTTCCAAAAAGTAGCGGCCACACTTTTACGCTAACTTGAAAATGTTTGATTTTCAATAAACTGTCGCGCTCAAAAGGTACAACCGTAATGTCTTTCAGGTTAACCGTTGTAAGGCCGGTAAAGCTGGCCGAACCTATTTTTACATCTAAATTATACTCGGTACTGGCTTTTAATTTAGCTTTGTTCAAGGCTTTTTCAAGCAAAACCTGCCGTTTAGAATAAGCAATTAATCCTGCTATCGAGAGAAGTACCAGCAAAGAAACAAGAACAATAAGACCGATTTTAAGATATTTACGGTTTAAACGGCGCATCTGTAAATTTTGGCTAAAACTAATTAATCTTTTTTGCTGTCAATTGTTCTGCAGCAGTTTTTTATTTTTATCGAGAACGGAGAAAATGCTGTTTTTATCATACAAAAATCCAACAAAATAATGAGTATTACACGGGAAGAAGTTTTAAAAGCATTGAGTTATGTGGAAGACCCCGACTTGAAAAAGGATTTGGTTACCTTAAACATGATCGAAGATGTGGTGATTGAAGGAAACCGTGTCAGTTTTTCGGTGGTGCTGACTACGCCTGCTTGTCCGTTAAAAGCC
>NZ_CALMAT010000044.1 GCF_937859865.1 uncultured Mucilaginibacter sp.
CTGTAAAATTGCAGGCCGGGTTCTTCGGTATAAACTTCCATTACAATACCGCTTTTATCGCCTTTTACTTTGGCTACAGGTGCAGTCATGCTGGGTTTGTTCAACACAAAATTGTGGTCGTAGCCTTTTCCGTTTTTTAACTGTTCGTTGTTGTCGTTTACGCGTGCACCAATAGCTGTTGATTTTTTGAAATCGAAAGGTGTGCCGGTCACGGCTACAATCTTTCCGGACGGAATAAGCGTACTATCAACCGGCGTGTAACTATCCGCGTTAATTTGTACCTGATGGTTTAAGATGGTGCCGCTTCCAGAGCCGTTTAAATTAAAAAAAGCATGGTTAGTTAAGTTTACTACGGTAGGTTTATCGGTAGTAGCTTCGTAATTTATTTTCAAGCAGTTATCGTTGGTTAAAGCATAAGTTACTTTAACATTTAAATTTCCGGGGAAACCTTCTTCCATATCTTTAGAAAGATAGGTTAACTGCAAAGTAGTATCGTTCAATTGTTTGGCGTCCCAAACCACATCCTGGTAACCTTTTTTACCGCCGTGTAATGTGTTGGGTCCGTTATTTTTGAAAAGCGTATATTCTTTACCATCCAACTTAAATTTACCTTTCGCAATCCGGTTGCCGTAACGGCCGATGGTGGCGCCAAAATAAGGTTCGGTAGAATGCTGGAAACCTTCTACGCTTTCAAAACCATCAACCACGTCCGTCATTTTGCCGTTTTTATCAGGCACCAAAAGGCTCACCAGCCTGCCGCCATAATTGGTAATGGCCGCTTCCATACCGTTCTTGTTTTTTAAAATATACAAGTCGGTTTTTTTATTATCAATTGTTTTTTCGAAAGCCGTTTTAGCAGGTAAAGCTGTTTGTTGTGTGGTATCGGTAGTTTTAGTGGATGCTTGTTTGTTTGAGGTATTGTTGCAAGCCGTTAAGGCCAGAACCGAACCTGTGCACAAGGCCAGCAGATAGTTTGTTTTCATGTTTTTTGAGATAAGGTCAATAGCTATTTTGGTTGATAATAAATATTTAAGTTTTGTTCGTGCTGTTTGCCATGCTTCTTTTACCGCATAAAAATTGGTGAAGCCAATAGGCTTTTAAAGATAAACGATCTTGATTTTATAGGCATAAAAGAAGCATCATAATTTTGTTTGGTAATGGTTTTTCATACTTCTTTTATCACATAATAATTTGGGTTGAAGCTTTCAACTTCCTGTACCTCAACATAAACACCAATTTTTATGCGATAAAAGAAGCATGCGCTCATTGTTCATTTTATTGTTTAAGCACTACCGGCCAGCCATTTTTATAAACAATCCGGTTGATGCATAAAACCCTTCCTTTCTCTTTGTGGCTTCTTTCGATGGCATGGTAAGCGATCCATTTTTTGCCTTTTTCGTCTTTAAAAATTGAATTGTGGCCTGGTGCTAAGTAAACGCTGTCTTTTTCCAAAATTGCACTGTTTAGGGAATGGTTTGCTTCGCCCAATCGTTTAAAAGGCCCGGTTGGATTGCTTGCCCTGGCAACCATCACAGCATAATTGGCTTTGGTGCCGCAACAGTTATCCCCGGAATAATACAAGTAGTAAATGCCTTTATTATAATCCAGCCAGGAACCTTCTATCAAATTGCTGTAGCTTTTGTCTTTGCCAGGATAAACGATTGCTTTTGCTTCAGTCCCTGGTTTAAATGCCGACCAGTCGTCCGTCATCTCCTGAACTTTTAATGGCTGGAAATCAGAACCCCAGTACAGCAAATGCTTTCCGCTTTTTGGGTCAACAAAACCTTTTGGGTCAATATTTCGGAAGCCGCTGCCGCAAAGCAAAGGTTCGCCTTTATCTGTAAAAGGGCCAAGCGGATGATCGGCATAAGCAACGCCCAGGCATTTTCCGGTCAGTTCATTAGGATCGGCAGAAAAAAACATCACGAACTTATTCAGCTTCGCATCAAAGAAAACATCAGGCGCCCAAAAACTTTGTGTTTTAGATGCCCATTTCGGTTTTTGCGGCAATGCGTCGCCTTCATATTTCCAATGCTGATGGTCGGAAGATGATGCGACTTGGATGTTGATCGTTTTGCCATTGTTGCGGCTTTGGGTTGCATAAGCATAATACTTATTGCCTGCTTTGATAACCGTTGGATCAGCAAAATCACGGCCCAAAACCAAATTTATACCAGAACTTGCAACAGCCGTTGATTTTATCGGTTGATGCAAATTCCGGCAACTTGTACTGATGAACAGTGCCAACATTACCAAAAAGCAATGCGACTGATGGTTACCAAACCCTTTTCTGTTCATCAGACAGTTCCTTTATTTAGTCCTGTTGGTCAGGCTTTTTATCAGGGCTGTTTCATCGGCTTTGTAAGGCGTGCCGTCTTTATGGAAAATATCATGGAACCATAATTTCGGTTCGCTTCCATCAGGCATTGGTGTGTCCCAAGCATAAATGGTATTTGTTTTACCGGATACAAAGCCCCAGTTTATCGCACCAACATTTTCCTTTTTCAGCATGGGCAACACCGTGCTAAATAAGCTGTTGCGCGGGCGGGCCATGTATTCGGTGCAAATAAGCGGACGGCCGAACATTTTTAAAAACTGCACGGTTTTTAAGTGGTCAGGTTCAGGCGCATAATCATGATAAGTAATAATGTCCGAATTGGCAACCTGATAAGCGTTCAGGGTTTCAAAAGCCCAATTCCATATGCCTGCGCTAATGGGCTGGGTGATGTTTACTTCCCTGGCCCATTCAAAAGTATGTTTTAACAAAGGCATTGATTTGTCGGCTTTGTCAGAATTTCCCGGTTCATTGTACAAATCCCAAAGCAAAATGCGTTTATCGTTGCCAAAACGCCGCAACACATCTTTTACATATTTTTCTAAAACAGGATAATTAGCAGGGTCTTCTGAAGCTGGCTGTCCGGGATCCTGCGCCCAGCCTGAGTTATGTATTCCCGGCTTTGGTTCCGGCTGTTTTCCTGTTTTTGGCACTTTGTTCCAGCAATCATCAAAAAACACAAACATGGTTTGTATGCCATGTTTGTTAGCGATGGTTAAATATTGGTCAACCCGTTTTTTAAAACCTTCGGGATCTTCCTGCCAGGCCAAATGATGTAAAAATACACGCATCACGTTCATTCCGATGCCTTGTGCATAGCCCAATTCCGTGTCAATCGTTTTTGGGTCGAAAGTATCGGCCTGCCACATTTCCAACTGGTTGATGGCGGTGCTTGGTATAAAATCACTGCCCACCAGCCATTGGTGCTGTGCATACCAGGTTTTTGCTTTTTGGGCTGTCCAAACCGCCCTTGTTGTTGTTTTTTTCTGTGCCGATAGCTGCAAGCTTAGCAGCATGAACATAGCCGCAGCTATTACTCTTGGTTTAATTTGCATGTTTATAAGTAAGATTTAGTGATTCGGTAATTTAGTGATTCGGTAATTTAGTGATTAGTGATTTGGTGGTTTAGAACATCATTAAGTTTGTACCAGGCTTTTCAGCAAGACGGAGATTTATTACTCCAATGCTTCTTTTAGGCATATAAATTTTGTGTTCAGCTCCAACCTTCTCCAAAAGAGAGGCAATTGTAGGAAAGCAGATAAAGCGCACTGATTTTTGGGCGATAAAAGAAGCATTGGAAATAAATGATCAAAATTAAATTTGTGCTGATGCCTGGCTTATTGTTTTGCAAACTTGTCTTCCAGTAATTTCATAAAGTAACCGCCAACTACACTCCTAGCCTGAAAGCCAACCATTTTGCCAGTTGTGGTTTCGTGCCAATCACTTATCGGAACACGAGAAGTAGTTTCTGTAGCATATTTATAAATGGGATTAACCAAAGCGTTAAAATCGTTTTGATTATCGGTCAATCCTGCTGTCCACAAAACCCAGTCGGATTTGGTATAGGTTTTCCTGCTGTCTAAAGGCAGGCCGTATTCATTTTGCTTGGTCAGATAATACTTAACTTCCTTGTCATAAACCGATTTAGGGAAAAGGTTGAGGCCAAGCACTTTGTCCCAAACCATGTTATATTTTTCGCTCCAAGTGTCTTTATTGTTAAATGTTAGCGCATAATGATCGCCAGCATCGGCAAGCTGCATCCATTTGCCCACCATTTCTTTGGCACTGTTCCTGTATTTTTCGGCGGTTGCTTTATCACCCATTTGTTCGGCAAGCATGGCATAACAGCCAACCCCTACAATGGCTTTTACCGAAAGATTGGCGTTGCGGGCCAAATGGCCGGCAAAATCATCGGTACACAATTGGTTTGCCGGGTCAAGCCCTTCTTTGTTCAAATAATTTGCCCAGGTAGTTAAAGTTTTCCAGTGCTTTTTGGCATAATTAGCGTTGCCTTCCGCTTTGGCTATTGCCCCAGCCAAGATCAGCATATTGCCCGATTCTTCAACCGGCATACCCTCACCATAAGTTTGCCCGTTGGCCAATGGGTAAGTACCCAAATCATGTGCGGCAAAAGGGCTGGTGTTTTTTCCGCTTTCGCTGAAATAAAATATACCGTTCATCATGCCTTCCATTAAAGCAGGATTATAAACTAAATATAATGGCGCCGACGGATAAGTTACATCCACCGTATTGATAAACCCGCCGCTAAAATTTTCTTTCGATAAAAACAGTATCTCGCCTTGCGGACTTTTAACTAACTTATGGGCTGATATACTTTGGCGATAACCCAAAATGCAAAGCTTGGCGTAGTTTTCACCACCTGCTGCAACGGCTGCTTTTTGCAAACTTTGGTTAAAGTCAGTACATCTTTTTAAGATTGAAGTGTAATCCCTTGCTGCTGCGCCAAGTTCGCTTTCAATAGTTTTTGAAGGGTCAAGCTTCCACCAGGCTTTTAAATTCTGGTTAAAATATTGGATAGCGTACAAATCATCATAACCGAGCATAATAAATTGCTCTTTTGGTGTGCTGCTTACTTTACCAAGTGGAATGATTGTACTTAAAACCAAATGCTTTCCGTCTTTTACACTGGCTAAAGTTGTATTCTGCAAAAAGTTGTTCATGGCATCCGTAGAACTGGTGACATATTGATTGCTGCCATAACTTTGCGGCACGCCTACATACATATAACCCCAGTCAATCCGTACGTCATCGCCTTTTTTCTGCAATATAGGTTGTTCTACCGTTCCGGCCTTTAATATGGCTATATTATTGGACGTGTATTTTTGCGTGGTTACTGGTTGCATGGAAGTGTTTACCGCAATATCCGTAGAAGCGCCAAAGTAAACCTGTACGTTATGTGTTTTGCCGTCATTGGCTTTAACTTGATAAGAAATATAAGAAATCGGGCGCGAGAGCAAGTTCAAATCGTCCAGCAGCAAGGGCGACGTAAACGTTAAGGTAAGGTCAACTTTTCCGCAGGTAAAATTATAGCTGGTTTGCGTTGCGTTCATATCTACATTGGTTTGGTCGGCCACTAAAATATTTGCTTTTTGTGTTGATACCGGTTCGGTAACTAAGCCCGCATCCAAATGAGATCCGCCCGCAGTATTTGCACAATGGATGGCCAGTACATTTTTACCGGCCTTTAAGTTTTTCCTAATTGCATCATCTATTTCAATAAATACAAACTTTTGTACCCAACCTGTTTTATTGTAAACCTTTTCGCCATTCAGGTAAACTTCCACATTGTCATCGTGACTTATTTTCAAGTATAGTTTTTTAAAGTCCGATTGGTTTAACGTGAAAGTCCTTCTCACCCAAATATCTTTTGTTTTCCAGGAAGTTTTGTCGGCATTGTTGTCGCCAAAAGGGGCAATACCGTTTTTCCAGTCGGCATCGTTAAACTGAACATTTTCCCATCCGCTGGCAGGTTGGGTTTCGGTATATTTGGTTTGATAGTTTTCTTCGTCTGATGTTGGGATCAATGTTTTATACGTTTTTTCCTCATTGCCCATAAAACGATAAGCCGTGCCGTCCACTTTAATCAAACCAGTTAAAGATTGGTCGGTGCCTGTCCAATGCTTTGTTGGCGCATCGGTCAACTTGTCTGTTGTGGACCAAATACTAAAATAAGTATCGTGGTTGATAAGCGGATAAGCCGGAGCCCGAAAACCCTGGGCAGTTACCGCAAGGCATTGCATTCCGGCCAGAAGGAGAAAAAGTATTTTTTTCATTTTGATATTCTTATTTGAATTGTTAAAGTTAATTGTGCAATGCTTCTTTTACCCTATAAAAATTGGTGTTTGGATGCTGCTATTATCTATGAACCATTATCCAAAAACCAAGAACCATGACACCAATTTTTATAGAGTAAAAGAAGTATGCTGACTTAATTTTTTTCTGTTGTTCGTATTTATTCAGTTACCGGGAAAGCCGAAATCCTTAACCTTGCCCCGCCCATTGGCACCAAAGTAAGTTCTGATACCGGTTGCTCACTTTTTACCGGACTTTGGGGCAATACTGCGCAAAGCCCGTATTGGTCTATCGTCCAGCCGGGGATTAGTTTTCCTTTTACTTTCAATTCAATCGGTGCGTTGTTGTTGGTAAAAGGGTTATTGTCTGTTGGCCAGCTTCTGCGCATAACTTCAATCGAATTTTCGGGATGGGCTTTATCAATCAGTAAACCATAGTTCCAGGCAGAATTAGGATGGATTTCGAAAGAAGGCCATTTTTGCGGGTCGGCACCTGGCTGCCATTTTGAATCGCCGATGGCAGTTGCTTTACTGTCTTCGCGGGTGTAGTTCTCATCAATTTTTAAAGAATAAGTAAGCGGGCCGTAGTTAACGCTTACGCTGTTTTTGTTCTCGTTCCATTCGCGCACCTTTAATTGCATTGGGAGTTGTAAAACAATTTTATCCCCGTTTTTCCAAGCCTTAACCAAACGGATATAATCGCCGCTGCTGGTGTTTACTGCTACAGCTTGTCCGTTTACTTTTACAGAAACGTTTTTACACCAGGCCGGAACACGCAGGTAGATCGGAAAACTAACTGTTTTTGCGGTATTAACGGTAAAGTTAACCTGGCTTTCAAAAGGATAATGCGTGGTTTCTGTTAAACTAACTTGTGTGCCAGTGCCAACCTTCGCTTTTACTTCGCCTTCAGTATATAATTGGGCAGCGAGGCCATTGTCAGGCGTGGCCATCCAGGTATTTTCGGCAAAATAAACCCAACCGGCAGCATGGTTGTGCTGGCAGCAACGACTGCTGAAAGGGTTCATCATTAAAAACGGCCCTTCATTGGCGATGCCAGGATGGTGGTTTTTACTGTCGCTTACTACCATGTTAGGAGCGGTAAGATAGCGCAGCGATTTATAATCGGGCATAAAAGCTGCCGAAAAGGTATTAAAAGCCACATCTTCGCAATTCTCTGCCCAAAAAGGATCGCCCGTATCGCCCAGCAGCATTTCATCAGAGGTCATTTGCTCTACCATGCCGCAGGTCTCAACTGCTTGCCTCGGGTCAACATAACCTTTACGTGCATTTTCATCACTTCCAAACATACCGCCCGGCACTTGCCCGTACATGGCACGGACAAGCTTAAAATCATTATAAGTAGCGTTCAGGTCTTTCTGGTCATGGCTTTGCAAATAAAACGTGGCAGGCTCCCTAAAACATTCGGCTATATTTACGTTGTGCCAGTTGGGCAGGTTGTTGGCCTGGCGCCAGTCGGCCGTGTTTTTATCTATTTTGTTGGCCAAATCGAGCAGCCATTTATCGCCGGTACGGTTGTACAACCAGTACACACTCAACAAGTTATCGCCGCCCCTGCTGTTCTCCCAGTAATCTTTTAAAAATTTATTATCTGGGACAGACAGTTCATATTTAAAATAACGGGTCATAAAAGGAAGCACGCGCGGATCTTTTGAATATTCGTAATAGGATTGCAAACACCAAAGCATCGGCATATTGGTCCACAAATCGCGGTTGCCTTTTCTTTCTACTGCCGGGCCAAAATCCCCATTGTCGCGCTGATTGTTCAATACAGCATCTATCCAAAACTTAGCTTCGCCGATCATCTTTTTATCGTTCAGCATATAACCAATATTGGCATAGCCTTTCAGCCAGTACGGCAATTCTTCCCAGCCGTATTCGCCTTTGCCTTCTTTATTCAGCCAAGCGTTGTTTGTTTTTGAAAGCCAGATGCTGATCTCGCCCAAGTTACCTGTAAGCCCGTCGCGCTGAAGTTCCAAAGCTTTTTTTAGCCATCCGCCAGCATGAATGCTTCCTACAGGCAGTTTTGTAAAATATTGCTTTTGCAACGGTGCCCGGTTGTTTACATAAAAAGCATTGGATTGCTGGTTATCAACTTTTAATACCATTGTTGCCTTAACGGTAGATTGTGCAGTTGCAGCAAATCCGCCCAAAGCCATTAGTGCAGCATTTAGAAATATTTGTTTTTGAATCCTAATAAACCTGGTTTTTGAAAGCATCATTTGATCAATCTATTTTATTTGCACCAATGCCGGGTTATACAACCTGACATTCGACTTTTGCAACAATTCCACCGGGATTTTAATAACCTTGCGGTCATAAGTCATAAACCCGTTCACTTCTCCTTCTACATCTGTTGTTTGCGTATAAACTGCGGCCGATAAGCCCAGTTTTATCAATTCCTGCAACCTGTCGGTAAAGGTGTCGTATCTTTTAAAAAGGTCTTCCCCGTTTTTAAAATTCTGGTAGCCCCAGTTTTTATTAGCCTGCCAGGTATGGTTCTCAACCGGCCATCCTAATCCGCCAAACTCGCCTAAAACCACTGCTTCTGTTTTACCAAAAATTTCGGCACGTGGCATGGCTGGATGCGGGTAATTATGCAGGTCAACGATATTTCCGGTAGCATAAAAGTTTCCGCCGCTGGCGCTATTTACCAATCGGGAAGGGTCTTTTTTCATTGTCCACTCCGTAATTTCGACCGTTTTAAATTGTCCCCAGGCTTCGTTAAATGGTGTCCAAACAATGATGCAGGGATAATTATACAAGGCATTAATGATAGCATTCCATTCTTTGCGGTAGTATTTTTCAGATTCCGGGCTACGCTCCTTGTCGGTGGCACGGTCATAAACGCCCGGTCGGTTTTCCCAATGGTTGCCCAAATCACCGCTTGGCATATCCTGCCACAGCAACATACCCATTTTATCGCAATAAGTATAATAACGGGCAGGTTCTACTTTGATGTGTTTACGGATCAAGTTGAAACCCATCGCTTTAAGCTTGTCAATGTCAAATTTTAAAGCTTCTTCTGTTGGCGGCGTATATAAACCATCCGGCCACCAGCCCTGGTCGAGCGGGCCATATTCAAATACAAACTTATTGTTCAGTAACATGCGTTGTACGCCATTAGCATCAGGGCCGAGGGAAATTTTACGCATGGCAAAGTAGCTTTTTACTTCATCAACTGCTTTGTTGTTCCTGATAAGGGCTACTTGCAAGTCGTATAAAAACGGGCTGGTGGTTGACCATAGTTTTTGGTTTAGAATATTTAAAACTGCCGTTCCGTTTGCATCTATGGTCTTCTCATCAACCTTGGTTTGGCCGTCCATAGCCGTGATCCTTAATTTGTCGCCTAGCTGGGCATTTGCCACTTCGGCTGATATGATTAAGGTTTGGTTGTCAATATTGGGCGTTTGTTTAGTGGCTTGGATATAAGTTTTGGCCACACCTTCTAACCAAACCGTTTGCCAGATGCCTGTTACCGGTGTGTACCAAATGCCTTCCGGCTTTTTAAGTTGTTTGCCGCGTGGCTGTGGGCCGTCGTCTGTCGGGTCCCAAACTTTGATTTTGATTTCCTGCTTGGCACCGCTTTTTAAAAACGGGGTAATGTCAAAAGTAAAAGGATCGTAACCCCCTTCGTGTATGCCAACACTTTTACCGTTTACAAAAACTTCGGTTTGCCAATCAACCGCACCAAAGTGCAGCAGTGTTTCTTTGCCTTTTAAAGCTTTGTTGATGCTGACCGTGTTTTTGTACCACAACAAGCTGTCTTTTCCCACCGTTTTCCCTACGCCTGATAAAGCTGATTCTACGGCAAACGGCACTAATATTTGCCCGTCATATTTGGAGGGTTCATTTTGGTTTTTAGGGATAACGGCATAACTCCAAAGCCCGTTCAAATTTTGCCAGTTGCCACGCACCAGTTGCGGCCGTGGATATTCCGGCAATGGCGCTTTTGGGTTAACTTTTTGCGCCCAGGGCGTGGTTATCCTGTTGGTCAGCAAATGCCATTGTTGCTGTTGGGCATTTGCAGAAAAATACCAGAAGACGAGGAATATGAAGGAAATTTTTCTTTTCATCAGAAGGTTATACTACGATTGAC
>NZ_CALMAT010000045.1:0-26358 GCF_937859865.1 uncultured Mucilaginibacter sp.
CAAAAGATATTACCGTTCGTGTTCATGGCGAAGCAGAATATGCAAAAGCAATTAAATCTTCTGAGTTTCTTTCTGGAACCATTCGCATAGAATTTTTGAACGAACTAAACGATACAGAAGTAGAAGCTTTATTTGCAGGCGTTCCCAATTTCAACATCTACAAAACAGAACTGGAACAAGGCGTTGCTGTTGTAGATTTATTGGCCGAAAAAGCAAAGGTTTTCCCGTCAAAAGGGGAAGCCAAAAAGATGATTGCCGGCGGAGGCGTAGCGGTTAATAAAGTTAAAGTTTTGCCTGATGCTGTTTTTACCACACAAAATTTGATCAACCAAAAATATTTGGTGGTACAAAAAGGGAAGAAGAATTACTTTTTGCTGGTTGCTGGGTAATTGTATTTTTTTAAATTTGAATATGGAAGTTTCCGAAATTCAATTATTTCAAATATTAAGAGAAAAGGTTGGCGACGAACAAGCCAAAACTTTGGCTGAATATGTTGAAAATAAAATTGAAAAGCAGTTTGATTTGAAAAAAGATGTTTTGGCAACGAAGCAGGACATCAATAATTTAAAGCTTGAAATGGGCGAATTGAGAACAGAGATGGCCAATCACAAATCAGAAATCATCAAATGGATGTTCATTTTTTGGATTGGTCAATTGGCTGCCATGATCGCTATTGCCGAATTAATTATAAAACGTTAACCACTACAACTCGCTCAACAACTCCAGTTTTTTTTGGTTGTATTCTTCCTGCGTAATCAAACCGTTATCAAAAAGCATTTTTAGCTTTTTTAGTTTGGCTGTTAATTCATCAGGCTTAACTTCTTCCGCAGGTTTTGGCGTTTCAACTGGTTTTGGTGCCGCAATTGGTTCTGGCTGGTTTTGGGTTGAAGCAAATCGCGGTAAATCAGTATGTATCGTTCCTGAAGCTGCACGTTTTTCTTCCAAGTCGCGTTGGCGGCGTTCTTCGCGTTCGGCTTGCTCGCGTTCCTGTCCGTATTGATATAATTTTCTCGCTTGTACTTTCGGCAAAAAATCAACACTGGTTTCGGCACCGTTCAAAGTTTTGATGCTAAAAACTGCGCCCAGCAATTCTTCTTTAATTTTTACTTCAACCACATCTTTCCACACAAAATCCATAAATTTGATTGAAAGGCCGAAGTTGGCAGCCGTAAAAAAGAAAATACGTTTATTGGTGATGGCCACACAATCCGGCGTGATATTGACCAACGGTTTCTTTTGCACGGCGATGTAAATAATTTCTTCGCCGCTGTTTAGCAAATCGTTCAAACGCGAATAAACTTTTTCAACCGCTTTCGGTTCTTGCTGGTCTTTCAGAAACTGTTCTATCATTTCAAAGGAAATTTGTGTGGCAAAAATAGCATAAACCACACCAATTTTTGCATGGTAAAAGAAGCATTGCAGGATTTAGAGAGTTGGGAAGACAGAACAAACACACCAATTTTTGCATGGTAAAAGAAGCATCAGCCAACCAACAAGTTGCAGCCGCGGATGTCCGAAAAATCAAACCGGCCTAAAACTTCAAAAGCACCGTTTTCGTGGATTTTGCCTAAATCCTGGGTTGCAATAAACGAGCAGGAATTGATATTGGCCAGGTCAATGACGTTGATGCCGCCAGTTTTTCCGTTTGGGAGCAACGTAAACGGATCATTGGTATCTCGGATCAAAACTTTCATCCAGGGAACACATCGAAACAAACCTTGGCCCAGAGAATAAGCTTGAGAAAGCAGTTCCGTCATGCCGTATTCTGAATGAATGGCCGGGACGCCAAAACCACGGCAAAGCGTTTGGTGCAGTTCTTCGCGGATCATTTCTTTGCGCCGGCCTTTCATCCCGCCGGTTTCCATTAGAATTAATTCGGGGAAATTGATCTGGTGTTTTTCGATAAAATCCAGCAGCGCAAACGTAACGCCGATTAAAACCGTTGGTTGTTTTTGCTGCTGTAATTGGATGAGTTTTTGGTACAATTCTTCATCGTTATACAAATAAAAACCGCTGTTTGGATTTTCCGTTCCCGCAATCAAATCTTCCACCATATAAATTAGCGAAGAACCGGAACGCTCCAGATACGAAGGCAGCAAAGCCAGAAAAGCGTAGTTTTTAATATCGCCATAAAACCTTTCAAAACCTTTTCTAAAACTTTTTTGATACCAGGAAACATCGGTTACTAAATGCCGGCTCGTGGTAATTCCGGTTGTGCCAGAACTTGTAAAAATAACCTCCGGATTTTGATTATTGGAGACGACAGAATGCGTTTTAAAAAATTCGATCGGTAAAAAAGGTATCGCCTCCAGCGTTTCTATTTCCTGTGGATTAGCTTTTAAACACGACAAATACATTTTGTAAACCGCGCAATTCTTCGCCTGAAAACGAAAAATCTGCAAAGCGTTTTCTAAAAAAGTTGCTTCGTTTGCAATAGAAAAAATAGCGTTTTGCTGCGGAAGGATCATCTGCAAAGATAGTTTAGAAGTTAGAAAGACGGGAAGTCCGAAAGTCAGGAAGATCAAAAATAAAGTATAAAAAAAGTGAAGCTTGTTCAACCTCACTTTTTGTTATTATTAAATTGAAAAATTAAGAAACTAATTCAGAACTGATCGTAATTTCAGCGCCTTTTAAAACTTTAGAAACGGGGCAATTTTCTTTTGCATCAGCAACCAAAGCATCAAATTTTTCTTGAGATAAACCGTTTGCTTTTACTTTTACATCTAAATGGATGGTGTCAATTTCGCCTTTTTCCGGGTTCAGGTTTACGGCTGCTTTGGTAGTGATTTCTTCCGGCGTAATGCCCTCAGCAGAAATATTAAAACTTAGTTTCATGGAGAAACAGCCAGCGTGTGCCGCAGCAATCAGTTCTTCCGGGTTGGTGCCAATGCTATCTTCAAAACGGGTTTTGAAAGAGTACTGGCTGTCTTTTAACACGCCGCTTTGCGTGCTCACCAATCCTTTTCCATCTTTTCCGGTACCGTTCCAAACGGCGGTTGCATTTCTTTTCATAAGTGTTTAAACTTTTAAATTTTATGTTGATAAAAGTAGTAAGCAGGAAACTTTGTTTGATGTATTTTCCGCATTCAACACTCAAATGATAATTCTCAAGTGGCGGCTTTTAAAATCAGTTCTTTCACCTGTTCAGTCATGTTGATTTTCAACGCTTCCTCAATCCCGCGTGGCGAAATCTTTTTCAGGGTTTTCTTTACGATGTCAATCATCTTTTCTTCGCTGTGTTGTTTGGCAAAATCGTCCAGATAAAATTCCACAAAAACTAAGCAAATTACATCTTCAATCAGTTGCGTGTCGGGGTTTTGGTGGAGTTGTTTTTTAAGCAACAAAGCTTTTACTTTTTCAATCGTTTCGGCATTGTAACCGCAAACTTTCAAAATTGGTTCGGCAATTTTGGTATGGTGCAATTTGAGCTGACTGCGCCACATCAAGTAACCGGCGCGGTCCATCGGATAAGAATTTCGGGCAATTTCCCAACGGCCAATGTGCTGGCAACGAACGGCTAATTGCATGTATTCCGGTGCGTTTGGTTCGTAATCGTTTAGCTTTTTCGTCATCCGTTCGGCATACAATACTTCTTTTGGATAGGTTTTTCCTTCAAAAATTTCCTGGTTCGGGTCGGTTGCATTGTAAGCGTCAAACCGGGCAAAGGCTTCTTTTAACTGTGTTGCAGACATGTTTTAAAGATACAAGATTTAAAAATAGGAGCGAAGCTGAGTTTTGTATCAGATAAAATACTTTTCTGCCAGCTTTATTTGTTTAATTTTAGAAAAACATATTGCTTTCAACAAAAATAACATGAATAAAAACTTACCCAAACCAAACCAGGAAAATTCGCGCAGAAATTTCATCAAAAAAACAGGTTTAGGTGGAATTGCCGCTTTAACAGCCGGAAGTTTAACCGCAAGTGCAGCCGTTGTCAATGATTTTATGCCGATAAAAGAAGCATCGGCAGAAAATGCGGGTTTGAAGCCGGATGTTACGATCAGAACGATTCCGGAAAATATGGTGAACGGTTTTTACGGGGCGGATGTAAAACCGGTAGCAACGGTAAAATCCGGACAAATTGTGGCGATTGAAACCATCAATACGGTTGGCATCAGCAAGAAAAACCCGGAAGAATTTTACCAGAAAAACAACTTGCCGATTGATGAACACGCGCAGGAAATCATTACGATTTTAAAAACCATCAAACCGGAACCGTCCGGTTTACGTGGACATATTTTAACTGGGCCGGTTTTTATTGAAGGCGCAGCACCGGGCGATATGCTGGAAGTGCAGATTCGAGATATTTTGATCCGCAGTAATTATGGCGTAAATAGCGTTTGGCCGGGCGGCGGTGCCATTCCGGATGAAGTAAAAACGCCCGAAGCTTTTGTTTACCGCTATGATAAAAAGAAGAAATTTGCATCGTTTAAAGAAGGCATCGAAATCCCATTAAAACCATTTTTTGGCGTGATGGCACTTTCGCCTCCGGCAGAATTAGGCCGGAAAAGTTCTATTCCGCCTGATTTTTATGGCGGAAATTTAGATTTGAAACATTTGGTAAAAGGCACGTCTTTGTTTTTGCCGGTTTCCGTTTCAGGAGGATTATTTACCACCGGCGACTGCCACACGGCGCAAGGGACCGGCGAAGTAAGCGGCGTGGCGATAGAAGCATCATTGACTTTGGTAGCGAAATTTGTGATCCATAAAAACAAAAAAATTACAGAGCCGCGTGCCGAAACGCCTACCCATTTTATCGCCATTGGTTTGGATAAAGATCTGCGCCAGGCGATGAAAAACGCAACTTTGGCAGCTTGTAATTTTATCAAAGATGATCTCGGTTTTACTTTTAACGAAGCTTTATCCATTGCAAGTACGGCTGTTGATTTTGAAGTAACGCAAGTGGTTGATCAAACAGTTGGCGTAAACGCAATGATACCGAAAGCTATTTTTACGAATAAAAAGTTTGCGTTTTGGAATAGTTAATGGATGCTTCTTTTATCGGTCTTTTTTTTGTGTTGTCAAAACTTTAACCGTAACCAACAACTGCCCAACATGCCGCTGCGTATGCTCAGCAGCATGGAAAAGTAAACCAAAAACGGTGGAAGGCAATTGCTTCCGGCCAACGCCTCTTGGTTCGGTTAAAGTTTCTGCATTAATTTTTTGTAGCTTTTGTAGGGAAGTTTCAATTTGCTGGTTGAAATTTGCAACTAATTCCTCAACCCAAAAAGGTTTTTCCTGAATTTTTCCTTCTGATTGAAGCCAGTTTAACTGTGCTTCTTTTAACGGCAAATTTTCAGCATAAGTAAACATCCGGTCTAAAACACCGCTTAAATGTTGCAAATGAAAAGCCGGGGAAGCTGTACCGCCTGGACGTTCGTAAAGTAAATCATCCGGGAAACCCAACATTATTTTGTTCACATCTTCCTGCGCTTGCAGTAATGCAAAAGCGATGGGTTGAAGCAAAACTGGAAATTCGGGTAACGGACCGCGAAGCCAAACTTCAGGTTGTTGATTTTCTGACATCACTAATCAAAAAATATAACGAATGCCGCACCACGGAATTTCTTCCGTTAAAATATTGATGAACGTATCAATCATCCTTTTTTTCATTTGCACTTTATAACGAATGTTAATGCCGCCAAACATACTTTGTTTGGTTTCCTGAAAATCCGGCATCCACAATAAATCTTCGGCTTTTGGGTTGATGCCGAGATTGGTAATATGCTGCGCTTCGTTGTGCGTTAAAAAAATCACTTCGCATTGCATTTGTGCTTTTACATCATCGCGCACGGCTTCGTTTAACTGCCTGAAAAGTTCCCGGTAATCATCGCGCCAGTCGCGCTTTGTATTTCCTATTTTACTGTAAACAATAACCGGTGAAAAATTAACGTGCACATCATATCCGGCATCGTAAAAATCATTAATTGATAACAATCTTTTTTCCATACTGTCTGTCCGTACATCCACCAGTTTGCTTATTTCGGCTGGCATCAAACTTAAGCGAATCCTCACTTTTTTCTCCGGATTAAGCTCCAGCAAATCTCGGTTTACAAACTTGGTGGCAAAAGTAGCTTTGGCGCGTGGATGGTCTTTGTAAAAAGTTAATACTTCTTTTATGCCCTTAAAAATGGCGTAATCCACAGAAAGATCGGAATTGCAACCAACATCATAAGTATAAAAAACCGGATCAGTTTGGTTCGGAATTTTTGGCCAAGGCTGTTTCATCGCGTGGTGGTCAACAGCAGCTACTATCTCGTCCACATTGGTAAAAATCGTGATTGGGTTGATTTCTTTATGCCGGTCAACATAACAATACGCGCAGCCGCCGTAGCAACCGTTGGCCAAACTTGGCGCAATAAAATCAGAACTTCGTCCGCTTTCCCGGATCGTCTTGGTTTTCAATTTCCCCAAAACCAGCAAATCCGATTTGGCTTTGTAATGTTTCAAGCCCATATCGGGCAGCTTGTTGTGCTGCTGCACTTCCTGCATCGTTGCATTAGGAAATTGGCCGGCCAAATCTTTGGCGCAATCGTTCAACGCATCCGGAGTGTATAATATTTGTTTGGGATTGAATTCTGGCATAATCTACGGTGTTTTTTCTAACATTGGTTTTTGCGGCGTTTGCGAAACCAGCCATCCGGTTGCGTACATCCACTTAGCCATTTTAGTTAATTTAGCAATATCAATGCGAGAAGGTTCATCTTTTGGCGTATGATAATCGGCATGCAACAAAGTGGTAAAAAAGATAGCCGGAATGCCAGCCTGTGCGTAAGGCAAATGGTCGCTGCGGAAATACCAGTTTTCGGGATGTTTGGCATCGTCCCAAGAAAAATCTACCTTGAAATGCGTTTGTTGCTGGTTGGCTTTCATCGCCATATCTACCAGTTGCGTTGAGTTTTTGTGTGAAGTTGTGCCGAGCAAAGCTGCAGAATCTGGTGCATTCCGGCCAATCATATCGCCGTTTAAAACCGCTACAATGTCTTCTTTTTTTACGGTTGGATGTGCGGCATACCAGCGCGAACCCAGCAAACCCCGTTCTTCTGCGCCGTGCCAAACAAACAAAGCCGAACGTTTTCCCGGTTTTGCCGACCAAGCGCGGGCAATAGCCAGCATGCCAACCGTTACCGAAGCATTGTCATCGGCACCGTTCCAAATCGAATCGCGGTCAACCGGAACGCCAACACCATCGTGGTCGTGGTGGCCGCTAAACAATACGTATTCGTTCTTCAAATCAGCATCTGTTCCTGCTGCTTTTGCCACCACATTTGCGGATGGATACATGGAAACTTCCACCCGGAAATCCGCTTTAGCCGTTGCGTTTGCCTGTTGGAAATCATTGGCAAAAGAACCCAGCGTAACAATCACCGGAATTGGTTTTACGTTTGAAGCCGGCGTTCCTTCCAATTGGTACAAACCTTCCTGGTAATTATGTCCCACAAAACCCAACGAGGCTTCCGTTTGCTGATCGGCAACCAAAATAATGGCTGCTACACCTTTGCGGCGCAAAGCCAAAGTTTGCTGGCGCACAGCGAGGGAAGTGTAACGCAATCCCCATAAACTCATCCACGAAACGGGCAGCGGCGCAGGCGCCACTATTTTTACCGCCACAATTTTTCCGGTTAAATCTTTGGTCGTGTCTGCCATCGAATTTAACCACATTACTGCGCCATTTAAATGGGTTTCTACGGGTTGCGTTGGCCAAACCTGTTTCCACAATTGCAGATTTTTATTGTTGATGGAAAACGTGCCGTTGCCGCCGGTAATCGTTCTTTTGATATTGTAAAACTGAAAGTACGTGCCGTCGTCTCCGGCAGGTTTCAACCCGGCTTCCATGGCTTTTTGCGCTACCCAAACGGCAGAACGCATTTCATCCAAAGTTCCGGCACGCCTTCCACGGAAAGCATCTCCGGCCAGTTCAAAAATGTCTTTTTTGATGTCTGCTTCTTTTATCAATGTTAAAGCAGGAGGGTTTGCAGTTGAAGCCGGTTTGGAAGATTGTGCAAAACTTTGCTTAAAAATGCCTGCTAAAAGAAGTATGGTAAATATTTTTTTCATGATTGGATGAATTAATTACAGCTTAATCTTGATTTTATTGTTCGTGGTTTACAGGCAAAGTTTCGGGAATAGGATTGTTCATCACTTCAAAAAGCAATTCGCGTTTTTCGCGCAAACCTTTGGATTGCCCGATTGGTGCTTCGTAAATATCGTTTTTGAGCGCTTCCATCGCTTCAGTAATAAAATCAGCAATCGGCAAACCGCCGTGCGACTGAGTTTTATCTTCGCGCCGGTCGTGCCCCAATTCGGTATCTACCGAAGGCGGGATAATTTCGAAAACCCTAACCGAAGTATTTTTAAGCTGGTGCCGAAGCGACAGCGTAAGCGAATGCACAGCGGCTTTGGTAGCGCAATAAACCGGTATAAAAGCAATCGGCGCAAAAGCCAAACCGGATGAAATATTGATAACGGCAGCATCAGTTTTAGTGGCCAAATGCTGTGCAAACAAAGAAGTTAAATGGATAGGCGCCACTAAATTTGTTTCGATTTCTAAGTGAATTTGATCTAAATCAACAGGTTTGGCCATGTTTGTTACCAATTGAACACCAGCATTGTTCATTAAAATATTCACTTCCGGATAGTTTTCCAAAACCCACGCTGCCAATTCTTCACGGTCTAAAGCAATGGAAACATCAGCGGCGCGGGTAATCAAGTCTGGATATTTTTCGTTAAGAGCTTTTAAACGTTCTTTGCGGCGGCCGCAAATAATCACTTTGCTGCCTGCCGCCATAAATTGTTTGGCAAAAGCCAAACCAATGCCTGAGGTACCGCCGGTAATTAAAATGGTATTGTTCGAAATCTGCATAATGCTTCTTTTATCGAGTAAATTTTATGCTAAAGAAATAAATTTAAGGCGGGGATTGTTTTGTAATTCCTGCGGTTTCTGATGTTTTAGTTTTAAAAGCATTTTCAGCATAAAATAGAACCTTTATTTTGTATCATTGGTACAATACGTTTTTCTGTTTGAACTATTTATAAATGATCAGAAACCTGTTTATCGACAAATTAAAAGGCATGGCAATTATATTGGTTGTATATGGCCATTGCTTGCAATTTTGCGCTAAGTATAATATATTAAACACCAAGCTATTTCAATTGATCTACGCTTTCCACATGCCTTTTTTTATGGCTGTTAGCGGCTATTTGTATTATCAAAGTGTAAACCGCAGAAGTTTTAACGATTTAATCAGCAGTAGAATCAAACAACTTTTGATTCCGTTTTTAATTTGGTCGCTTTTCTTTTTGGTTGTATTTCGCTGGCAAGTTTCACACACCATCATACAATGGATCAAAAACTACATCTATAATTTGCCATCTTTCTTTTGGTTTATTTGGTCTTTGCTGATCAGTTCAATCCTAACAATCATCATTAATAAATTTTTTAAAGACAGTTTAATTGCTTGTTTTTTAGTTTTCTTCTTGGTTCTTTTGCTTCCAAACGGGCTGGTATTTTACTTTACAAAGTTTATGCTTCCGTATTTTTTTGCAGGATATTTGGTTCACAAGTTTGTATTAAAAACCAACACCATTATCTCGTTGTCTGCTTTAATTATATTTACTGCTGCTATGTATTTTTGGAAGGATGAATATTACATTTATACAACTTTAATGGCAACTAAATTAACTGATATACAAGGCATTTATGATGATTGCTACCGATACCTGGCTGGTTTTACAGGCATCATTGTTTTCATTTTTGTTGTTAAAATGTTGCCTGATTTTAAATTATTTGAAGTTTTAGGCCGAAACACTTTGGGCGTTTATTTTATCAGTTCTTTTTTAAATCCATACTTGTACTTATTTGGATTGCATTATGACCCGTTTTTTTACAATTTCATCTACACACCTTTTGTCACAATTGTAGTTATTGCGGTTTGTCTTGTATTGTCCAAGTTAATCAATCAAAACAAACGCTTAAACCAATACCTTTTGGGTGGAAGATAGAAGCTATTCTGTTTCGTAAAAAAATGATGATAAAAGCAGCATGGGCAGCCACCAATTCCCAAAAACCTTATCTTTGAAAATCAATGGCATTTCTTTATCCCGGGTTTCTGTTTGCTTTGCTGGCGCTGGCCATTCCGGTCATCATCCACCTGTTTAATTTTCGGCAGTACAAAAAAGTTTATTTTTCCAATGTGCAGTTTTTAAAGGATTTGCAAAAGCAGCAATCCTCGCGCAGCAACTTAAAAAACCGTTTGATTTTGGCCGCACGTTTGCTGGCCTTGACTTTTTTGGTGCTGGCTTTTGCACGTCCGTTTTTGCCGGTTGGCAATCAGCAAAATGTGGGCAAACAGCAGGCCGTCAGTATTTTTGTGGATAATTCTTACTCCATGCAAACGCTAAACCGCGAAGGCTCTTTGCTGGACGAAGCCAAACGCCGCGCCAAGGAAATTGCTTCGGCTTATTCTGTGAACGACCGTTTTCAATTAATTACGCAGGATTTTGAAGGCAAACAGCAACGTTTTTTAAACCGCGACGAGTTTAACCAGGCGGTTGATGAAGTGAAAATCAGTCCGCAAAGCCAAACCTTGACACAGGTTTTAGAACGGCAAAAAGCTTTGTTCGAGTCGGAAAATAATGCCGTTCCAACCGTTTACCTCATTTCTGATTTCCAAAAAAACCTTGCTAAAAACAGTATCTCCGCAAATAACAAAACCAAAGTTACGTTGGTTAGGATTAAAGCCAATCCGCTGCCAAACATTGCGGTTGATTCCGTTTGGCTGCTTTCGCCTTTGCATCAACCTAACGCTGCCGAAAAATTGGTTGTTCGATTGCATAATTACGGCGACGAAAAAGCGCAAAAAGTTCCCGTTAAATTGCTCATCAACGGACAAACGAAAGCGTTGGGCAGTTACGATTTGAATGCGAAAAGTATGCGGCAAGATACGTTGCAATTTTCAGGCTTAAAGCCTGGCTGGCAAAAAGGCGAACTGAGTTTGAATGATAACCCCGTTACTTTCGATAACCATTTCTACTTTACGTTCCAAGTGCAGCAGCAACTGCCGGTTTTGCAAATTGCAGATCAGGTTCCAAACAAATACCTCAGCGCTGTTTTTGCTTCCGATGCTTTTTTTAAGGCCGATTTTTCTTCGGCTGGCAATGTCAATTATTCCGGCCTGAACCGTTATCCGGTCATCTATTTTAGTGATGTAAAAGAAGTATCGGCCGGGCTGGCGCAGCAGTTGCAAAACTATGTAAAACAGGGCGGCACGCTGGTGGTTTTTCCGGCTGCGGATGCAAACCTGGCTTCGTACAAAAACTTGTTGCAGCCTTTACAAGCCGATTTTCCGGAGAAGTTGCTGAACGACAGTACGAAAGTAACTGCCATCAATTTAAAGCACCCGCTTTTTAAAGAGGTGTTTGAGAAGATGCCGCAAAACCCGGATTTGCCGCAAATTAAAAAATATTATGCGTTGAGTTCCGGTCAACGTAATCTAAAAAATAATTTGCTCGAACTGCCCGGCAGAACTACTTTTCTCAGCGTTTACAGCAGCGGCAAAGGCAAGGTGTATCTGTCGGCCGTCCCGCTGGACGAAACTTTTAGCAACCTGCCGCGCCACGCGCTTTTTGTGCCGCTTTTGTTTCGGATGGCTTTGCTGAGCGGCCACAACCAGCCTTTGTTTTATACCTTGGGCGAAAATGAATTGATGGAAATTGCACCAATTGCCAAAATGGACGAGCAACCTTTGCATTTGCAAAAAGGACAAATTTCATTGATTCCCGATGTTCGTCAGGTCAATGGAAACACAGTGTTGTACGTTGCCGATCAAATTCACGAAACCGGAGATTATCAGCTTACGCGAAAAGACAGTGTGTTGGCGCAAATCGCTTTTAATGATAACCGGCAGGAATCCGACCTGAATTACCTCAGCGACCAGGAACTGAACACCAATTTTTCTGCCATAAAAACAGTATCGTATTTGCCAGCCGGAAAGCTATCTTTAACAAAGCAGGTGGCCGAAGTAAATTCGGGCGTGCAGTTATGGAAACTTTGCCTAATTTTGGCACTGCTCTTTCTGGCTGCCGAAGTGCTGCTGATCCGTTTTTATAAAGTAAACCGGCAGCAAACTATGGCAGTTTAGGTTGAAAAAACGCTGTTAAAAAAAGCATTAATTTAATGGACTTGCTCTTTAAATCTGTTACGATCATTGATCCAAATTCTGTTTATCACAAACAGGTAACAGATGTTTTGGTGGAAGACGGAAAAATAGTTCGGATTGCTGCTGATATTCAGGCTGATGCAGAAACCATTGCTGCAAAAGGCTGTTACCTTTCGCCCGGTTTTTTTGATTTGAACTGTAATTTTGGCGATTTGGGTTTGGAAACCAAAGAAGATATGCAAAGCGGCACGCGGGCAGCATCAGCCGGTGGTTTTACCGGCGTAGCTTTGATGCCAAACATGCAGCCGCCGGTTCATTCCAAATCCGAAGTACAATATTTGTTGAACCAATCCCGCGGCAATCTGGTCAGCGTTTATCCGCTTGGCGCCATTTCCTACAAAACACAAGGCAAGGATTTGGCCGAATTGTACGACATGCATACTTCCGGCGCGCTGGCTTTTACCGATGGCAATCTTCCCGTTCAGGATGCTGGTTTGATGGAACGCGCTTTGTTGTATGCCCAAAATTTTGAAGGACTGGTTTTTTCTTATCCCGAAGATCTTTCCATCGCCGGAAAAGCAAAAGTGCACGAAGGCATGGTAAGCACATTGCTGGGCATGAAAGGCATCCCGGCACTGGCCGAAGAACTGATGATTTCGCGCGATTTATACCTGGCCGAATACACCAATTCGCGTTTGCATTTTACCACGGTTTCGACGGCACAAGCGGTAGAACAGATTCGAAAAGCCAAAGCAAAAGGTTTAAAAGTTACCTGCGATGTTGCCGTACATCATTTGGTTTTAACGGACGATGCTTTGATGGGTTTTGACAGTTTGTACAAAGTGAAGCCGCCTTTGCGCACGCAGGAAGACGTAAATGCATTGCTGCAAGGTTTGCGCGACGGAACGATTGATGCCATCGTTTCGCAACACACGCCGCACGAAGTGGAGTTTAAAGAAGTGGAATTTGAAGTGGCCGAATTTGGCATGATCGGTTTGCAAACTGCCTTTTCGCTGGCTGTAAAAGCCGGTTTAAGTTTGGAATTGATTGTGGAGAAAATGGCCGTCAACCCGCGTAAAATTATAGGCATAAAAGAAGCATCCATCGCCGAAGGAGAAATGGCAAATTTAGTTTTGCTTAATCCAAATACAAACTGGAATTATTCTCGCCAAAATAACCTTTCAAAATCGTACAATTCGCCGTTTATCGGGCAGGAAATGACCGGAAAAGTGCTGCTCACCATCAACAATAATCAAATTTATAAATCTGATATTCATGATTGACCCCAAAATAAAAAAAGCCATTGATGCTGCTTTTAGGTACATTAAACTGGTAAACCCGAACAATATCGAACCGATAAAAGGCGAGATATTGACGGTTTTTGATTCGGAACTGAAGTTTTTGCAAAAGGTAAAAGCGCTTGACGAGGTCTTCAATTCAAACCCGAAATTAGAAAACTTACGCGAAGTTTTTTTCGACCTGCTGCTGGTAAATTTCTTTAGCGCCGATGTAAAAAAGCTGGACGAAGATTATTTGGATTCGCCGGAATGGGAAAAAATTGAAGAGCAAACGCTAGACCGCGGAACCGAAATGCTAAACGTTTTGTTGTACCTGAACGAGTGTGAAGATGAGGACATTGACCCGGAATTGAACGATTATCTGACCGAGTTTTTGCTGGTGGATGAGGACGAATTTCAGGACGAGCACCGCATTTACGAACCCATAATTGCCAACCAGATTTTGATGGACAGCGGCATCGAAGAAATTGGAAACGTGGCGCGTAAACTGCCGGAAGACGAGGAAATAAAAGAGCTTTTTTACCCGGTGATGTGCTTTTTTTATGATACTAACCCTTCGCAGGAAACCAAAGACCTTTGTGCTGAAAACGCGGTAGACCTGGAGTTTGACATGCCTGTACTGGCCATCATGCTTAATTTTAATTAGAAGCAGTTTTAAAAAAATGCAGGATTTAAACCGGCAAATCAGGATTCAAGGTGCTATTTACGGCGGAGTTTTGGGCGTTCTCATCCTCGTGCTGCACATTGCCTCGTACTTAGTTATGGTGAAAGTAAGCACGCCGCTTTGGGTTACGGCTTTTAGTCCGCTCATTTTTACCAACGTGTTGCCCATTATCGCCGCCGTTTTGCTTTGCCTTAATTTGCGCGAAAAAATAGGCGGCTACTGGCATTTCCGGCAGGCGGCTTCGGGCATATTTGTGATGTTTTTAGTTTCTTACCTGATCTTTTTTTTCGGGTTCCTGCTGTTTTCAAAAGTGATCGAACCAGCAACAGACCTTAACCTGGAAAATAAAATAGAAGCTACAAAAGCAGCAATCCGGCAACAGCAAGGCGTTAGTTTGCAACACATTCAGGAAGAAACCAAAGGCTTGCGCAAAGATTTTACCGATCGGCAAAACTCGGGCGTTTGGGGTTTTGTGCAAAGTTTTGGTATTGTGGTGGTGCTGCTGTTTCTGGCTTCGATGATTTTTGGCGCCTTGTTTAAAAATGACCCGCCGGTATATGCGCCTTCCAACAAAACACACTAATTTTTATACGATAAAAGAAGCATGGCAATTCAAGCCGTTCATCCGGTACAAAAAATGGATATTTCAGTCGTAGTGCCTTTGTTCAACGAAGCCGAATCTTTGCCTGAATTAACGGATTGGATTAGGCGCGTGATGAAAGCAAACGGTTTTACGTATGAAATTATTTTGGTTGATGACGGCAGCAACGACGGTTCCTGGGAAGTGATCAAAGCTTTGTACGAGCAAAATCCCTACATCAGAGGCATTAGATTCCGTCGTAATTACGGAAAATCAGCAGCCTTAAACGTTGGTTTTGAAGCTACGCGCGGCGAAGTTGTGATTACGATGGATGCCGATTTGCAGGATTCGCCGGAGGAAATTCCGGAATTGTACCGCAAGATCAGGCAGGAAAAATTTGATCTGGTTTCGGGTTGGAAAGCAAAACGTTACGATCCGATCAGCAAAACTATCCCAACCAAATTGTTTAACGCGGCAACGCGTAGCATGTCGGGCATCCATAACCTGCACGATTTTAATTGCGGCCTGAAAGCTTACCGCAAAGAAGTGGTTAAAAACATCGAAGTTTATGGCGAGATGCACCGTTACATTCCAGTGCTGGCAAAATGGGCAGGTTTTACAAAGATAACGGAACAGGTGGTAGAACACCGGCCGCGAAAATACGGGGTAACCAAATTTGGTTTCAGCCGGTTTATCAATGGTTTTTTAGATTTGCTTTCAATTTTTTTTGTCGGAAAGTTTTCCAAGAGGCGAATGCACTTTTTCGGAACGCTGGGCACGCTTTGCTTTTTGACCGGTTTGGGGATTGTTTTTTGGCTGATCGGATCAAAACTTTATGATATTTCCAACCATATTAAATTTCGAAATGTAACTGATAATACCTTGTTTTACATTGCCTTAACTGCTATTATTTTAGGTTCTCAACTGTTTTTAACGGGTTTTGTGGCGGAAATGATTTCGCGTAATTCGCCGGAAAGAAATAATTATCAGATTGATCAAACGATTTGAAAGATTTGTTGATGCTTCTTTTACCACCTAAAAACTGATATGGGCTTTTCTTAGCTTTTCCCCGATAAATTGTCCTTAAAAATTATTCATAAATTTCATTTTACTTTGATTAATCTATAGCTTAATTTTGTGAAAAGAAAATGCATTATTTATAAGTCTTCAGAAAGGTTTAATAGACACATCGCGATTGATCTTGAAGAAGCAGAAGAGATAACGGATTTTTTGGAAAGTGCAAAATATTATAAAAAGTTTGACTATATTTCTGACAGGATTCTGGAACAAAAATTCATGTATTATGATGATTACGAACAAATTAAGATAACGTTACCTGCATGAGGTTTTTTCCAAACGGTATTAACGCAAGGATATATTGTCATGAGGTTACGATCAATGGTAAAATGTTCTGTATTGTAATGTCTAAATTTCTTCTTAAAAAATCAAATAGTATAAATAAAGCTATTCAGTCAAAAATTGATGCCTTAAAAAAGTATGAATATGAAATCGAGTATTAACAAAGAAGAAATCAAAAACAGGCTTCAGTCATTAAAAAGTTCAAAAACCGAAGAAGAACTGATTGAACACGAATCTTTGATTTTGCAGGCAAATTATTTATCTGAGATCGAGCGTATTTCAAAAGAAAACGGCTTCAGTAGAAAAGATTTGGCAAAAAAAATTAATACTTCTCCAAGTTATCTAACCCAAGTTTTTAGAGGCGATAAACCATTAAACTTTTCGACTTTGGCAAAAATTAAAAGGGCATTAAATTTAAAATTTGAAGTAACAGCATCAGTACAATGCAAAGAAGATATTTTAGCACCATTAAAAAAGCAAGTACAAATTAAAAAATCAGCTTCTTCAATTTTAAAACCTGTTTTGGAATGATAAATATTATGCAACCAATTGTATTTTGTAAAGTGCCTACTTTCAATCGGTAATGTTTTTTTCCATTATCATTCCGCTTTACAATCGTCCGCAAGAAATCCGCGAACTGCTGGAAACTTTAGTTTTGCAAACCTACAAAGCCTTTGAGGTTTTGGTGATTGAAGACGGATCGGTAAAAGACGCGGCAGCCGTAATTACAGATTTTAAAGCTCACCTCAACCTAAAATATTACGTTAAACCAAACAGCGGACAAGGTTTTAGCCGAAACTATGGTTTTGACCGAGCCAACGGCGATTACTTTATCATTTTTGATTCTGATTGTTTGATTCCGCCTGATTATTTAGAAATTGTAAACCTGGAAATCATCAACCAAAAATTAGATGCTTACGGTGGCCCAGATGCTGCACATGATTCTTTTACAGCCATTCAAAAGGCAATCAGTTATTCCATGACTTCGCCGTTTACAACAGGCGGAATCCGCGGCGGCGAAAAACGCATCGGCGATTTCCATCCGCGCAGCTTTAACATGGGTTTATCAAGGGAAGTTTACGAAAAAACAGGCGGTTTTATCATTACCCGTTTGGGCGAAGATATCGAACTCAGCATCCGCATCCACAAAATGGGTTTCAAAACTGGCTTAATTCCCGAAGCCAAAGTTTACCATAAACGCCGCACCAGCTTTTTGCAGTTCTACAAACAAATCCATTTTTTTGGCCGGGCGCGCATCAACATTTATAAATTCTTTCCTTCGGGATTAAAAGCCGTACACTTTTTTCCGACCTTGTTTACGTTGGGTTTGATCTTCGCTTTGATTGCAAATTTATTTAAATGGCCAATTGCAGAACTGTGCAATTTTTTGCTGGCCTTGTTTATTTTGTTGATATTTTTTCATTCCTGGATTAGCAATAAATCAGCAAAAGTTGCATTTTTGAGCATATTTGCCGCTTTTGTCCAGCTAACTGCTTACGGCCTTGGTTTCATGCAGGATTTCTGGAAGCGAATAATTATAAACAATCCCTAACCACTATGTACCATCCATTTTCCATCGCAGAAACTTTTAAAACTGCCTGGAATGTTACCAAAAAAAACTTTTTAACCATCGTAATTTATTCTGCCATCATTACGGTTTTGCTGGGCGTTGTGCAGTTTTTTAATGCTTTTGTGGATGTCAGCAGCGATACTTTTACCCAATTCCTGGTTTTTTTGATACTGATGATCATCCAAACTTACGCCACGCTGGGTTTATACAAACTGATCTTTACGCTAATTGACAACGAATATTACGAATTTGAATTTTCGCAATTAGTGCCAACCATGAAAATGGTTTTCAGCTTTATTGCCATTTGTCTTTTCCTGGCTTTTGCTATCGTAACGCTTAATTTGGTTATCGAACAAGGCTTGCGGAATTATCCCGAAAACGTAACACAAATAGTTCAAATCCTGGAAGTTATGCTTATTTTATATGCTGCATTGCGCTATATGTTTTGCGCTTGTTTTATTGTAGATGACAACTCCGGGCCGATAGAATCTTTGCGCCAAAGCAGGTTGCTTACCAAATCCCACATGATCCATTTGCTGGGCTTGCTTGGTATTATGGTGCTGGTTATTGCCATTGGTTTTTTCGTGGTTGGTAAAGCAGTTTTGGTGCTTTATCCATTTGTAAATGTGGTTTTGATTGTAACTTACCGCAAGTTAGTTTTCAGCAATTTGGATGTGGACGACGATGTAGCCGAAACGCACTGATTTTATGGGCATAAAAACAGTATTGAGCAAACCTTTTGCTTTTTTAATTTCTTTCCAAATCAACAAGCTGCGAAAAAATGCAATCCAATTTCAGGAACAAATATTTCAGGAACTGATAAAAACAGGTGTAAAAACAGCATTCGGAAAAGACCATCAATTTGAAAAAATCAAAACTTACGAAGACTTTAAAAAGCAGGTCCCGATACGAGATTACGAAGAACTAAAACCTTATGTTGACCGTGTTATCCACGGCGAAGAAAACGTACTTTGGCCGGGAAAACCTGCTTATCTGGCTAAAACATCAGGCACGACTTCCGGGGTAAAATACATTCCGATTTCTAAAGACTCGATGCCCGAACATATTCGTGCGGCGCGAAATGCTTTGCTCAATTATATTTACGAAACGGGCAATGCTTCTTTTACCGATGGAAAAATGATCTTTTTGCAGGGAAGCCCGGAATTGCAAACCAAAGCAGGGATTCCGGTTGGAAGATTGTCCGGAATTGTGGCCCATCACGTTCCTGATTATCTGTTAAAAAATCGGATGCCAAGCGATGCTGTTAACCGGATTGAAGATTGGGAAGCCAAAGTTGATGCCATTGTGGAAGAAACCGTTCAAGAAAACATGACTTTGATTTCCGGCATCCCGCCCTGGTGCCAGATGTATTTTGATCGTTTATCCGAAAAAGCTGGCGGTAAAAAGATCAAAGACATTTTCCCAAACTTCAAATTGTTCGTTTACGGCGGTGTAAATTATCAGCCTTATCGCGCCAAAATCGAAGAAAGTATTGGTTTCGCGATTGATTCCATCGAAACTTATCCTGCTTCCGAAGGCTTTATCGCTTATCAGGATTCGCAAAAAAGCAGCGATTTGTTGTTGCTGGCCGATGCCGGGATATTTTTCGAATTTATCCCAACAGAAACTTATTTTAATGAAAATCCAATTCGCCTCAGCCTAAAAGAAGTGGAACTGGATAAAAATTACGCCATCATTTTAAATACCAACGCTGGTTTGTGGGGCTACAGTTTGGGCGATACGGTAAAATTTAATTCCATCAACCCGTACAAAATTGTGGTTACCGGCCGTATCAAACATTTTATTTCTGCTTTTGGCGAACATGTAATTGGCGAAGAAGTGGAACAAGCGCTGATGCAAGTTGCACAAAAAGAGAATGTAGAAATTATTGAATTTACAGTTGCGCCGCAGGTAAATCCGCCGGTAGGAGAGTTGCCTTTTCACGAATGGTTAATCGAATTTGGCAAAGCGCCCGAAAATTTAGCTTCTTTCAGCAAAAAAGTAGATGCAGCAATGCAGCAAAAAAATATATATTACGCTGATTTGATTGAAGGAAACATCCTGCAACCGCTTAAAATTTGTACTTTAAAACGAAACGCTTTTATTGATTATATGCGGCAACAAGGCAAATTAGGCGGACAAAACAAAGTCGCCCGTTTGTCAAATGATCGTGTAATTGCCAAAGGGTTGGAAAGTTATGTTTTAATGTAGATTTTTGCAGCTCATCAAAACCTATTAAAATTGCCAAAAGAGTACGCTGCCTTTCCGATTATCCAATTCCAAAAAAACCAAAACTGTTGAAAAGTATTGCTATTTTAGGTTCAACCGGCAGCATTGGTACGCAAACTTTGCAAGTAATCCGCGAAAACCCAACACTTTTTCGCGCCTGTTTGCTTACCGCGCAATCCAACGTTGATTTGTTGGTAATGCAGGCTTTGGAGTTTTTGCCCGAATACGTAGTGGTTGGCCAGGACAACTTATTTTATGTGGTAAAAGAAGCATTGGCACATACTTCCGTTCAGGTTTTGGCTGGAAGTCAGGCTTTGACAGATATTGTTACTGCTCCCGAAATTGATTTGGTTTTAACCGCTTTGGTTGGTTTTGCCGGTTTGCAGCCTACTATTGCCGCTATCAAAGCCGGAAAAGACATCGCGTTGGCCAACAAAGAAACGCTGGTGGTTGCCGGAGAGTTGGTGATGAAATTGGCGAAAGAACACAACGTCAAGATTTTGCCGGTTGATTCGGAGCATTCTGCCATTTTTCAGTGTTTGGCCGGAGAAGAGCCACAATCGGTAGAAAAAATTATTTTAACGGCTTCCGGTGGCCCGTTTCGTGGAAAAGATACCGCTTTTCTTTCTGCAGTAACCAAAAACGAAGCGTTGAAACATCCGAATTGGGTGATGGGCGCAAAGATTACGATTGATTCTGCTTCGCTGATGAACAAAGGTTTGGAAGTAATTGAAGCAAAATGGCTGTTTGATTTGGAAGCCGATCAAATTGATGTGGTTGTGCATCCGCAATCCATTATCCATTCGCTGGTTCAGTTCAAAGACAGTTCGGTAAAAGCACAAATGGGTTTGCCGGATATGAAGCTGCCGATCCAATATGCGCTCACTTATCCTAACAGAATAAAAAATAATTTTAAACGTTTCAGCTTTGCAGATTTTCCGTTTCTTACCTTTGAGCAGCCTGATTTGAAGACTTTTCGTAACCTTGCCCTCGCTTTTGCAGCTTTGGATACGGGCGGAAACATGCCTTGCATTGTTAACGCCGCCAACGAAATTGCCGTGGCCGGATTTTTAAAAGAACAAGTAACATTTTTAGGGATGAGCGATCTGATTGAAGAATGTACGCAACGGATCAAGCTGCACAAACAACCCGGACTGGAAGATTACCTGAACACTGATTTGGAAACCAGGGTTTTAGCGCAACAATTAATAACAAAAAAAGGTGCATAAAAACAGCATCAACAAAAGAAATTTTATATGAACGTTTTAATTATGATTGGCCAGTTGATTGCCGGCCTTTCAATCCTGGTGATTTTGCACGAAGCAGGTCACTTTTTTGCAGCCCGTGCTTTTGGTATCAAAGTAGAAAAGTTTTACCTGTTTTTTGATGCCTGGAACATCAGCCTGTTTAAATACCATTACAAAGGTGTAGAATATGGCATCGGCTGGTTGCCTTTGGGTGGCTATGTAAAAATTGCCGGGATGATTGATGAATCCATGGATACCGACCAAATGGCCGGGCCGCCGCAACCTTGGGAATTTCGGTCTAAACCTGCTTGGCAACGTTTAATTGTGATGTTAGCTGGCGTGTTCGTCAACATCGTTTTGGGGATTTTTATCTTTTGGATGCTGACGATCAAATACGGCGAAAGCTATATCCCAAACCAAAGCGTAAAATATGGTATCGTTCCGGGAATTATTGGACGCGAAATTGGTTTGAAACCCGGCGACAAAATAACGGCCGTAAATGGTAAAAAAATCGTTCGTTTTGAAGAATTGATCAGCTCGAAAGTTTTGTTAGGAAATTCTCAGTTAACAGTTGACCGTGATAACCGCGTGCTTAACTTGAATGTTCCCGGAAATATTTATAACGAAGTTGCAGATTACGGCATTGGCGAGTTTATCCAGTTGCGTACCAAATTTATGGTTGATTCTGTGGTTGCAGGTAGTAATGCACAAAAAGCAGGCTTGCAAAAAGGCGACAGCATTAAAGCAATTAATCAACATCCAATTGTTTTCTTCGACCAATTTCAAAATTTGATCAAGGAAAATAAAAACAAGCCTATTCAATTAGAAGTCAAAAGGAATAACCAGTTGGTAAATTTAAATGCACAGGTTAACGCGCAAGGAACGCTTGGTTTTGCGGCAAAAGGCGATGAACCGGTTATCGAAAAGGCGAAGTTTAGTTTCTTGTCTTCGCTGCCAGTTGGTGCATCAAAAGCCTGGGGTTCTTTTTCTGATAATGCAAAAGGGATTGGCCGTGTGGCAACCGGACAAATTAAAGCTAACCGTGCTTTTGCCGGCCCGGTAACGATGGCAACCATGTTTGGCAGTCATTTTGATGCGGCGAAATTTTGGAGTTTGGTTGGTTTGTTATCCATGGCTTTGGCTTTGATGAACATGTTGCCAATTCCGGCTTTGGATGGCGGGCATGCAATGTTCCTGATTATCGAGATGATTAAAGGCAAACCGTTAAGCGATAGGTTTATGGAAAGGGCACAAATTGTTGGTTTCTGTATCCTAATTGCTTTGATGGTTTTTGTTTACGGAAACGATATTGTGCGCCACGTCATCAACAAATAATTCAAACCAAAAATGAATTACTTTGAATTTTACGGTTTGCCGGAATCTTTTGAATTGGATGCAGCACAACTCAAAAAGAAATTTTATGAGTTGAGCAAAAAGTACCATCCTGATTTTTACGCTTCGGAAAGTGAAGAAAAGCAGGAAGAAGTTTTGCAATTATCAACCTTGAACAACAAAGCGTACCAGGTTTTATCCGATCCGGCCAAACGGACGGAATATATTTTGCGCGAACACCAGTTGCTGGCCGAAGGCGATAAATATCCTTTGGCACCCGATTTTTTGATGGAAATGATGGAGCTGAACGAACAGGTGATGGATGCGGAAGATGAAGCCACGATCAATTCAATAAAAGTATCGGTAAAAGAAGCATCCGCACAATTGGATGCCGAAGAAGCACAGCAAACAAGCGGTTTCAGCAGTAAATCCAAGGACGAACAAGACGTAGCGTTAAAAAAAATCTTAAATATCTATTATCGTCGAAAATATTTGTTGCGAATTCAGGAGAGTTTAAATACATTTGCAACCCGCTAACAAAGCAATGCCCAGCTGGCGGAATTGGTAGACGCGCTGGTCTCAAACACCTGTGGGAAACCGTGCCGGTTCGACTCCGGCGCTGGGTACACAACCGGATCTGGTTCTCATTTGAGTGCCGGTCCGGTTTTTTTTATGTCCTCCAAATTATTAAAAACCCAAAAACTAAGGTTAGCAATTTTAGATTAATTTTTGTTTTTAATAAAAATTAAAAGGGAAGTATTGAAATAGCAACAAAAATTAAATAAAAACAATATCAGCTAATCATGTTATTTTTAAAGCATGAAATACAGATTGGCTTTTTTTACAACCATCGTTTACAGCATTGCTTTTTGCTTTGCTGCGGCTGCCCAGCATACTTCTTTTAGGCAAGATAAATTGTTGTTGCAAACCATCAGCAAAAATTTTAAAGATGCGGATGCCCAGTACAAAGTATTGATGAAGGATTTGCCTCCCGACCGGTTTCCAAAAACGTATGACCCAAATACCGAAAAGCTGGAAACCAGTAATTCCGGATGGTGGTGTAGTGGTTTTTATCCGGGAACTTTGTTTAATTTATACCGCCAAACCAAGGACGAAATTTTAAAAACCGAAGCAAACCGGATGCTGGCCTTGCTGGAAAAAGAACAATACAACAAAAACACACATGATTTGGGTTTTATGATGTATTGCAGTTTTGGCAATGCAGAGAAGATCGAGCCTCAACAAAAATACAAGGAAACGCTGATCAATAGTGCCAAGTCGCTTTCCACAAGGTTCAGCCCAAAAGTAGGCTGCATCAAATCCTGGGATTCCAAGCCTGCTGATTACGTGGTTATTATTGACAACATGATGAACCTCGAGCTGCTGTTTTGGGCCACAAAAGCAACGGGCGATTCCAGCTTTTATAAAATTGCGGTCTCCCACGCCAATACGACCATGAAAAACCATTTCCGGCCGGATTATAGTTCGTACCACGTTATCAATTACAACCCGGAAACAGGCGCTGTCCAGCAAAAAAGAACGGCACAAGGCGCAGCAGACGAATCTGCCTGGGCGCGCGGACAAGCTTGGGGCTTATATGGTTTTACGGTGATGTACCGGGAAACAAAAGATAAAAAATACCTCGACCAAGCCCGGCACATTGCTTCTTTTATCCTGCAAAACCCAAATTTGCCAAAAGACAAAATCCCTTACTGGGACTTTAACGCGCCCAACATTCCTGATGCTTTGCGCGATGCTTCTGCCGCTGCCATCATGGCTTCTGCCTTATTGGAGTTGTGCCGGTACAGCAATCAAAAAGACAACCAGCTTTATTTTAATACCGCCCAAACGATACTTCAAACGTTATCGTCTCCGGCCTATAAAGCAAAACCCGGCACAAACGGCGGCTTTATTTTGGAACACAGCGTTGGTAACCTGCCTGGTAAATCAGAAGTGGATGTTTCGTTAACTTATGCCGATTATTACTTTACGGAAGCGATGCTGCGTTACCAGAACATTAACAAACAATAAACGACACTGATTTTTGTGGCATAAAAGAAGCATTGGTGTTTTAGGTATTTAATAAGTTTGATATAAGAAAAAATAAACTGACTTCTACGGATATTCCAATTTTTAAAATTGGTTTTCCAAACCAAACTTTCAGGACCGATATTAATATTGTACCTAATTAAGGAATTGCAATGGAAGTAATGAACGAAACGGATAGCATCCAACCAACTTCTGCTACAGAAACTACGTCGCCAACGTACTGGCTTACCCGTTTTGTAATCTTGCGCCTGCTGGGCTTAATTTACGCCATTGCTTTTTTGGTGGCTATCAATCAAATTGTTCCTTTGATTGGTTCTCACGGTTTGCTTCCTGTGGATATCTACATAAAGCAAATCAATGCTGCCTTAGGTTCTGCTACGGCCGGTTTTATACGTTTGCCATCGTTTTTTTGGTTTGGCCATTCTGATACCGCCCTTTTAACCGTTGCCTGGATCGGGTTTGTGCTTTCCTGTGTTGTGGCGGCGGGTTACGCTAATGCAATCCTGCTTGCTGTGCTGTGGTTCCTCTATATGTCCTTCGTTCACGTTGGGCAGGAGTGGTATGGCTATGGCTGGGAAATCCAATTGACGGAAACCGGTTTTCTCGCCATTTTTCTTTGCCCGCTGCTTGATCTGCGCCCGTTTCCCAAATATGCGCCACCTTTTGCCATTATCGTTTTATTTCGATGGCTGATTTGCCGGATTATGCTGGGCGCCGGGATGATCAAATACCGCGGAGACGATGTTTGGCGAAACGGCACGGCGCTTTACTACCACTTTCAATCCCAGCCTATTCCCGGCCCGTTAAGCCGCTGGTTTCATTTCTTGCCGCATACCAATCTGAAAATTGGTGTTTGGTTCAATTGGCTGGCCGAACTGATTGCGCCTTGGTTTGTATTTTGGCCAAGATTGGCGCGGCATATTGCAGGCGTGGTTATTATTTTATTTCAATTCAGCATTATCCTCAGCGGAAACTTGTCGTTCTTAAACTGGCTGACCATCATTCCGGCTTTGGCTTGCTTGGATGATGGTTTTTGGTCTAAACTCCTTCCAAAAGCATTGGTACGCAAAGCCCAAACTGCTGCTGGCCGTGCCGAAGAATCTAAACCGATGCTAACCACAGCCTGGGTGGTAACGGCTGTTATCGCTGTTTTGAGCATCCAGCCTGCTTTGAACATCCTTTCTCCCGGTCAGGTGATGAATACTTCTTTTGACCCACTTGATTTGGTAAACACGTATGGCGCATTTGGAACGGTAGGACAGGAACGCTTAAACGTGGTTTTTGAAGGAACGATGGACGAAGACACTTCTGGCAAAGCCAACTGGAAGCCATATTTATACAAAGGTTTACCGGTGTTGCTTAACCAGCGGCCGCCACAAATTGCACCTTACCAGTTGAGGTTGGATTGGCAGATGTGGTTTGCAGCAATGGCGTCGCCGAACGAATATCCCTGGACGTTAAACTTGGTTTGGAAACTTTTGCATAACGACCCGAGTACAATAAGTTTGTTTGCCGGAAACCCTTTTCCGCAAAAGCCGCCGCGGTACGTTCGTGCTGTTTTGTACCGATATACTTTTGCCAAACCCGGCAACCCGCAAGGTTTATACTGGAACCGAAAGCAGCTTGGTTTGTGGCTTCCGGCTATGTCTGCCCAAGATCCCCGTTTAATTGAATTTTTGAAAAGTACGGGCTGGCTTCGATGAGTGGAGCAGTTTTACTTTTTAAATGTGAAAAAGCATGTATTTAGAAACAAGCATCATCCAAATTTGAGAACCTGTGTTCCATATACTTCTTTTATCGCATAAAAATCCGAACACAGTTTCTGCTTTATAATAATGAATACTAATTTTTATGCAAAGATTTAAAAATTTT
>NZ_CALMAT010000045.1:26368-44034 GCF_937859865.1 uncultured Mucilaginibacter sp.
GTACAGGCTGGCTTCGATGAGTGGAGCAGTTTTACTTTTTAAATGTGAAAAAGCACGTATTTTTGAAACAGGTATTATCCAGCTTTTGAAAACCTGTGTTCCGGATGCTTCTTTTATCACATAAAAATTCGGGTTGTGTTTCTGCTTTATAATAATGAATACTAATTTTTATGCAAAGATTTAAAAATTTTTAACCCCTTGCATTTTTGCGAAATGTAGTTTGGTTGGCCAAGACAAAAATATAGGTGGTAAAAGAAGCATTTATTGCTGGCACCTTAATTGTTAAACAATTGCAGCAACAATTTGATAAGCCTAAAAATGAAAGATTATACCGTTACCCGTAAAAGAAGTTTTTTAGGAACAGTTTGTTCTCATTTTATCCGAATTCTCAGGTTTAAAAAGCGGTTGAACAATGACAGCTTTAAACAACTACAAGCCTATGAAGATACCAAAACGCCAATTATAAAAAAGTATCCGAAAGAAGTAATTGAAGGCGTACCGATGTTTTGGATCAATAAAGAAAAAAGTGAAAACGGTGTTTTGGTTTACCTGCCGGGCGGCGGTTTTATAATCGGCCCGACAACTTTGCACTGGCTTTACTGTGATAAACTAAGCAAAAAACTGGATATGGCAGTGCTGATGGTCCGTTATCCGCTGGCACCCGTAAACCCTTTTCCAAATGGTTTAAATGCTATTGTTAACGTAATTACGGCTTTGCAAAAGCGCGGCGATTTGCAGCAGCAATGGTTTTTAGGTGGAGAAAGCGCCGGCGGAAACCTGGCTTTGTCCGTCTGCTACCTGCTGCACCAGCAAAAAGCCAGTTTGCCAAAAAAACTGCTTTTGTTGTATCCCGCCGCAAATTTGGACACAAACAAAACAGGGCCGGAAGTAGAAGATTTAATCCGAAAAGATGTGCTATTGTCGCTGCAATTTACCAAAAGGGTAGTGGCGGTTTATTGCGGCAACCGCGATGTAACAGACCCGCTTTTATCTCCGGTAAATGGCGACCTGGAAATCCTGCCGCCCGTACTTTTACAACATGGAACAGACGATCTGTTGGTACTGACTTCAAGAGAATTAACACAAAAAATGGAAGCAGCCGGAAAATTTATCCAATATGAAGAATACAAAGGCATGTTTCACGGGTTTGTCCTGATTACAAAACTGCCAGAATCTAAATTGGCCATTCGGGCACAGGTAAAATTTTTAAAAGCATAAAAAAAGCCACGCTGTTGTTTAGCGTGGCTTTGATGTTTTAAAACTCGGTTTACATTTTAGCCGGAGTTGTTTTCTTTACCATTTTGTGGTGTTTGGTTACTTTGTGGGTAACCATTTTGCTGGCTTTGGCACTTTGCTTAACAGAATCCTGCGCAAAGGAAACCTGGCTAAGCATTAAAACGGTAAAGGCTAATAAATACGAGGTTAGTTTTTTCATGATGGTTTTTTGTAGGTATGACTAAAATTTTACCAGATGGTTTTAGCTACGCTGGCTTTTAAAAAATAAGCAACGATCAGGGTAATTCCAGAACCTCTTAAAAACCCATCGGTCGGTTCGGAAATATTAGTGAAACGGCCGATAAAGAAAGAGCACACTAACAATAATAACCCAATAGGCAACAACAGTTTTAATAAATTTCGCTTTCTCATTTTGTAGTAGTTTTTTATTTAGGTTTTTCTGTTGGTCGATCAGAAAGTCTAAAATTAGTACTAATTTAAATCATTTCAAATAAATTCGTTAACAATTATTTATTGCATCCTTAATAAATTAATTTCCTGTAAATACGCTTCAGCCTAAAGCAATTGTTTTATAAATTATGGGTTTGTTGTTTAATATCAAAGAAAGTAAAATGCTTCTTTTACCTGCATTTTTTTGGTATGCATTTATGCTGAAGCAATCGGGTTGAATGCTTCTTTTATCGGTATAAATTTAAGGGTTTAAAGCAGTTAGCCTTTGGCTTTTGCCTATACATCGGCTTCGCCTGCCGAAGCTTTTTTTTCTTCCTCCATTTCTTTGGACAAAAAGAAATTTAAACCGGTACGGATAACAGCAATTGCGCCGAGTTAGGGTAGCGTTCATTATAAAGTATGTTACAATTTACTAATCGGGTCTTTCGGCACGTTTCTGTTGATCAGCCAAACGGAAAATTTTTGTACAACAATCAGCACGATCAATATTCCCAGCGCGATCATAAACAGCGGTAAAGCGTGGCCGGTTACAAAAGCAAAACTTAAAGCGGTTGATACGGCAGGCGGGTGCATTACATTTAGCAAAACCATAAAAGTGATGGAAACGATCATGGCCAGCAAAGCGGAAGTGTAGCCCGGGCCAATCAGCTTTAAAACGCCATAACCAATTAAAGCGGCAGAAACTTGCGCCATCACCAACGTGTAAATGCTGTTGGTTGGCAAATGCGGGTCGAGATAAATTAAAAAAGCGCTCGAAGCCAGCGAGGCAAAAAGCAAGTGTTGCTGGCTGTAAGCTTCCAACAAAAACAAAACAACGGCCATGGTAAGCGTGGGGAACAAGGCGAGCGAAATTTCTGTTTTTAAATTGAAACGTTTGCGCATGGAAAATCAGGTGTTTGGACTAAAGAAGTTTGAACGGCTAATGTTTGATCTGATTAAAGCAATACTTCTTTTAGCACCTAAAAATTGTTGGCGCATTAGCTTACTTTTGCCGACGATTGTTTTACTTACAACTGATCATGTTCACCGGAATTATAGAAACTTTAGGCACCGTTACCGATTTGTTTGCAGATCAGGGCAACTTGCATTTGACCATTGCATCCAACTTGGCGCAAGAACTCAAAATAGATCAATCCATCGCCCACAACGGTATTTGCTTAACGGTTGTGGCCATTGCCGATGGTTTGCATACCGTAACTGCAATTGATGAGACTTTGAACAAAACCAATTTACGGCACTTGCAAAAAGGCGACTTGGTTAACTTGGAACGTTGTATGCAAATGAACGGCCGGTTAGACGGGCACATTGTGCAAGGACATGTAGATCAAACTGCGGTTTGTACAATTTACAAAGAATTGGAAGGAAGCTGGGAATACACTTTTGAATATGATACAACGCAGGGAAATGTTACGGTTGAAAAAGGTTCCATTTGTATCAATGGTGTAAGTTTAACGGTTGTTAATTCTCAGCGCAATAGTTTTTCGGTTGCGATCATTCCTTATACTTATGAACATACCAACTTGCAACAAGTAAAAAAAGGCACAATTGTAAACCTGGAGTTTGATGTGATCGGAAAATATGTAGCCCGGCTGATGCAGCGTTAAAGTTGTGCGACCAGTTCAATTTGCTTTCCGTTAAATCCAACTTGTGCGTTTTTTAAAAATTGATTGGAAGTTTTGCCATGTTTGTATTGGATGGCAAACATCGAAACATCAAACAATAACAAAAACGCGCCTTGCAAAATTACAGCGTTTCCATAACCATGCAACCGGTCGGAACTTTTGCTGATGCCGCGCCTGTTTAAATACCAACCGCCAGCTACATAAGCAACATCCAAACCAGCGTTGATCAATAAAATCCGTTCTGTTTTATGTTGTTCTTGGATGCTTTGTTTGATAGAATATGGCTTGTTGGATGCTTCTTTTGCACCATAAAAACCTGCGGTTGCAATTCCAAGATTAACCACATTCCAAAAGATATTCATTTGATGGAAATATTTGGTTGCACCTTTTGTCTTGTAAAATCCAACGCTTCCGATGGCGATATTTGCAATTGCCCAATCGCCTAAAACTTTAATGCCGGTTTGGTTAATTTGGTTTCTTTTTTGGTTGAAGTTGGAAAGGCTGTCTTGGGATTTTGCTTGGGTAGTAAAAAATACGAGCAAGAGAAAGTATTTTTCATCTATGATTAAGGTAACTCAATCGATGATTGCGTAGGTAGAAGCCGAAGCTAAATAGTATATTTCTTTACAACAAGCAATTTGTATATCAGTTATTATGCTTGGCATTGTTGTACTTCAGCAATAGCCTTTTTAATCTCGGTTTCATTTGCAACGTTTGTATTGATAATATTCCTAACTATTGAGGCAAGAACAGCTTTCGGAACTATTTCTGTTTTGCGAAAATGTCTGACAGCAAGTAAAGAAATGTTTTTGGGGTGCTTATAAACAACGTGTCCACCTAAAGCCTTTGCTGCCGTATAATTTAATTTTTTTAGAGTATCGTCTAATTGACCATAATTAAGTTTTAGACTTCTATCTGTAGGTGATAACACTGTAAATTTCATTTAATGTGTTTGCTTTATATGTTCTAAATGTTTGAAAACTATTAATGTCTATTATGTTAATTACAGGAATTCTTATCGAATAATTGTTTGAAATTTTCTTTATATCAAAGTTAACTAAACTTTTTAAATGCTGTTGCATATAAATCCAATATGCGACTTCTTTTTTAGCATCGTAAAAAATGAAAATTACAGGCATTGGTTCATTAAACCATGCACGTAAATCTCTTTTATCAACAGGAAACGAAATTTCCGTTTTATTACTGACATATATTGGTGTTTCGGATGCTTTTAGCTGAATGTAGATATTTCCGTTTTCAAATTCTCCATTTAAATCATAAGTATAAATATTTAAATCATAGCCGTAATCCTTTACAATACATTCTACAGAAAAACCATTTAATAAAGCAAATCTTTCAACATGATTAGCACTTAAATCTGCAATAATATGATTGCGTATCCGTTTTTTTCTATCATTGGTAGGTTTGCTACTTTTTTTTCTTTTTAGTGGCATATTAAGTAATTAGGCATAATGCCCAATATACACTCCTTTTACCAGCTTTTCAACTCCGAAAACTTGCGTATCTTTTTCACAAAAAAATCATAAACCACACTGCCACGATAAAAGCCAGCTGTTGATTGCAGGTTGTAATCGGCATGGCTTTCGCTTCTTACTTTTTGCCGGCCGGAATTTTTAAAGATGTGTCGGATAAAATTTCGGTGTGCTTTGCTGATGGCCGCCGCATCTTTTCGTTTGCCTTCGGAGATAAAACGCAGCATCGTTACAAAATCCAATACAAAACGCATTGGGATCACGAACACACTTTTGCGCAGCCACAGGTTTTTTTGCAGCAACAGCAAATTGTTACGGAAGTTGAGGAAAGTTTTAAAAGGGTTTTCGGCATCCAAAGTGCCACCGCCCAAATGGTAAACTTTGGATTCGGCACAATACATCACTTTCAGCCCCATGTTTTTCAAACGCCAGCACAAGTCAATTTCTTCCATGTGCGCAAAAAAGCGTTCGTCAAAACCGCCCGAAAGTTCCCAGTATTTTTGCTTGATAAACAAAGCCGCGCCCGAAGCCCAAAGCACCTCGCCGGTTTGGTTGTACTGGCCGTGGTCTTCTTCCACTTCATAAAAAATCCGTCCGCGGCAAAACGGATAACCAAACGTATCTATAAAACCACCGGCCGCACCGGCATGTTCAAACTTGTTTTTTTCCTGCCACGATAAGATTTTTGGTGCAGCGGCGGCAATTAGATCGTCGCTTTCCATCAACTTGATGACCGGCCCAATCCAATCCGGTTCCACTTCTACGTCAGAGTTCAGCAAAACAAAATAATCAGCCTGAATATGGGCTAAAACCTTATTGTAACCGCCGGTAAAGCCGTAATTCTGGTCGTTCAATACTGTTTTTACCTGTGGAAAATTGGTGTGCAAAAATTCAACAGAACCATCTTCGGAACCGTTATCGCCAACAACAATTTCCAGGTTTGAGTATGTGGAAGCTAAAACCGAGGGCAAATACGTTTTTAAATAATTTAAACCGTTCCAGTTCAGGATCACAACGGCAACTTTGGGCAGGCTCATCTATGAATATCTTCCGGTTTAAATTTCCATCTTTTGTGCGACCACAACCAGTATTCCGGTGCTTCGCGGATCACTTTTTCCAGGTATTGCACATGCAAGTCTGTAATTTCGTGTTCGCTGCTTAATTTCGGCTCGTTCATCAAAGGAACAAATGTACAGCAATAATAGCCTCTTTTTAAAACGCGTATATCACAAAAAATCACGGGATCACCTGTCATCTTCGCCATCTTTTCGATGCCTAAAAAAACGGCGGTTGGCTGGTTGAGGAATTGCGTAAAATACTGCGTTTCTTCGCGCACCGGTGTTTGGTCGCTTACAAAAACGGTCAGTTTGGGTTCATTTTTTAAGGTCGCCAACGTGCGCAAAGTGGCTTTCATCGAAACCGGAATGGAACCAAAACGCGAACGAAGCTTTTTTAAAAAAGTATCAAAAACTTCGTTTTCCAACGGTTTGTAAATAAACAGTTTCTTTTTCTCCGTAGAAAAACCTAAAATTTGCGCCGCCATTTCCCAGTTGCCATAATGGCCCAAGGCGCCCAGCACACTTTTTTGCTGGCTAAAAAAAGTATCCAGCAATTCGGGGTTGTTTAGGGTGAAATGCTTTTTGAGCTGCCGTTCAGAAATGGTGATAAGTTTAATCGCTTCCACCATTAAATCAGCCAGGTAACTATAAAACTTACGCTCGATTTGTAGTCTTTCTGCGGAGGTTTTTTCGGGAAAAGCATTCAGCAAGTTTTGTTTTACCACTTTCTGCCGGTAGTGTGTTACATAAAAAAGGAGGATAAAAACAGCATCCGAAATCAGGTACAAAACCCAAAACGGCAGCAGCGAGAGCAGGTACAAAAAGAAAATGGCTACTTTCGTAAGTGCCTTAACGATCATTGTTTTGGCTGGATTGTTGAATACAAACTTAACTTTTATGACGGACAATGCCGCACTTTTCTCGCTGTTTTACTTGCCGCCCATTGCTTTTTTTACCGAACTGATCGGGCATAAAAACAATTTTTTGATCGAGCAAAAAGAGCATTACCCCAAACAAACTTACCGAAACCGGGCGCAAATTTATTCGCCCGACGGCGCTTTAACGCTGGTTGTGCCGGTGGCAAAAGGCGCAAAAAACCATCGTGTGGTACGCGATGTAAAAATAAGTTACGATTTTAACTGGCAGCGTTTGCACTGGATGGGCCTGCAAAACTGTTACCGCAGTTCGGCTTATTTTGAGTATTACGAAGCGGAGTTTGCGCCCTTTTATCAGGGAAAAAAGTACGAATTTTTGTTTGATTACAACGAAGCTTTGCTGCATTTGTTGCTTAAACTGTTGAAGTTGAAGTTAGAATTGAAGTACAACGAAGCATATGAAGCTGATTTTGCCGGGGCCGATTTCCGAAAAAGCATCCACCCAAAACTGGAGTATCATTTCGAACAAAAAACTTATTTCCAGGTGTTTGACGACCGGCAGGGCTTCCTGAAAAATTTGAGTATTGTAGACCTTTTGTTTAACCAGGGACCGAACGCGGTAAAATATTTGTAATGGCAAAAAAAGCTAAACGTTTAAAAGTAAAAACCCGCAAGCACGAAGAGGTAATTGGCGAAATGCCGGGTTCGGTAAATGTGCCAAAAGATGCACTGAAGCCGCAGATAGAAATTTATTCTTACAACCAAAACGAGGTAAAAGAAGCAAAAGGGGCCGGTATTGATGTGGTGCTTAATCAGATAAAAGCTTGCAACAACCACACACATTGGATTTTGATAAAAGGCCTGGGCGACCAGGCCCTGATCGAGGAAATTGGCACTAAAATGGAAATCAGCCGTTTGGTTTTGGAAGATATTGTGCATACCCGGCAACGGCCAAAATTTGAAGAATACGAAGGTTATGTTTTTTTAACCAGCCGCGTGCTGCATTACCACAAAGAGGAAGACAGCGATAACTATCAGCTTTCTATGTTGGTGAAGGAAAACCTCATTATCAGTTTTCAGGAAACGTACGACGAATACTTTGAAGGCATAAAAAAGCGTTTACATGTCGGCAAAGGAATTATACGAACGGCTGGGCCTGGCTATATGGCGTATTCCATTACCGATACCGTGATTGACCGTTATTTTGAACTGCTGAACAAAATAGGCGATTCGCTGGATTTGCTGGAAGACCGTTTGTACGAATCGCCTGATAAAAGCATCATGTACGAAGCGCAGCACATCAAACGCAGCATGATCCTGCTCAGGCGGGCAGCCTGGCCGGAACGTGACAAAATTAACGACATGATCCGGACGGAAAGCCCGCTGATTATGGCAAACAACAAGCCGTACCTGCGCGACGCCTACGACCATTGCATCCAGGTAATGGATTTGACCGAGAGTTATAAAGAGATCACTTCCAGCATTGTGGATATGTACCTTTCGCTCATTAGCAACCGTATGAACGAGATCATGAAAGTGCTTACCATCATTTCGTCCATCTTTATCCCGCTCACGTTTATCGCCGGGATTTATGGAATGAACTTTGCCAGGGTAGATCCGGTAACCAACAAAGTAATGCCCGGTAACCTGCCCGAACTGTACCAACCGCATGGCTACCTTTATACACTTATTGTAATGCTGCTAATTGCAGTTGTGCAATTTGTGTTTTTTTGGCGCAAGGGCTGGTTTAACAAAATGTAGTTTTTAAAAATGATATTGAAACATAAAAGAATAAATTTAGCCGTTGCTGCTGCCATCATCCTGCTCACCGTAAAAATTGTAGTTGCCCAAAACCAAAACACGCTAAAAGATCCTGCCTTAAAAGAAGTATCGGGCATTGCTGCTTCCCGCATCAACAAAAACGTACTTTACGTGCATAACGACAGCGGCGATACCAGCCGGTTTTTCGCCATTTCGCCAACAGGGCAGTTGTTAAGCACGTTTTATTTTATGGCTGATGCTACAAATAAAGAAGCCAATGTAATTGATTGTGAAGATATTGCCGTTGGCACGGGGCCAAAAAAAGGCAAAAGTTATGTTTATCTGGGCGATATCGGCGATAACCATGCTAATCGGAATTTGATTACCGTTTATCGTTTTGAAGAACCAGTGATAACCGGTGCCAAACCTTCTTCAGCAATCAAAACCGAGGCTTATCATTTAAAATATCCCGACGGGCCGCACGATGCCGAAACGCTGATGGTTGATCCGGTTGGTAAGTTGTTGTACATCGTTACCAAACGCGAAGATTCTGTTGGCGTTTACACCGCGCCTTTAAATGCTTCTTTTACCGATACAATTTTGTTGCAAAAAAGGGCTAAATTACATTTTACCGGTTTACCTGTAGCAAAGTGGGTTACGGCCGGCGATATTGCTGCCGATGGAAGCGAAGTACTGGTAAAAAGCTATCAATCCGTATATTTCTGGAAGCGGCAAACCGGCGAACCCATTTGGAAAACCTTGCAACGCAAGCCAATAGAATTGCCGTACAAAATGGAAAAACAAGGTGAAGCCATCGGTTTTACGCTTAACGGAAAAGGTTATTACACCACCAGCGAAGGCAAAAACGCGCCTATCTATTATTATTCCATACCAAAATAAGTGTGGTAAAAGAAGCATCGTTTTGTAAATACTTTGTGCGCTTTAAACACTTATATAAAACTGATGTTGCAACTTATATTTTTAACGGTGCGCCAAGCATCTGCAAAAACCACCTTTTTCGTTTTTATAAAAATTAATCATGAATTTTTCTGCAAATCAAAATCAAACACCAAACCCAACTACAAATCCGCAAAGCCCAAACCAAACCTGGTGGAAAGAAGCTGTAGTTTATCAAATTTATCCGCGCAGCTTTAAAGACAGCAATGGCGATGGTGTTGGCGATCTGCAAGGCATTATCGAAAAGCTGGATTACATCAAAAGTTTAGGCGTTGATGTAGTTTGGTTCAACCCGATTTATCCTTCCCCAAATTGCGACAACGGTTACGATGTGAGCGATTATGAAGGCATAATGCCGGAATTTGGAACGATGCAGGATTTCGATCGGCTGCTAAAAGGTTTGCATCAGCGCAACATCAAATTAATGATGGATTTGGTGGTGAACCATAGCAGCGATGAGCACGAATGGTTTAAACAAGCCAGTAGTTCCAAAGAAAACCCTTACCGCGATTACTATCATTGGTGGCCTGCCGAAAAAGGGAAACCGCCATACCGCGACAGTTTTTTTGATATAGAAGAAGGCGCCTGGAAATACGATGAAAAAACCGACAGCTACTTTTTGCATTATTTTGCTACCAAACAGCCCGATTTAAATTGGGAAAACCCGGTGCTGCGCGAAGAAGTTTTTAAGTTGATGCGTTTTTGGCTGGATAAAGGCGTGGATGGTTTCCGGATGGACGTCATCTCTTACATCTCCAAAGACATTAATTTCCCAGAAATTACGCAGGAATACTTGGATCAAAACGATAAAGGCCGCTGGGGCATTTATTATGCAAAAGGGCCGCATCTGCACGACTATTTACAGCAGATGAACCGTGAAGTTTTAAGCCAATACGACATCATGACGGTTGGCGAAGGCTCGGGCGTAACGATTGAGGAAGCGACAAACTTTGTGGACGAAGACCGCAAAGAACTGGATATGTTTTTCCATTTTGATGGCATGTATATTGGCTTGCTGCCGGGAAAATACAAACAGCCCGATCCGGCGGGTTGGAAGCTGACGGATTTTAAAAAGTTGTACAGTAAATGGAACGATATTTTCGCAGAAAAAGGTTGGGGAAGCATTTATCTGGGCAACCACGACCAGCCACGGATGGTGAGCCGCTGGGGAAACGATGCCCCGGAATTTGCAGCAGTTTCTTCTAAAATGCTCCACACTTTTTTGCTGACGATGCGTGCTACGCCTTACATTTATGCAGGCGATGAGATCGGCATGGGCAATATTAAGTTTGACGACATCCATGATTACCGCGACATCGAAACCTTAAACATGTACCAAAAGCTGCAAAAAGACGGCGAAGACACGCAAAAATACATGGAAGGCTGGAAGCTGACCGCCCGCGACAACAGCCGCACGCCTTTTCAATGGAACGATCAGGAAAACGCGGGTTTCACAACGGGCAAACCCTGGATCAAAGTGAACACCAATTTTAATGTGGTAAACGAAGCATCGCAGGATGTTGACCCAAATTCAGTTTTAAATTATTTTCGAAAGTTGATCCAATTTAGAAAAAGCCATCCAATTTTGGTTTATGGCGATTACCAATTGCTGGACGAAGCCAACGAACAAGTTTATGCTTATGCCCGAAGTTTGGATGATCAGAAATTGTTGGTGTTGCTTAATTTTTCTGCACAGGAAGCGGAATATACTTCGCTCCAGCCAATCCATACAAGTGCCATTCTAATCAACAATTATTCGGATTTAAAAGTAGGGCAGGAAAAGGTGTTTTTGAAACCTTATCAGGCCGTGATGATCAATTTAAAATAAAAAGCTTTGCTGTTTTTAGGTGGATAAAAGAAGTATCGTTGAAATAAGATTTCTCCCGTTGGTCGAAATGACAGCGCTTTTGTCATCCTGATGAAAGAGGGATCTTCTTCAAAAGCACAATTGATATAACAACCTAATAACTTATTATAAGCGGCCCTAACCCAGCCGCTTTTTTTATGCCATAAAAGAAGCATCTCCTCAAATTCCTGCTATATTGCTGGTGCTTTAAAAACCCAAAACATGAACAAGCTTTATACCACTGTTGCTTTTGCCGTTACATTCGTGATGTTGCTTACCGCTTCCATATATGCACAACGCAAGCGTGCCGGAAATCCAAACGATACGATTGCATCCAATTACAATCCGGCGGCATTATTTTCTCCCAGTTTTTATACCGAAAAAGGAAATGAATTTCATGCTGCCAACGGTGCGCCCGGGCCAAAATACTGGCAAAACAAAGTGGATTACCAGTTAAACGCCAAGTTAGACACTTCGGCCAAAACTTTAACTTCAACCGAAAACATCACCTACACCAACAACAGCCCCGATGCTTTGCCCTATTTGTGGCTGCAGCTCGACCAAAATACCTATGTAAAAGAAGCACGTTCCAACTTTGTAACCGGCCGTGCTGCTTCAGAACATACTCAAGGTTATCAGTTTGAATCGGTAGAAATCCTCATTAATGGCAAACCACAAACTGTAAATTATATAGTGAACGATACGCGGATGCAAATCCGGCTGCCAAAAGCAGTAGCGCCAAACGGCGGAAAAATCAACCTGCTCATCAAATACCATTATCAGATTCCGGGAAATTTTGGTAACCGCACCGATTATACCGATACCAACAACGGCAAGATCTATGAAATTGCACAATGGTTTCCGCGGCTTTGTGTTTATGATGATTCGAGCGGTTGGGATACATTGCCTTTCCTCGGTGCCGGTGAGTTTTATCTGGAATATGGAGATATTGATTATCGCGTAACCGTTCCCTGGGATATGTTGGTGGCCGGTTCCGGCGAATTGCAAAACCCAAAAGAAGTGTTGACCGCCAAACAAATCAGCCGGTTGGAAACAGCGCGAAACAGCGAAAAAACGGTGATGATTCGTACGGCATCAGAAGTGAATGACCCAACTTCCCGTCCGGTTCAAAAAGGAACATTAACTTGGCATTTTTTAATGAAAAATACGCGCGATGTAGCTTTCGGCGCTTCCAAAGCTTACATCTGGGATGCCGCGCGCGTCAATCTTCCTGAAGGAAAAAAATGTATGTCGATGTCGGTTTACCCGATCGAAAGCGCCGGAAACGATGCTTGGGGAAGGGCGACCGAATATTTAAAAGGTTCCATTGAATATTTTTCCAAGCAATGGTTTGTTTATCCCTGGCCGGTTGCCGTTAACGAAGCCGGGATTGCAGGCGGCATGGAATATCCGGGAATTGTGTTTGACGGGATTACCGATAAAGGCAAAGAATTGTATTGGGTAACGGCGCACGAAATTGGCCACAACTGGTTCCCGATGATTGTGGGCAGCAATGAACGGCGTTTTGCTTGGATGGACGAAGGTTTTAACACCTTTATTGATATTTACGCTTCGGATGCGTTTAACAAAGGCGAGTTTGCGCCCAAACGCGACGGCGAATATGCGCCCGGCGGAGGCAACCCGGCAGATGAAATTGTGCCGATTATTACCGATCCAAACGCACCAATCATTATGACGGCTGCCGATGCCATCAAAGAAAAATACCGCCACCCGATTGCTTATTTTAAACCTGCTTTTGGCTTGGTTTTGCTGCGCGAACAGATTTTGGGCAAAGACCGTTTTGATTATGCTTTCCGGCAATACATCCATAATTGGGCTTACAAACATCCGCAGCCGGAAGATTTTTTCCGTTCCATAGAAAACGGCGGCGGCGAAGATTTATCCTGGTTTTGGAAAGGCTGGTTTTACAACAACTGGAAATTAGATTTGGCCATCCACGATGTACAGTACCAAAAAATAGGTGGTAAAAGAAGCATCCGAATTACCGTGGCCAACCTGGAAAAAATGGCGATGCCTTTTGTGGTCGAAATCACTTTGAAAGATGGTAGCAAGCAACGCCAAACTTTCCCGGTAGAAACCTGGCTGCAAAACAAAGCCATTACTTTTGATATGCCAGTTACGCAGGATGTTTTACAAGTTCAAGTTAACCCGGATGGTGCTTTGCCGGATATGGACCGGGGGAATAATGTTTTTAAGGTGAGGTGATTCTGCATTCCTAGCTTTTTGGTTATTTTATGTTAAGAAAAAAGAACATAATACCGGCAGCCGCAGGTTTGCTTAATAAATGCTTCTTTTATCGGATAAAATTTGTCAATCGGCGCTTGCCCTTTGTTTTATTAAGAAAAATCAATACCAGATAAAAAATACATCAGCAAAAAAACTGACGAAAACAGTTCCATCAAAATCAGTATAAATTATACGCAGCACTTCTTTTTTAGCACGAACCTTAACAAAAAATATTAAAAGTCATTTTATAAAAAGATAAATCCTGATTAGAAATTTTTGTAATATTGATAAAACTAAAAAAATATGAAAAAGATATTCGTTTACTTATTTGCCACAGTATTAAGTTGTAGTGCAATGGCGCAGCACAAAATGGCCAAAATGGATTCTAAATCCATGAAAATGGAAAACTGTGTGATGATGGACGGCGGAAAAATGATGTGCACAATGGACGGAAAAACAATGGCCATGACTAAACCCATGACCATGAAAAACGGAACAGTGGTAATGGCAGACGGCACCGTGAAGATGAAAAACGGCAAAACCATGATGCTGAAAGATGGACAAAGTGTAATGATGAGCGGCAAGGTTGATAAGATGCCGATGAACGACCACATGAAAATGTAAGCTGAACTGCAAAAAGCCAACAAAAAACCTGAAGCGCAACTTCGGGTTTTTTTGTTAAACAATGTTTTTTACCGGTTCTTTATTAATTCTTTTATTAAACAGCATGATTTCCGAAACCGATCTCATCTTAAACCCCGACGGCAGCATTTATCACTTGAATTTATTACCCGAAGATGTTGCCGAAACCATCATCACCGTTGGCGATCCGGATCGGGTAGGAGAAGTAAGCAAATATTTTGACCGGATTGACCTGAAAAAAGGTAAACGCGAGTTTTTAACGCATACGGGTTGGATCGGTAATAAAAGAACAACCGTAATTTCTACCGGCATCGGCACTGATAATATTGATATTGTTTTGAATGAATTGGATGCTTTGGTGAATATTGATTTTGATACAAGATTGATCAAAGAAAAACTAACCAGGTTAAATATCATCCGCATTGGAACTTCCGGTTCTTTACATGCAGATATTCCGGTAGATTGTATTTTGGTTTCTGATTATGGTTTGGGTTTTGATGCGTTGATGAATTATTATGCTTACGATCTTAATCCAAGCGAAAGGGAATTGCAAAGTGTTTTAGATACCAATTTTTATGCCCTAAAAACAGTATCGCCTTATTTAACTTCTGCAAGTTTAACTTTAAAAGAAAAGATTGGTTTTGGATTGCCACATGGAATTACAGCAACTGCACCCGGTTTCTATGCGCCGCAGGGAAGACAAGTCCGGGCAAAAAGCGCAGTTCCTGATTTTTTAAATTATCTGCAATCTTTTAAACTTGGAAATCAAAGAATTACAAACTTAGAAATGGAAACGGCGGGAATTTATGCCTTGGCAAAAGTTTTAGGGCACGAAGCTTTATCTGTTAATGCAATTTTGGCCAACCGTGCAACAAACCAATTTAGCAGTAAGCCAGAGCAAACAATTGATAAAACAATTCAATTGGTTTTAGAAAGATTGTGGTAATTTTAAATTGGAATCAAAACAGAAAAACCTGCAACTGAAGCAGGTTTTTCTATCTAAAATCAATTAGTATCTGTCGCGGTAATCTCTGTATCCATGGTCTCTGTATCCGTGGTCATGGCGAAAGCGTTCTTCGCGGTGGTGGCGGCGTTCCCAACGTTCATGGCGGCGGCGTTCGCGGTCAAAGCGGTTAAAATCACGGAAACTTGCAGCGTTGGCTACATCAAAAGTAACCACAGATAAAAGTAAAACCAGGCAAACTTTAAGCATTTTCATAATTGTAATAGTTAAGTGAATTATGATTTTTAGAGTAAAGCTTGTTCATCTAAGTTTAATCAAAAAATTTATAGTTTTTGGCGTTAAACCTTTTGCTTTTTTATCATACAAAAAAATCAAAGTACAGCAGGAACAGGCCAAACCCAACAATTTTAAGGCGATAAAAGAAGTATGGTTTATGATTGTAGTTTTAGAGAATCTGCAATTTTAAAAAACACAGGTTTGTATCTTTCAAAACTTCCGAAAGGGGCCGTACAAGTCAGCAAAATTGCTTTTTCTTTAATGTAATAAACAAAAACAATGGTTTGCAAAACTGTCTCGGTTTGTAAATCTTTGTGCGAATTGATGTACCATTTGTAGCGTTTGCTGGTGGCCGTTCCTTTTTTTGTAATTGATAAAAAACCCGGCAAGGCATTGTTGGATTCTATGGACATGGCATAAGCTGAATCCAAGTTTCCATGCGGCGCATCTATAAAATTGAGGTTGATGTTTTCAGGGAAAGCGTTATCAGGTTCGGTTTGCGGGCGGATGGCGATAAACTTTAAACGCGGATCAGATTGTGTTACCAGCCAGTTGCTTGGAATGCTGATTTCGAAATGGTTGGCCGCATCTTTGTACGATTTAAACGTTTGCGCCATGCTGTTTTTACCGGCAAAAAATAAGAATGATAATAAAGCCAGCAGCCGGAAAGTTGTCATAACCAAAAATTAAATAGCATTAACAAACCATATTTAAACCGTATGAAAATACAGCTTCTTTATGTTTAAAATCAGGCTAACAGCAGTAATTAACACAATTTAACAAGTAAAGACGATGAGCAAACAGTTTGGTTTAATGCGAACCTGCACCGTAGAAAAAATCTTTCAGCTCTGTTGCATCGTGGATTTTCATTTTTCCGCTTAAAATTAAACGCAGTTGGCGCCGCTGCATGGCACCGGCATACAGTTCAATTTCTTCTTCCGTTTCCGGTATCAGTTCGGGCACTTGCTGCGGTTTGTTGTTGGCATCAATCGCTACGAAAGTGTAAAAAGCTTCGTTGCTTTTGATGGTGGTTCCCGAAGGGATATTTTGTGCCGAAACCACCAGCCGCACTTCCACCGAAGTGTTAAAAGCGCGGGTAACTTGTGCTTCAATACTGATCACGTCGCCCAGTTTTACGGCATGTTTAAACGAAACGCTATCCACAGAAGCGGTAACAGCCAGGCAGTTACAATGCTTTTGGGCCGAAATGGCAGCGGCAATATCCATCCAATGGAGCATACGGCCGCCCATCAGATTGTTTAACATATTGGTATCGTTCGGCAAAATCAGTTCGTTCATCACCGTGTGCGACACGGAAGCTTTCTTGGCAATCATGGGCGTAAAGATAGGGATTTGAAGATTGTAGTTTTTGAGTTGATAGAATATGGTTGATAGTTCATCGGCAATAGCTAAGCGAGCATGGATCATAAATTATGATTGCGGTGGTATTTATTGAGCTTTTGCTATGAACTATCAACTATAAACCATTAATTTTTTTCCCTTCCTCCAGCCTCAAAACCTTGTCCACCACGTTTGGGATTTCCTGTTGGTAATGCGTTACATAAATCAAGGTGGTGTTGCTGTTGTTGCAAATCAGTTCGAGCAGGTGTTTAAAGTGGTTTTGCTGCTGTTCGTCCAAACCCTGGCAAGGTTCGTCAAAAATCAACAATGGCGGGTTTTTGACCAAAGCACGCGCCAGCAAACAAAGACGTTGCGTGCTTGCCGTTACTTGTTTAAGCGGTTTTCGTGCCTGGTCTTCCATATTGAGCAGCTTCATCCAACGTAAAGCAATCGCAGCTTTTTGTGGGTTGGATGGACGAAACAAACCCAGCGTATCGTAAAACCCGGATTCAATTGTTTGCAAACACGAATTTTCTGACGGAAAATATTGATGCAGTTCGGGCGATACAAAACCGATTTTTTTCTTGATGTCCCAAATGCTTTCGCCGGTACCTCTTTTGCGGTCGAAAAGGATGATTTGGTTGGCATAAGCTTGCGGGTTGTCGCCATTAATTAAACTTAACAAAGTTGATTTTCCGGCTCCGTTTGGCCCAAGCAAAGCCCATTTTTCTCCAGGTAAAACCTTCCAGTTGATGTTGTTCAAAACCTGTTTTTCGCCATAACGGATGTTTACATTTTTCATCGAAATTATGGTGCTAAAAGAAGCATCGGGCGTTTGGCCAAGCAAGGCTTTCAATTCCTCCAAATCCACATCGGTTTGCTGTTTTTGCTGTTGAAA
>NZ_CALMAT010000046.1:0-4985 GCF_937859865.1 uncultured Mucilaginibacter sp.
TACATTTCTATTGATTGGCAAACTTTTATCAATATTTATTAATCGAACTCAGGTTCCTAATTATATTCTTATCAAAATATATAATTTGATACGATAAAAGAAGTATGGTTCAATAAAGCATACAATTTTAAACCTGTCAAACTTTGATTTTAATTGAACGAAGTTGATGTTGAAACTTCCTTCCAATTTTCCAAGTCAGCTTTTACAAAATCTATTTTTTGATTGGCCAAATCAAGCGCATCCTGTCCTAAAAACAAATGCAAAGCAGGCTTTTGTTCATTGCTCATTTGGATTAAAGCTAATGCTGCTTTTTCCGGGTCGCCTGACTGGTTTCCGGCAATTTGGTTTTGATGCAATTCCTGTGATTGTCTTGCCTCTTCATACTCTGCAATTGCATTGGCAGGCATCACAATAGACCCTTTTGAAAGGAAATCAGTGCGGAAATATCCCGGGTAAACAAGCGTTACTTTGATCCCGAAAGCTTTTGTTTCTGCTGCCAAACTTTCTGTTAATCCGGCTACTGCAAATTTTGTGGCACAATAAATTCCCCAGCCTGCAAAACCTGCGTTATAACCTGCAATAGACGAAATATTGAAAATATGACCTGATTTTGCAGCGCGAAAATGCGGCATTACATGGCGTACCACATTTAACAAGCCAAAAACATTAGTGTCAAAATTTGCCCTTGCTGCTTTGTCTGTCAATTCTTCCAAAGTCCCAATCTGCCCGTAACCTGCATTGTTTACAAGTACGTCAATTGTTTTAAAATGCACCAAAGTTGTTTCAATCGCTTTTTGGACAGAAACCTCATTTACCAAATCAACTTCAAGCGGTAAAAAATCTGCTGATTGTTCTCCAATTTCTTTCACCAATGCGTTACTGTTCCTTGAAGTTGCTGCAACTTTGTACCCTCCTGATAAAAGTTTTTTTACCAATGCAAGTCCCAAACCTTTTGAGGCCCCTGTTACAAACCATACTTTTTTGTTTTCCATTTTTTTGATTTTTTATGATACAAAAGTAGTTTGCCTAAGCATGGGCCATCTAACAAAAATCAAACAAAAGGTTACGAAAATCAAACAGACCTAAATTGCGAAGGCGTTTGTTGCATGTTTTTCTTAAAAAAATTGTTGAAATGCGTTGGTTCTTCAAACCCTAAACAATAGGCAATTTCTGCAACATTCCAATTGGTATATTTCAATAACATTTTTGCTTCTTGTGCCACACGTTCTGCAATTATTGCCGAAGTGGTTTTTTGGGTTGTTTCTTTCAAGGCACGGTTCAAATGGTTTACATGGATGGAAAGCTGACCGGCAAAATCAGAAGCCGAACGAAGGGAAAACTTTTGCGAAGGGCTTTCTATCGGAAACTGCCTTTCCAGCAACTCCAAAAACAAGGAAGAAATCTTGTCGGCTGCGTTAGAACTGTTGTAAATTGAAACGGCAGGCTGCATTTTTAAGGCAAGATGTACCAATTCAAACACGAGGTTTCTCAGCACATCATACTTGTAAGTATAGTCAGAATTGATTTCCTCAAACATTTTTTTGTAGATAGCCACTATGGAAACTGCTTCTTTTTCCGACAAAGAAAAAATCGGCGTACCGTTGGGCTGAAACACCGGGTATTCTTTCAGGTTGCCAAACCGGTTGAAAAAAGCTTCGGTAAAAACACAGAAAAAACCTGACTGATTTTCATCTAATTGCTCCCAATTGTAAGGGATTTTCGGGTTGGCAAACAATAAAGCCTGGTGTTCTATTTCCATCACTTTATCCGCATAATGAACCCTGTTTTTACCAATAATCAGGCTTATTTTATAATAATCTTTTCGGCTGTATGGGATTGGTTTGGAATGGCGTCCTACAAAATCGTCTAGCTTAAAAACATTAAAATGCCCGATCTCTTTTTTTAAATTATCAGGCATCCAATTGAGTTTTTCCTTATAAAATTCTTCTATGCTTTGTAACTTCTCCATTAAGCGAAGCTACAAAATTCAAACAAGTTTTGACAATGCTTCTTTTAGCAGATAAAAATATGCATGTACTTTTTATTGATACAGAAGTATGGAAAGTTTAAAGATTTTTAGGGCATAAAAGAAGCATGCAATTAACAGTTGCCAATACAATTTGCTAATCTTTCCTTATTAACTTAAAGGCCAAAAAAGGAAACAGCTTGTTGTGGTGCATCAAAGCTTTTGGAAGTTTCGCCCATCAATTTTGGAAACCTAAATTTAGATTGAGGGATTACATGTCCGCCGCCATAAATTGTGCAAAGTTCAACTACGGTTTGCCCTGCTTTCGTCCAAGATTTGCGTTCTGTATAAATCCCGTTATTTTCTTCCAAATTGTTTTCTTTTAAATTTTGTATTTTTTCTGTTAAAGGCTTTGTTGTAATTCCGTTCCGTTCGGCCAAACTTTCTGCAGATGCTTGTGCAGAAATTACCGTCCCGATCTTTTTAAAACCAAACAGCGTTACATCGCCGCCGTAATAGGGGTTGATTGGATCTTTGGTTCCGGTAACTAGCATCACCCTTGATGTTTGCCCTTCTAATTTACAAGAACAAGTGGCCAGCGTTGGGAGATTGGCACCAATAGCCGAAACCGCGGCTATCAAACCTGGTTCTTCCATGGCAAGCCGCAGGGCCATTTGTCCCCCATTTGAAAACCCGAATACATAAACTTTGCCCGCGTCAACTCCATAATCTTTCTTAAATTGATCAACCAAACTTTGGATAAACCCAACATCATCTATATTTTCTTTTTTTGCCGGAAAAGGCACATTGCTTCGACAGTCGTTCCAATTACCTTTATAGCCGTTTGGATAAATGACTACAAAACCTTTTTGGTCTGCCAATTGGTCAAACTCAAAAGCCGTCCATTGCCGCATTTTATCGGCGTTCATCCCGGTTCCATGTAAGGCAATAATTAACGCTGGTTTATTGCTCAGCTTTTTTGGAACGTAGAACAAATAATTTCTTGTTTGATTAGCCACTTGGATTGTAGCTTGTTCAATTTTTGAGCTAAGATGAGGTTCATTGGGAACTGGCGCATAAGCAAAATAAAAATAAGCAACAATTAAAAGGATTAGCAGGGTGCCAACAATAATGATTCGGTTCATTTTCTTTTTAAACGGAGGAACTTGTTATACAGCCAGCAGGACTTGAAATTAATCCAACTAAGGTTGCAAAATTATTTTTCCAACAGGTTTTGTTTGCTCTAAAAACAGTTGCGCTTCTGCTGCCTGTGCCAACGGGAAAGCCTTTGCTATAATTGGTTTGATTTTGCCTTCATTTAGCAGGTTGACCATCTTGGCCATGTCTTCTTGCAAACCTTTAGTTTTGGTACTAATTGTAGAGATAACAACACTTTTAGAATCAGGGGTTAATTTAAGAAGTAAAAAAGGCAACATCGCTTTTATCAACCTGATTTTAGGGTTGCCTTCGCCTTTAACTGCCGAACTTACCCCGAAAACTACAAGCCTTCCTTTTTTATTTAAAGCTTTATAAGATTGAAATAAATGATTGCCGCCAATTGGGTCTAAAACTGCATCCACCCCTTTTTCTGTTAAAAGCCTTATTTGTTCAACAAAATCAGTTTTAGTATAGTCAATTGGTATTCCGCCTTCCTTTTCAACCAAGGCTATTTTAGAAGTAGAAACAGTACCATAAGCTTTGATCCCAAGAATCTTTGCCAGTTGCAACACTGCTGTTCCAACGCCGCCGGCCGCTCCGTGTATCAAAATGCTGTTGCCTGATTTTAACCCGGCCGCTTTTGTTAAAAGTTGATATGCGGCAGTATAATTTAAAACAACACTTACAGTTTCCTCAGGGTTTAAGCCATCAGGAACTGTGGTAAGCTGGTTTTCGGGCAAACATATATAAGTTGTATAACCGCCCGTACCTGAAAACCCGGCCACAGTATCACCTGTTTTAAATTTGGTTACAGCACTTCCTATCGCTTCCACTTCACCTGCAATGTCATAGCCTGGTGTCATCGGGTAAGTAGCCGGACTAATGCCCTGGCGAAACAGGATATCGCCAAAGGCAACGCCACTGGCCCTGACTTGGATAAGAACTTCATTTGCTTTGGGCTGTGGTATTGGTTCCTCAATTAGTTTAAGCACTTCAACGCCTCCGGCCCTTTCAATAACAATTCGTTTGTTCAGCATTATATTTTAAAAAAAATTGAAATTCCTGTTTCAAATGTAGCTACATTAGCTTATCAAATATTAGCAGTAAACAAAAGGTTAGCAGTAACCTTTTGGTTAGTAAAACTTTAACAAATGGAATTTTGTAAAATAAGCAGTAACACTTTTGATGAAGAATGCGCGATTATGCTCCAAGCAGTTGGAGACGCCTTGTATGCGATGGGTGGAAAATGGAAACTAAGAATTATTATTGCTTTGTTTAATGGCAAAAAACGGTTTAACGAGCTGCAACGGACCATTACCGGGATTTCGGCCAGGGTATTGTCCAACGAATTGAAAGACTTGGAAATGAACGGGTTTGTAAAACGAAATGTAAATGCTGTGGCAATGCCGGTTACAGTTGAATATGAACTGACCGAATACAGCAATACTTTAGAAGATGTAGTGCGCTCTTTAAGTAAATGGGGCGCCATGCACCGGGAAAACATCAAACAGCAAATTGGCAAAAAGTAAATTTGCCTTTTGTTATTTGTTTAAGTTGGAAATATTTTTTGGTTTTATTTTTTTGACTTGTACTTTTTTGTTTCCAAGTTCCTAAACATATAATACTTCTTTTATGCCCTAAAAATTGGTATCGTTATCCAAGTTTAAAAAGACCAATTTTTAGGTGGTAAAAGAAGTATCTGAAAATTTGATTATAAAACCAGTGGTTTGCCGATGCTCAATACATCCAAGTTTAGCTTCTTTGCTGCCGCATGTAAATCTTTTAAAGGCTGGCCCAACGGTTCGTCTGAAAGGTCAAAAGTACCGTAATGCATCGGTATAAAACGGGCAGCGTTCAATTC
>NZ_CALMAT010000046.1:4995-64761 GCF_937859865.1 uncultured Mucilaginibacter sp.
CTGTAAAACCTTTCAATGCATCTGCCGGAGATTGGTGGTTGGCACTCATAAACCAAGCTGGTTCATAAGCGCCAATGCCTAAAATGGCATAATCAAAACTACCGAAAACGGCCGCCAATTGTTTGTAATGCGTATCGTACCCGCTATCTCCGCCAAATAAAATACGCTTGTTTGCCGCTTCCATTACAAACCCTCCCCAAAGCTGTTGGTTGGCATCAAACAAACCGCGTGCTGACCAATGCCTGGAAGGAATAAAAGTAACTTTTATGGGACTGTTGCCGGTTTCGTATTGCTGGTACCAGCCGGCCTCTTCTATTTTATTTGATTGGGTGAATTTATGCACAACCGCCTTCATGCCTAATCCCGTTAAATATTTAACATTTAGGTTTTGCTTTGATAATAGTTTCAAACTTTTTTCGTCCAGATGATCCCGATGGTCGTGCGACAATAAAACATAATCCAGGTTTGTTAAAAGATGGGGGCCAACAGGAAATTCGGAACGACGTTTAACCGAAAGGATATCACCAAATACTGGGTCGGTTATTATTCGGACGCCATTGATACGGATATAAAAAGTACTGTGCCCGAGCCATACAATTAGGTCATCACTTTCTTTCAGCCAGGAACCATCATTGTAAATAGTTGGGTTCCAAACTTCTGCCTTTTTTTCTTTTCTGAAAGGGCTGCTTTCTAATTTCCAACGAAAAACATCGGCAAAATTTGGAACAAAAGGATGGCTCAAGTTCAAAAATTTGCCTTTTTCATCAACAGGTGTCCCCTGCCATCCTTCCGGGGCTTTTGGGGTTTTTAATTGCGGGTTGTTTTGGTAGGCTTTTACAGCGTTGTTTGTCATTATTTTTATTATGGTACAGATAAACGTTGCCGGATTTGGAATGTAGTTTAAAGTTGATACTTAATGCTACGTTTTTTCGCTATCGAAAGTTTGTTTCAAGCCAATTGAACTGAAGTTTCATCTTGTTTTATTTTAAGCAGGCCAATTGTTGATGTCCATAAAATATCTTGATATTCTTTATTGTACGAATCAGTTGAAGATTTGATTTCTTTAGCGCCTTCAAAATATTTTCCTTTATAGTTTTTATATTGGTCAGCATAAGCAAGGTTTGCCAAGCGTTTACCCGAAACTGGAGCCGTATTTACATTATGTACAAAAAACCTAAGCACGGGCAAAATTTTGTTTGATATAAAGCGTAAAAATGGCGGATAATTTCTTGCAAGTCCCGTGCCTGGCACAAACCCCGGGTCAAAAGCATTTACCCTGATATTGGTTTCGGATAACTTTCTTTGCAATTCGTAGGTTGTTAAAATGTTGCACAATTTTGAAGTGGTATATCTGCGTTGCCCTACGGCCATCCGTTTCTCATTTGTTTCAGTTGGATGCGCCAATTCACTTGCACTTTTAAATATGGGCGGTTCCATTCCTGTCTTTTGTTTTGGATCATGGGTGCCACTGGCCGTAAACGTTATACTTGCATTGCTGTCCATCAATGGCAAAAGTAACAAAGTAAGATAAGTAGTAGCCAAATGGTTTACACCAAAAGTAACTTCAAAACCTTCTTTTGTAAATTGTGTTTCTGCAACATTTTGGATGCCTGCATTGTTTATCAGTGCAATTATTTTGTTGTTGGGCTGCTTTGAAAATTGTGTTGCAAACTCCCGTACAGATTGTAAAGATTCTAAATCCAACAACATGCAAATTAAATTTTTATGCCCTGTTTTTTGTTTGATGTTTTGGGTAACTTTATTGCCCGATACAAGGTTTCGACAAGCAATTACGATTTGATCGTTAGGTGCAATTTTGGCCATTTGCATGGCACATTCAAAGCCAATACCACTTGTCGCGCCTGTAATAATGATGGATTCCATTTTTTAGTTTTTTAAATTGTGATACAAAATTCATTACTTAAAAAATGAAACCGTTTGCCATTTGGCAAAAAGCAATTTAGCTGCTGATGTTTTTTCTGATCCGGCTCAAGGATGATGGGGTAATGCCCAAATAAGAAGCTAAGTACGATAACGGGATGCGGTTTGCAAGTTTAGGGAACTTTGTAAAGAAGTTAAGGTAACGTTCAGTTGCATCTTCCGCCATCATTGTACTGATTTTGTTAACTTTTTCTGCAAACCCTTTTGCCGTAATTTTGCTGATGATAACATCCCATCCAATGATCGTCATAGATAGTTCTTGCATCGCTTCCTTTGAAAAAATAATCATCCTGCAATCGGTAATGGTATGTATATATTCTGAAGAAGGAATGTTTTGGTTGTAACTGTTGATGTCTACCACAAAATTGTTTTCATCTATAAAATACTTGGTAATCTCCTCCCCTTGTTTGTTGTAATAACAAACCCTAAAAATGCCTTCTGTTAAAAATGCAATCTCCCTTGGTGTTTTTCCGGCTTCGGCATAATATTCATCTTTTTTTAATTCCCTTAAAACGCCTTTACTTTTTACCAAATCAATTTGCTGTTGGTTTAAGTGGCCAAATTGCAATAGGTAATTGATGAGCGCTTCCATTGGTGCAAGTTAGCAAATGCAAATGGTTATACATTTGCCATTTGGCAAAAAGAGCATGAACAATTTAAACAATTTTTGAAAGCTTGCTGAAAGATAATATTGAAAACAGTAATGCTTCTTTTATGCCATAAAAATCATTGAAACTTATGTTTGATTGTATGCGTGTATATAAAAACACAAGAACAAATTTTACAGGGTAAAAGAAGCATTATTTTTAAAATTTGTATTTTAATCTTTTATGTCTCTGGCTTTGACTTTTATTATTTTGCCGTTCTCAGAAAAAACAAAAACACCATCAGTTTGGCGTTTTGATTTTAACAACTTTTTAAAAGTTAAGTCTAAACCTTTTTCAATTTTCTTTAGTAATTCTTCGTTCTTTAAATCGCTATTTTCCATTTGCTAAATCTAATATTTTCATCCAAGTATCTTTGTTTTTAACCTTGATATTAACATCATTGTTGCCAGTTGCAATAGTATAATTAGGTTCAACCGAATTATCAATAATAATCCAATAATCACACAAACTTGTAAATACTTGGATCAAATTGGAAATGCCTTTATAATATCTTCGAACTATTACATCTTCCGGGATATGATGCCCGCCTTCTGCAACCCTGGTTTTTACCCTTTCAATAGCTAAATTTACATGATTCAGCCAAAAGAACAACAATGTAATAGTGTAACCTTTGCGTTTTGCATGTTCAATCGTTTGCTGATAGGAAAGCGTGGTCAAAGTGGTTTCAATGGCAAAATCCACGCCTTGCGCCAACATTTCATTGATCCGTTCCAGCATGATCCTTCCTGCTAAAATAGAAACCGTTTCGGGCTGAAAAGGAGAAAGTCCTTTTGCAATTTCATCGGCATTTACAAATTCTTTACAATTGAGGATTTCGGGCAAAATTGTATAAGATGCAGTTGTTTTACCAGCTCCGTTGCAACCGGAAATAATATACAAATGTGGCAATTGCAGTAAGGTTAATTATCAAAAATACAAATAATTGCTGTTGGCAAAAGTTTTAACAATTTAAATTTCACCTTCTTTTAAAACGTCAACAAAAACGCCGTCCCTTCCCCTTCTACCGATTGTGCCTGGATTTGCGCTTTGTGCAGCAGCATAATTTGCTTACACAAACTTAGGCCAATGCCGCTGCCGTTTTTTTTGGTGCTGAAAAACGGAACGAAAATCTGCTCCAATAAATCTTCGGCCATGCCGGTGCCGTTATCGGTTATTTTGATCACGGTTTTTTTATCGTTCAAAACATAACCGGAAAGCACGATCTGTGGCTTTTCGCGTTCTTTTACGGCTTCAATGGCATTCACCAACAGGTTGATCAGCACTTGCTCGATCAGCATCGGATCCACTTCTACCGTTAATCCCGGGTCTTTTAAAACGATGTCCAACTCAATGTTTTTCTGTGCTAAAGTTGGCTCCATCAGCGTGTTTAAACTTTCAAAAAGATCACGCACATAAACCTTTTTTACACTTAAAGTGATGATTTTATTGAGGTTACGGTAAGTTTCCGCAAATTTGAGCAAGCCTTCACTCCTGCGTTGGATGGTATCAATGCCCAGTTCTAAATCTTCCAGCAAAGCCGGTTCTGATTTTGGGGCGGTAAAAGAAGCATTGGCTTCCTGCAAGCGGTTTTTCAACGTATTGGCGAGGGAAGAAATCGGCGCGATGGAATTCATAATTTCGTGCGTCATCACACTTAACAACTTTTGCCAGGCGCGCGATTCGGTTTCATCCAATGCCTCGTTCACGTTTTGCAAAGCCAGCAGTTTGTAGCGTTTGCCTTCGGTTTGAAACCCGGTGGCCGATAACAAAACTTTGATAGACGATTGCGGCCCTTGCAAAGTAACAATCGAACTGTTGCTGTTTTTAAGGCTGATAATTTCTTGGTACAAATGCCCGTCGCGCTTTTGCAGCGAGCGGATATTTTTTAAGTACGGTAAAAGAAGCATGGATTTTAGCGTTTCGTTCATCCAAACCACGTCGCCGGTTTCAGCTTCGTACGATAAAATGCCCGTCCCAACCAGTTCCAGTATTTTTTGCAGGTACTGGTATTGCGTTTCCTTCTCGCGCGAAATGGTTTTAAAAGTGGTGTTGATCGAATTAAAACCAACGCGCAACTCTTCCAAACCAACTGTTGAACCTTTGGTATTGTAATGCCGGGAAAAATCGCGGTAGCGGATGGCTTCGGAAAACTGGTCTAACTCGACATAAATTTTTTGGTGAAAATTATACAGTTCAATTAGTTGTACCAAAATCACGACCAGCATCCCATAAAAAAGCCCCAACCAATGATGAAAAAAAAGAAAACCTGCCAAGCAAAAAGTTGCTGGTAAAAACAGTATGCGGAAGAGGATGGGCCAGCGGGTTTTCATGGGTGGGAGAGCTTTTAGCTTTCAGCAGTCAGCTTTCAGCAAGGTCGTAAATTTGATATTTAGCTGAAAGCTGATTGCTGACAACTGATGGCCGAAAGCTGATTGCTGACAACTGATAGCTTCCTCTAAATCTCATACTTACTCAACCTCCTATAAAGTGCTGTCCGGGTTAAACCCAATTCTTTGGCGGCTTTGGTGATGTTGCCGTTGTGGAGTTCAATCACGCGTAGAATCGTATTTTTTTCGATGGAACTGAGACGAAGTTCGTCCGGCTGCTCCGTTTCGTGCACAGATTCGATGGGTGAAAAGATCAGTTCATCGGCACGCAAAACCGGCCCGTCGGACATGATGACGGCGCGTTCCATAATGTATTGCAATTCGCGCACGTTGCCCGGAAAATAGTATTGCTGCAGCTTGAGCAAAGCTTTCGGCTCCAGTTCCAAAACCGGTTTGAGGTATTTTGCGCTGTACAATTTGCTGAAATAGTTGGCCAGCACTTCAATATCTTTTCCGCGTTTGCGCAATGGTGGAACGGTAATTTCCACGGTGTTGATCCGATACATGAGATCCCGGCGGAAACGGCTTTCATTAGCCAGCTCATTTAAAGGAACGTTGGTTGCACAAATCAAGCGGATATTTACATCAACGGGTTGGTTACTGCCCAACTTGGTTACTTGTCGGTTTTGCAGAACCGTCAGCAGTTTGGATTGTTGGTGCAAAGCGATATTGCCAATCTCATCCAAAAACAAAGTACCGTTGTGTGCGGCTTCAAAACGGCCGATCCGGTCTTCGCGCGCATCGGTAAAAGCACCTTTTTTATGGCCGAAAAGTTCGCTTTCAAACAAGTTTTCGGACAACGCGCCCACATCCACTTTTACGTAAGCTTTTGCCGAACGAAGCGATTGCTGGTGGATAGCTTTGGCGATCAAATCTTTCCCGGTCCCGTTTTCGCCCAAAATCAAAATGTTGGCATCGGTTGGCGCGATTTTTTCAATCTTGTAAAAGATTTCGTGCATAATTTCGGATTCGCCCAGCAGCTCTTTGCCGATAATGGAATTGCGTTCGAGGTTAAAAGTAGTCGGAGATTTTGTTTTGGAACGTTTTTCTAAAGCCTCTGTAATCACATTCAGCAGCACTTCGTTGTGCCAGGGTTTCACCATAAAATCTGCCGCGCCTTCTTTTAGGGAACGTACGGCCAAATCAATATCGCCGTAAGCCGTAATCATGATCACGGCCGCATCCGATTTGAATTCGCGGACCTTTTTCAACCAAAACAAACCTTCGTTTCCGGTATTGATCGAGCTGTTAAAATTCATATCGAGCAAGATCAGATCGAATGTATTTTTGGCCAAAATCGAACGGATATTTTCCGGGTTTTTCTCTGTGATGACTTCTTTTACCACCGGTTTTAACAGGAGGCGAACGGCAGTCAGCACATCGGTATCGTCATCAATAATCAGGATGCAGGCATGTTTCAGGCTCATAGAATAATTTGGTAAAGCAATTATAGTGAACGGCTTTCAGTTTTCAGCTATCGGCTTTCAGCTTCTTGTATAGTTTATTATTTGGGTTTGAGGTCGAGGCTTTGCATGTCGCTGAAAGCCGAAAGCTGATTGCTGACCGCTTCCCCCTCACTCACTCCTCAAACTCTTCACCGGATTGGCCAATGCTGCTTTTATCGCCTGAAAACTAACGGTAAGCAAGGTAATGCCAATAGCCCCGAAACCGGCAATTGCAAAAACCCAGATGGAAATTGACGCATGATACGCGTATTGCTGCAGCCAGTAATGTAGAAATAACCAGGCAATTGGCGTGGCAATCAGCAGGGATAAAAAAACCAGTTGTACAAAATCTTTAGAAAGCATTTGCCACAAATTGAAAACCGAAGCACCAAGCACTTTGCGTACGCCAATTTCTTTCCGGCGCTGTTCGGCTACAAACGAGGCCATACCGAACAAACCTAAACAACTGATAAAAATGGCCAGCGCCGCAAAACCGCCGGCTAATTTGCCAATGCGTTCTTCATCGCCAAACTTGCGATTGTAATCCTCATCAACAAACTTATAATCAAACGGCTGCTCCGGATTGTACGTTTTATACACTTTTTCAATCTGCTGCAAAGCCTCACTTGCACTTCTTTTCGGGTTGATCCTGGCGATCAGCACACTTCCAGGTTCAGTTAATAAATTAAATATAGACGGCCTTACGGGTGCATAAGGCGATTCCATTACCACATCTTTTACCACACCAATAATCTGGATTGGATGGCCGTCCCAGGTGATGGTTTCTCCAACCGGATGTTTCATTTGCATTAATTTGGCAGCAGCTTCGTTGATAATTACTGCGGAAGAATCACTTGCAAAATCTTTAGAAAAATCACGACCGGCAAGAAACTGTAAACCAATAGTTTTGCCGTAATCGAAAGAAACATCTGTTTTTGGAAATTCGGTTGGCAGCGAAGGATCTTTTCCTTTCCAGTCAAAACCCGTATTGGTTGAGTTTATATTGGTAACCGCACCTTCAGATTCGGTCATATCTACAATGGCGCCTTCATTTTTCAATACTGTTTTTACCGCCTCAAAATGGTTGTGCATTTCTGCGGAAGGCATCCCGATCATCACCAAACCGTTGCGGTTATAGCCTACCGGCCGGTTTTTGGCAAATTGGATTTGCCGGAAAACAGCTATCGTGCCAATAATTAAAACGATAGAAACCGTAAATTGTACAACCACCAGAACCTGGCGCGGTGTAGCTGCCGAACGGCCTAAACGAAACGTTCCTTTTAACACTTTGATCGGCTCGAAAGATGAAAGATACAAAGCCGGATACAACCCGGCAATTATGCCGGTAAGCAAACAAAAGGTTAAACTCGAAAGCCAGAAATAAGGGTTTGTCCACAAAATATGGGTTTCTTTTCCGGCAACCTGGTTAAAAACGGGAAGTGAAAATTGCACCAAAATCAGACTCACAAAAAAAGCCAGAAACACAAAAAGTAAAGATTCTGCAAAAAACTGATTGGTTAATTGCTGGCGCGATGAACCTATTGTTTTACGGATGCCAACTTCTTTTGCCCGTTTTTCGCTTCGAGCGGTGCTTAGGTTCATAAAATTAATGCAGGCTAAAAACAGTACGAACGCGCCAATCAACCCAAAAAGCCACACGTATTGAATGCGGCCGCCAGTGTTTACGCCATTTTTAAATTCGTTATACAGGTGCCATTTGCGCATCGGTTGCAAAAACAATTGCGGGTTTTGTTTGGCCAAATTTTGGTTAACATGTTTAAGCCGCACATCTTTAATTTGGGTTGATACTTTTTCCAGGTCGGCATTCGCTGCCAATTCTATATAGGTAAAAAAAGCATTTGGCCGCCACGGGTCTTCCGCTGTTCTGATCCAATCCGTATTACTGTAATACAACTTCCAGGGCGCTATAAATTGCACATCAGCAAAAGCAGAATTGAGCGGTAAAGCTTGGTAAACACCCGCAACTTTAACCGGCGTTTTGTTATCCATTTTGATGATCTGGCCGATTGGATTTGTTTTTCCGAATAATGATGCTGCAACCAGGTTGGAAAGTAAAACAGAATTCTGGTCCTGCAATCCGTTTTCAGAACCGCTCAACATTTTTAAATTAAGCATTTTGGTAACGCCCGGTTCAAAATAAGTTCCGGTTGGCGATAGCTTTTTAGAACCGGTATTGAGCAAATGTGGCCAGGTTGCAGTTGCCAATACAACCTGTTTAAAACTGCTGCCATATTCGGAACGAAGGGCATCGGCCAGCGGATAGGGCGTTAACGGCCAGGTTTCAATACCAGAATTGCTTTGTTTATTTTGCATCACCAGCGCAATCCTATCCGAGTTTTGGAAAGATTTATTGAAGGATAACTCATCATAAACCCAAAGTGTTAGCAGTAACGCAACCGCCATCCCAACGGCCAAACCAACAATGTTAATGGCCGAATAACCTTTGTTTTTGATGAGGTTCCGCCAGGCAATTTTAAAATAGTTTTTGATCATTTTCTTGAGCTTTTAGCTGTCGGCAATCGGCTTTCAGCGGTTTGTATATTTTCTAATGCTTCTTTTATCGGTGTTTTTTTGGTGTTAGGCATGAGGCATGAGGTTTTAAACTTGCAATCCGCTAATAGCCAAAAGCTGATTGCTGACCGCTTCCTCCTTACTCACTCCGCAAACTTTTTACCGGATTGGCCAATGCTGCTTTTACCGACTTAAACCCAACGGTTATCCCTGCAATTATAAAAGTTGAAAGAATGGCGATCAGGAAAATCCACGGGCCAATACTAATACGGTACACAAACTCCTGCAGCCAATGGTGCATTACCAGCCACGAAAGTGGTGCCGCAATTACAAACGCAACCAGCAGCAGCCGGGAAAACTCTTTGCCAAACAGCCATAATATGTTTTGCATACTTGCGCCAAGCACTTTGCGTACGCCAATTTCTTTGGTTTTTTGTGCGGCCATAAAAGAAACCAAACCATACAAACCTAAACAACCAATCAGGATGGCGATACCGGCAAAACCTTGTACCAAGCGCAAAATAGTATTATCCAATTCGTAAAATTTGGCAATCTTTTCATCCACAAAAACAGCAGAATAAACATACTCCGGATAGGTTTCTTTCCAAACCTTTTCTAAAGCAGTTAAAGTTGGTTTGATGTTGTTAAGGTTAATGCGAACGGCCGCATAATTGTATTGAATAGGATTTGAAGCAATTGCAATTGGCCTGATTTCATTTCTAAAAGATTCGGATTTAAAATCTTTTAGCACACCTACAACTTGTGCTTTTTTGTCGTTGATGTTAACTGTTTTCCCAATGATTTCTTGCGGTGACTTTAGATGTAATTTATTAACCAATGTTTCATTTACCAAGTATTCTCGGATAGTATCAGAAGGAAAAATATTCCTACCGGCAATTAACTTCAAATCGAAAGTTGAAATATATTGATTGTCAGCATCTTTTACATCAACTGTAAATGCTTCTTTTACCGGCCTGTTTTCATATTGGATATCTCTGCCATTATTATTACCGGAAGCAGGTGGTTCAAAACAAAAACTTACATTTTGAGTCCCGGCAACAGATAAAAGTCTTGTTTTTAAAACCTTCATTTTTGATACAGAAGAATTTGGCAGGTTCAGCAATACAATTCCGTCTTTTCTAAAACCCAAATCAGCTTTGGCGGCATATCTTATTTGTGCCGAAATCACAATTGTTCCAATAATTAGTATTTGTGAAATGGCAAACTGCACAATCACCAAAACCCTTCTCAATGGAAAACCACCAGCATCATGTTGGGTGAGTTTTCCTTTTAATGCTGTAACTGGTTTGAAGTTGGACAAAATTAAGCCCGGATAAGAGCCAGACAGAAAGACGATCAATACCGAAAGCAGTAAAAGAAAAAACATTAAAGGAAGATCATGGAAGATGTTGACGGAAAGCTCCGTTTTAAAAAGTTGATTGATATAAGGAATAGCCAGTTCTGCCAAACACCAAGAAATAAATAATGCAAAAACAGTAATCAATGCCGTTTCTGCTATAAATTGCCAGAAAAGTTGTCCGCGTAAACTTCCTAAAACTTTGCGTACACCAACTTCTTTGGCACGTTTTAACGCTTGCGCCGTTGCTAAATTGATAAAGTTAACGCAAGCCGTAGTAATTAAAAACAACCCGATTAATGCCAAAGCCCACAAATATTTTTTATCGGTTTCACCATCATAATTGGTATTAAAATGGATATCGGTAAGCGGTTGCAGGTTGAAAAAGAATTCGTTCACTTCATCTTTTCCTAAATACTTTTTGCGGAATGCCGGGAAAACTTTTGCTACATCAGCAGGCAAAACATTTGGTTTCAATCTTACAAAAAACTGCATTCCACTGTTTACGCCTGCCCAACTGCTATCGCTGGCCAGCCACCTGCTTCGTTGTTTTAAACTAGAATAAGAAAGATAAATTTCCTGTTTCCGATCTGTGTTAACTGGAATATTTTGGAGTATCCCAGTTATTTTAAAATCGATTTTATTGCTTACCCGAATAATTTTTCCAATTGGGTTTTCTTTGGAAAAATATTTATCGGCCAGGTTTTGGGTGATGACTGCTGTATTCAATTCCGTCAGCATGCTTCTTTTATCACCTGTTTTTAAGGGGAAATTGAAAATATCAAAAAACTCAGGTTCGGCAAAAGCAACGCCGTTTTCCTCTTCAAATTTTTTGTTGTCTTTGCTTGCTGGAATAGAAATCAGGCTGTTTCCATAAGTTACTACGCGGGCTGTTTTTTCTGCAAAAGCATAATCATTGCGAAAAGCTTTGCCCAGCGGCGACGGAACGCCTTGCGAATAATTGATGCCGTCTTCGTGAAACTCGGTAACGATGCGGTAAATCCGGTTTTTATCACGATGAAAATCATCAAAGCTTAAATGATATTTTACCAGCGTAAAAATCAGGATGCCGCAAGCCATACCTAAAGACAATCCCAAAACATTAATTAAAGTGTAGGATTGGTTACGTTTTAAGTTCCGCCAGGCGATTTTAAAATAGTTTTTGATCATGATTTTAAGCTTTTAGCTGTCAGCAATCAGCCTTCAGCTTTTTGTATAGTTTATTTATTGGGTTGGAGGCATGGGGTTTGAGGTTTTAAACTTGCAATCCGATGATAGCCAAAAGCTGATTGCTGACAGCTTCTTCCTCATTCACTCCTCAAACTTTTTACTGGGTTAGCCAATGCTGCTTTTATCGCCTGAAAACTGACGGTGAGTAAAGTGATAACGATAGCACCGACAGCTGTAAACAGGAAAACCCAAATCGAAATTTCGGTTCGATATTCGTAATGCTGAAGCCATTGGTGCATAAAATAATAGGAAGCAGGAATGGCGATCAAGAACGATATCGAAACCAGCACCAGGAAATCTTTGGACAACAAAGCCCAAAGATTTACTACGGATGCGCCCAATACTTTCCGGATACCGATTTCTTTTACTCGTTGTTCTGCTATAAAAGAAGCTAAACCGAAAATACCCAGACAACTAATCAGAACAGCAAAAACAGCGAAGAAAGTAGCTAAACTGCCAACCCGTTGCTCAGCAGCAAACTTGTAGGCAAAATCAGCATCTACAAATCGAAAATCAAATGGTGCAGCAGGATCTAACTTTTCAAATATGGCCTTTATTTTTGCTAAAGATTCCCTTGTGCTCATTCTTGGATTTAGTCTTATGGTAATGGTAGCACCTTCATAATTCAAAAAAAACACAGTTGGTTGTGCCTGCTCATAAGGTGATTCCATTACTACATCCTTAATTACGCCTATTACATGATAAGGAACATCGTTAAATTTCACCGTTTCGCCTATCGGATTTTTTAATCCCATGTGTTTTACTGCCGCTTCATTTACAATCATCCCTGTTGTATCTGTACCATATTGTCTTGAAAAATCACGACCGGCAGCAAAGAGCCAACCTACTGTTTTTCCAAAATCGTGTGTAACCCCTGAAACGCTAATATCTTTATCAACATTTGGATCTTTTCCTTTCCATTTAAAACCAGTTAAATGAGAACCAATATTAGTTGCAGAATTGGAAGCTTCTGCCATGTTAATAGATGCGCCTGAATTTAGCAGTTCGCTTCGCAGTAAATCGTACTTGCCGTGTAAATTTGGTGTTGACATATCTATAGTAATCAAACCATTTTTATCATAACCAAGAGGCCGGTTTTTAGCATATTGAATTTGTTGAAATACGACGATCGTTCCAATAATCAGTATTACTGAAATACTAAACTGAAAAACGACCAATACCTGACGAGGTACAGCAGCAAAACGTCCGACTTTAAAGGTTCCTTTTAATACTTTAATAGTATTAAATGATGAAAGATACAGAGCAGGATAACTGCCAGAAATTAATCCGGTAAATAAAGTAAAACTTAAAATCATCAACCAGAAAATCGGGTTTGACCAAGGAATAATCAAGCTTTTTTCAGCCAACATATTAAATTTTGGCAAGGATAGTTTTACCAATAACAAAGCAAGCAGTAAAGCAATAAAAGTGATTAATATAGATTCACTTAAAAACTGAATAATAAGCTGTTTGCGTTGCGAGCCAATTGCTTTTCTTACGCCTACTTCTTTGGCACGAATTTGTGATCGTGCAGTACTTAAATTCATAAAATTGATGCAAGCAAGCAGTAGAACAAATAAGCCGATTAAAGCAAACATCCAAACATATTGAATAGCACCTCCTGTATTTATACCATGTCTAAATTCATTGTACAAGTGCCAGTTACGCATAGGTTGTAAAACGATTTTTGCGTCATCATTTCGGCCAGGCTTTCCAATAAAAATATTTTTAACTTTTGCGTTTACTTCATCTAATCCTGAATGTTCATTCAGTTCGCCATAGAGAAGAAACGAGTTATCATTCCAATCTGCATACGCTTCTTTTATCCATTTTTTTTCTGCAACTAAAGCTGACCAAGGCATTAAAAAATCTACTCCCTTAAAATCTGTATTTCGCCCAAAATCTTTAAAAATGCCACTTACTTTATAACTCTTTTTATCGTCTGTTAAGAGTACTTTATTTAAAGGATCGGCATTACCAAATATGATTTTAGCAAGAGATTCGCTGATCATTATGGTAGATTGATCTTGTATTCCCCGAAGCTCTCCACTTACCATTTTTAAAGACAGAATTTCAGGCATTTCCGGTTCTGCGTAAATTCCTATTTTACTTATCTTTTTATCTCCAAATGAAAGTATGTGTAGTTCATCAGACTTGCTTAAAGCTAGATGCTTAAAATCGGAAGCATACTTGTTTCTAAGCTCTAAAACTAAAGGAATAGAAACTGTTGGGTAAGTTGAAATATCTTTTCCATCGCTTGAATTTTGAATGAATTTTACTATGTGATCATAGTTGTCGAAACTTTTATTGAACGACAACTCATCATAAATCCAAAAACCGATTAACATGATAACTGCCATTCCAACAGTTAAACCAACAATATTTATTGCTGAATATACTTTGTTTTTAATCAGGTTCCGCCAGGCAATTTTAAAATAGTTTTTGATCATAAGTTTTGGGTATGAGGCAACAGGTTTGAGCTAATAGCAAAATGTTTGTTCCGAATTGAATAACCACAACTGATACCAATTCTCTAAACTCCTGTAAATCAGGAACATTTTTATTATCTACCTAAAAAATTGTTCGCCTTCGTACAGCAAGTGTCCGTTTACGGACAGCTTTGTGGTGGTTTACTTTTCCTCAAACCCATTTCGCCCATTTACAAATTAAGCCTGCACCACTGTATCAAAACCGAACACTACTTGTAATGCAAACGCACAGCCCGATGCTTCTTTTATCACATAAAATTTTGTAAACCAAGCATTTAATGTAGATGGCACAACTTTTCCTATTGCTTTAACCAAATAGTACACACTAAAAAATACCTGATAAAAGAAGCATCGTGGACAGAGTTATCGCAAAAAAGAAATGGACAACCAAACGCCTTTTAACCATTGGCGGAATTACAGCCCTGGTTTTGCTGATCGGCAGCAGTTATTATTTTACTTCCGGCAAATCCAAATTGAACGTGGATACCGAAAGGATCACGATCAGCGAAGTTAAAAATGGCCCATTCCAGGAGTTTATCCCAGTTAACGGTGTGGTGATGCCAATCACCACGATTTATTTAGACGCGAATGAAGGCGGCCGGGTAGATCAAAAATTTGTGGAAGACGGAACCATCATGAAAAAAGGCGACCCGATTATGAAACTGGCCAACACAGATTTAGAACTGAGTTTGGTGAACCAGGAAACTTCCGTTTTTAACTTGCTCACGCAAATGCAGATTTCCCGAAATGCGGCGCAACAAAATACCATCAGCAAGTTGAACCAAATGGCGGACGTGGACAATGCGTTTAAAGAATCGGAAAGGTTGTATTTGCTGAACAAGCATTTGTACGAACAGAAAGCGATTGGTTTGCAGGAGTTTAAGCAATCGCAAATTGCTTACGATTACCAGGTGAAGCGCAAAAAACTGACGCAGCAGATTTTGAAGCAGGATTCGGTTTCTACCAAACAGGAACTGAACCAGGCCAAGCAATCTTTCGACCGTACGCAAAATGCCTTAGCCGTAATGCGGCAAAAAGTAGGCGATTTGATTGTCCGCGCGCCGGTTGATGGCCAATTAACTTCTTTGGATGCGGAAATCGGACAAAACAAACACCAGGGCGAGCGTTTGGGCCAAATTGATGTTTTGAGCGGGTTTAAAGTTCGGGTGGATGTGGACGAACATTATATTTCCCGCATATTTACTGGGCTGACCGGCGACTTTGATTTCTCTGACAAAACCTATAAACTGAAAATTAAGAAAGTTTTTACGCAGGTAACGAACGGACGTTTTCAGGTAGATATGGAGTTTGTGGGCAAAGTACCGGAAGGTATCCGGCGTGGACAAACCTTGCAAATCCGCTTGGCTTTAGGCGACGAAACCAAAGCTTTGCTTTTAGCCAAAGGCGGTTTTTACCAGCAAACCGGCGGCAACTGGATTTTTAAAGTGAGCGACGACGGCAAAACGGCTTATAAAGTTGATGTGCAGTTGGGCCGCCAAAACCCGGATTATTACGAAATTTTGCAAGGCTTAAAACCCGGCGACAAAGTGGTTACAAGCAGTTATGAAAATTATGGGAATATGCAGGAATTGGTGTTGAAAAGCCAGTAGGTATCAGGTTTGAGGTATCAGGTAACTGGCAAAGCTCTAATAAAAGCGTGAATCATTTTTCTGATTTCTACAACAGCTTCTGAAAGTTCTTTATAAACGGTGTCATCAATATATTTTAAGTCTTTAACCAAAAGCAACTGATATTCCAACTCAGAACTTGAACCAGAAGAAATTATGAGAAACCTTTTCATTTCCGCATTGCTATTTCGGCCGCAACCTTCGGCAATATTGGTAGGGATAGACGAACTTGACCGTCGCATTTGTGAGGTTAAACCACACACTTCTTCTTTAGGAAAGGAAGCACTTACAGCATGCACTTTTAATGTTAAACAATGGCTTTTTTGCCAAACCAATAATTCAGAATAATTACGCATAGTTTAAAGATAATAAATTAATTTAAAATAAAAAGTAAAAGGTGTACAGCTTGTGTCAAGCCTCATACCTGATACCTCAAACCTCTCTATCATGATAAAAATTACCGACCTCGAAAAAATCTACCGCACCGAAGACATTGAAACTTCGGCCTTAAACAAACTAACCATCCATGTAAACGACGGCGAATTTGTAGCCGTAATGGGTCCGTCGGGCTGCGGCAAATCTACCTTGCTCAACATTTTGGGTTTGCTGGACGACCCGGATGGCGGAAGCTTTATGTTCAACAACATTGAAGTTGCCGGTTTTAATGAACGCAAACGGGCGGATTTGCGCAAACGCAACATTGGTTTTGTGTTCCAAAGCTTTAACTTAATTGACGAGTTGACCGTTTTTGAAAACGTAGAACTGCCGCTCATTTATTTAGGTGTTGATAGCGCCGAACGCAAAAAACGCGTAGATGTGGTTTTAGATAAAATGCAGATCATGCACCGCCGCAACCATTTTCCGCAGCAGCTTTCCGGCGGACAGCAGCAGCGAGTTGCTGTTGCACGCGCCGTAGTCAACAATCCAAAATTAATCTTGGCAGATGAGCCAACCGGTAACCTGGATTCATCCAATGGAAACGAAGTGATGCAATTGTTGACCGAACTGAACGAGCAGGGAACCACGATTGTGATGGTAACGCACTCGGAGCATGACGCGCGGTACAGCCACCGGATCATCAGGATGCTGGACGGGCAAACGGTTACGGAGAATTTGTTGGTGTAAGGAGTTGTCAGCGATCAGCTTTCGGCTATCAGTGATTTGCATGTTTGATACCTCTTGCCAAAAAAACATTGATAAAAGAAGCATTGACCAATCCGGTGAAGAGTTTGCGGAGTGAATAAAAGCCTCACCCAAACCCTTTCCAAAAGAGAGGGCTTTTGCAGGGCGAATATGAAAGGTCTGCACTTGGGTTCCTCCACTTTGGGGAGGTTAGGTGGGGCTAAAAATATACCGATAAAAGAAGCATCAGTAAAATCAAAAAAATATGATTAAGAATTATTTTAAATCTGCCTGGCGTACCCTTTTAAAAAATAAGGTTACTACTTTGATCAATCTTTTTGGATTGTCGGTTGGGATGACCACTGCTGTCTTTATTTTTATCTGGGTTCATAATGAAACAAGTTTTGACGAGTATCAGCCAAATAGCGACCATGTTTTTCGCATAACAAACACAATCCAAATCAATAAAAATGAGACTTGGAAATTTGAAGCTTCACCCATGCTATTGCGGGAAGCCGCTGATAGAGAAATACCGGAGGTTGCGAAATCTGTATGTCTAATTACAAATTCCTCCGACAATGTAACTTTCACTATTAAACATCAACTTTTTACAGAAAAAACCAGTGCTTATGTAGATAAAAATTGGTTTAACTTTTTTCATTACGATTTTGTGGCCGGTAACGCAAACTCTTTTAGCCGCGACCCTTTTAGTATTGTTTTGACCCAGGGAAAAGCCAAGAAATATTTTGGTGATATAGACCCGATTGGAAAAATCATTAAGGTTGATTCCGTTAACTATACTGTCCAAGGCATTGTTAAAAACAATCCGGTAAATTCCAGTTTTCAATCTGATATTATGATGCAAATAGGAGGCCGATTAGCTGACCCGCAAACATTAAAGAATGACAAATCCTGGGGCAACTTTCATTATATTACTTTTCTACAATTAAAACCGGCAGCAAACTTATCACAAGTTGAAAATAAATTAAACGATATTATCAACAAAAATAGTAAAGTCCATACAGACAAGATCAGCCTTGAAAGGTTAAAGGATATGTATTTTGAAACAGACCATCAATTTTCTACCTTACCACATGGCAACAAAAAAACAACTTACATTTTTAGCATCCTGGGCTTTTTATTATTGGTGATTGCTTGTATCAATTATATCAACCTCACAACAGCTAAAGCAAGTTTGCGGGCAAAGGAAATCAGCATCAGAAAAATTGTAGGTGCCGGAAGGTTAAACCTATTTTTTCAATTTATTACAGAATCACTTGTGATAAGTGCCTTAGCATTGTTTATTACGATACTACTTGTTAAATTATTTTTACCAATTTTCAATATCATAACTGAACAAAATTTTGAACTTCCAATTACTTCAACAATCTTGTGGCAAGTTTTATTAGAGACCTTATTGTTTGCCACTATTTTAAATGGTATATATCCGGCTGCTTTACTATCGTCCTTTAAACCATTAAATGTTTTTAGGGGCAAAAGTGTTTTAAAATTAAACGATGGTTCTATTCGCAAAGGCTTAGTTGTATTCCAATTTTCTTTATCTACCGTATTAATTATTGGTACAATTATAATTTACAAACAACTACAATTTATACAAACTATAAACCCTGGATACAATGTATCACAGATTATGTCTGTTCAAGTTCCGTTCAAAACCTTCTTTTTAAAAAAGGAAACAAGAGAGGCATTGTATGAAAATTTGAAACATAATTTACAATTACAAAGCAGCATAGCAGCAGTAAGCAGCGGAGGATCTGAAATTATTGATGTAACAGGCAGTGGTTCTGGTAATGCAGATTGGAACGGACGCGACACAAGTTATAATCCAGCTATTGCCAGGTTAAATGTTGGTGATGGTTTTCAAAAAATGTTCCGGTTAAAACTAAAAGCCGGAAATTGGTTTGAACTAGGAAATACCAATCATAATTATATTTTAAATGAAACAGCCGCTGCAAGTTTTAAGTTGCACCAACCAATTATCGGACAACGTTTTTCCTGGGGAGGCGATACAGGACAAGTTGTTGCGGTGGTAAAAGACTTTCATTACAAAAATTTGCACGAAGTGATTGGCCCGATGGTTATCACAAATGATGAAGACGATAACCCGTATTTTTTTATAAAAGTAAATCCGGGAAATATTTCAAAAGCAATAACGGCAGTTAAAGCAATATGGAACAAATCTTTTCCAGACGAACCGTTTAAATTTACTTTTTTGGATGATAGTTTTAGCCGCCTCTACAAATCTGACATTAAAACATCCCGGCTCATTCTTATTTTTTCTGTCATAGCCATTATCATTTCAGCGTTAGGGTTATTTGGATTGGCTGCATTTAATGCAGAACAACGAACCAAAGAGATTGGAATCCGCAAAGTCTTAGGAGCTTCTGTCCAACAAATCACTGCCCTCTTATCTAAAGATTTTTTGCTGCTTGTTTTAATCTCCATTGTTATTGCCTCACCAGTTGCATGGTGGGCAATGCAAAAATGGCTACAAAATTTTGCTTACCGTATCACTATGAGTTGGTGGATTTTTGCTTTGGCTGCTATCATAGCTTTGGTTATCGCTTTGGCAACCATCAGTTTTCAGGCGATAAAAGCAGCATTGGCCAATCCGGTAAAGAGTTTGCGGAGTGAATAGGTTTGGGGTAAGAGGTTTGAGGTATCAGCAGTTTGCAAAGCCTCATACCTCTCACCTCTCACCTAAAAAACATTGATAAAAGAAGCATCAAAATCTGTGTAATCAGTTTACATCTGTGTAATAAAATAAACCATGTTTAAAAACTACATCAAAATTGCGTTACGAAGGCTGCAAAAAAGTAAATTATTCACCTTGATTAATGTTGTGGGTTTAACAGCCGGTTTAGTCAGTTGCCTGCTCATTAGTTTGTTTGTCATTAATGAACTAAGTTACGACCGTTTTAACAAAAAAGCTGACCGGATTGTTCGCATGACAATGCAATACGGCGATGGCGGTGCCCAAAAAGTTGCTTTGACTGGCACCAAAGCTGGCCCGCAATTATCACGCACCTTCCCGCAAATTCAAGATTATGTAAGGTTAATGAACAGTGAGGCCATCGTTAAAAATGGCCAGGAAGTGTTTCATGAAAAGAACTTCCTGTTTGCAGACCCTTCAATTTTTAATATTTTCTCTTTCAAACTGATCCGTGGAAATCCAAAAACAGCTTTAAATGCGCCAAATGAGGTTGTGATTACGGCAAAAACGGCGAAAAAATATTTTAATGGTATTGACCCAATCGGTAAAACAATAAATGTCGCCATCGGGAAAGATAAAGATTACACTATAACGGGCGTAGTTGCCGATGCTCCTGAAAATTCACAGGTTAAATATGATTTTATTGCGTCGTTTACATCGCTTAAAGCAGCAGCAAGCGAAGAATGGTGGACAGCCAATTATACAACTTACTTACTTCTGAAAAATAAGGACGAATTGAAAGGTTTCCAGCGGCAGTTAAACGCTTACATGTTTGGGATAAGCAAAAATGAGCTGAAATTAGAAAACAACAGTCCCTTGCTTTACAATCTTGAACCTTTGCTTAGCGTTCACTTGTATTCGCAATTGGATGGTTTGGAACCAAGCGGCAGCATTACTACCGTTTACATACTTGGAATTATTGCTTTGCTGATACTGATGATTGCCTGTATCAACTATACTAACCTGGCTACTGTACAATCGAGTGCCCGAAGTGCGGAGATTGGTATCAGAAAAGTTTTGGGTGCAGAAAAATTACAGCTTTTCAAACAGTTTATCGGCGAATCATTTTTACTTACGCTATTATCGCTCGTCATCGCACTTATACTTGCAGCCATTCTTCTGCCCTATTTTAACCAGCTAACCGGCAAACTACTTTCATTTTCGCTGATAATGAAGCCGGTTCCGCTTATTACAATGGTGATTTTATTTATTGTAATTGCTTTTGCTTCGGGTGCCTATCCGGCATTTATACTTTCTAACACCAAGATTGTTCATATTTTAAAATCGGGATTAAGGCTTTCTTCTTCCGGTGGAACTTTGCGGAAATCGTTGATTGTTTTCCAATTTGCAGTTTCCGTATTTTTAATTGTTGCCACGATAATTATCTTACAGCAACTCAACTATATTCAAAGTAAAGATCTTGGTTATGATAAAGAACATATTTTGGTATTACCGATCACACAGCAGGTAAGACAAAATTATGAACCAATTAAAGCAGAAATCAGCAGGTTGCCACAGGTAATTAGTGTGAGTGGTGCCAATGCAACGCCAACTTTTGTGCGTTGGGGCGATGGGATCAGTACCGAAACCGGCCATGGCAAAGTCAGCTTGGATATTACGGCCCTCCCATCTGATTTAGATTTTATTAAAACAATGGGCATGAAAATCATTGCTGGAACGGACTTTACCCGTGCTGATTTGAAGCTTACAGACACCACAAATCAAAGTAAAAACTTTAAGTATACTTTTATTTTAAATGAGACTGCGGTAAAAGCTTTTGGATGGACACCAGAACAAGCGATCGGAAAGGTGGTAGATAAAAATGCTCCCGGCGTGGTAAAAGCAGTCGTAAAGGACTTTCATTTTTCGTCTTTCCACCAGCCGATTGGTCCGCTTATGTTGTTTTTAGACCGAAATTATACGAACGATTTCTTTGTTAGGGTAAGCGGAAAAAATTTGCCTGCAACCCTACATTCGTTACAGAACCTGTGGAAACAACGCGTGCCGTCAATGCCGTTTGAATATCGTTTTTTGGACGATGAATACAATAGTTTGTATGTCTCAGAACAAAGATCGGCTAAAGTTTTCAGCACTTTTTCAATACTTGCAATTTTATTGGCCTGCCTGGGTTTGTTTGGTTTGGTAGCTTTTACCACCATGCAGCGCACCAAAGAGATTGGCATACGCAAGGTTTTAGGTGCAGGAGTTAGTGGAATTGTTGCCTTAATTGCAAAAGATTTTTTAAAGTTGACCCTGATTGCCGTACTGGTGGCCTCTCCGCTTGCCTGGTACTTTATGCACGAATGGCTCCAGGGTTTTGCTTATCGTATTGCTATTAAATGGTGGGTTTTCTCTGTGGCAGGCGGTTTAGCTATTTTAATCGCCCTCCTTACCATCAGTTTTCAGGCGATAAAAGCAGCATTGGCCAATCCGGTGAAGAGTTTGCGGAGTGAATGAGGTTTGGGGTAAGAGGTTTGAGGTATCAGCAGTTTGCAAAGCCTCATGCCTGAAACCTCACACCAAAAAAGTATTGATAAAAGAAGTATCAACTAAAAACTAAAAACCATGCTTAAAAACTACATCAAAACAGCAGTAAACCACATGAGGCGGAACAAAACTTATACCGCTATCAACATTTTTGGTTTAAGTATCGGCCTTGCTTGCGTGATGCTGATTGTATTGTATATCAAAGACGATCTTAGTTTTGACCGCTTTCAAACCAACGGGGCGCAAATTTACCGGCTTGTACAAGACGGGCACGGGCCGGACGGCACGGAATATAAAAGCGGGTTTACAGGAGGCGTACAAGGCGAAACGTTTAAACAGGAAATACCCGAAATACAGGAATTTTGCAGGATAAACGGCGGCGGGGAAGAATTAGTTAAAAAAGGGGGAAATATAATTTCAGAGAAGATGCTTTATGCCGATAAAAGCTTTTTTAAAATATTCTCTTTTCCTTTAATAAAAGGCAATCCTAAAACAGCATTGGATCAAATCAGCAATGTGGTGATTACAACAGCCATTGCTAAAAAATACTTTGGCGATCAAAACCCGATAGGCAAAACTTTACAAATTAATCAAAATGGAAATTTTGTGCCTTTTATCGTATCGGGCGTAGCCAATGAAACTCCGTACAATTCTACCGTCCGTTTTGATTTTTTACTGAATATTGAACGTACGCTTCCTTCAAAATATACTTCGTTGGATTGGTTCAATTCTTTCCTCAACTCTTTTATCTATTTAAAAAAAGGCGCAAACCCACAGGTTGCAGAGCAAAAAATGGCACAGGTGTTTAACCAATATGCAGGCAAACTAATAGCCGAAATGAAAAAAACCTATGGTGAAAAAGCAGGTTCCAGTTATAAGTTACAACCTTATTATAACATTCACTTAGATAAAGATTATGGCACAGGCAACGGCATAACAGCTTCAAGCAAAATTGATTTTTCTTATATTTTAGGCGGTATTGCTTTGTTTATCCTGTTTATTGCCTGCATCAATTTTATCAACCTAAGCTTATCAAGTTCTTTAAGGCGAAGCAAAGAGATCGGGATCCGCAAAGTAAACGGCAGTACACGTTGGCAATTGATCCTGCAATTTATAGGCGAATCTTTTTTGCTAACGCTGATTGCTTCTTTTATCGCTATAACTTTAGTGGCAATCTGTTTACCAAAATTCAATCAGTTAGCGGATAAAAATCTTCAACTTTCCTATTTGGTTAACGGCCAAACCTTAGCTGTTTTTATCCTCCTTATTTTGGTCAATACTTTACTGGCCGGCTTTTATCCTGCAGTTGTACTTTCAGGTTTTAACCCAGTGCAAACTTTATATGGCAAACTTAAAATCAGCAGTAATAATTACCTGGCCAAAAGTTTGGTTGTTGTACAATTTGTGGTTGCCGTGTTTCTGGCAATCGGGACAATTGTAATGCAAAAACAGTTTAACTTGTTGATCAATGCTGACCTTGGATACAAACCGCAAAACATTGTGGATGTACGATTTCCTCAGGAGAAACATCCAAACTTTGAACTTTTTAAAAGCCAGCTTTCCAAATATTCATCTATAAAAGAAGTATCCGGACAAGTAACGCCTTTTACCGGCATGACAGGAATGGAATTTGACGTTGACGGAAAAAAATTAAACACACCGTTCTTTGAAATTGACGATCAATTTTTAAAAGAATTAAACATTCCAATTAAACAAGGAAGAGGGTTTACAACCGTTGCCGGTGATACAACACATTGTCTCATTAACCAGTTTTTTGCAAAAGCTGCCGGTTGGAAAGACAGTCCGATAGGACACTTAATTGGAGAGAATAAACACATGTATACTGTAATTGGTGTTACCGCTGATTTTCATAATGCTTCTTTAAATTCAAAGATTGAACCGCTACTTTTAAAACAACCAGCAGCCGCTACGTACGGCCAGGTATTGATAAAAATTGATGAAAACCAAAAAGTTGCTGCCTTAAAAGCCATCAATACAGAATTTAAAAAGTTGGTCCTGGATTATCCTTGCACTTATAATTTTTTAACAGATATGCTTGCCGGGCAATACGATCAGGAAAGCCGGTGGAAACAGATCATCACCATTGCTTCTGTGATGTCCATCCTGATCTCTTGTTTGGGTTTGTTTGGTTTGGCAACGCTTGCAATCGAGCAAAGGGTTAAAGAAATCGGCATACGAAAAGTATTGGGCGCAACCTTAACAGATATTACAGGAATACTGACAGTTAATTTTTTAACACTTGTTTTGATTGCCGTTGTGATTGCCTCGCCGCTTGCCTGGTATGCGATGAACAAGTGGCTGCAAAACTTCCCGTACCGCATCAATTTAAGTTTGTGGGTTTTGATTTTAACAGGTGTTGGTTCGTTGCTTATCGCCTTTATCACCATCAGTTTTCAGGCGGTAAAAGCAGCATTAGCCAATCCGGTGAAAAGTTTGAGGAGTGAATAGGTTTGAGGTGAGAGGTTTGAGGTAAGGGCATCTTGCAAAGCCTCATACCTGAAACCTCACACCAAAAAAGTATCGATAAAAGAAGCATCAGGTTTGAGGTAAGAGGCATGAGCAATTTGCAAAGTCCTCGCACCCCAAACCCCGCACCAAAATATTAAACCATAAAAGAACCACAACCATGTTCAGAAACTACATCAAAACCGCCATCCGCAGCTTTAAAAAAAACAAAGTTTACAGCTTGCTCAATGTATTTGGTTTGGCCATCGGTATTGCCTGTGCGGCACTTATTTTTTTATGGGTGGAAGATGAAGTAAACTGGGATAAATTCAACTTGAAAAAAGACAACTTGTATTTAATCCGCGAGAACCAAAAGTACGATACCTATGTGGCAACTTTCGGCTCAACACCCGGAGTAATGGGACCGGCAATGCAGGCAGAAATACCGGGCGTTGCCAATACTTGCCGGATATATGATGAGGATGCAACGCTTTTTTCTATTGGTGATAAAAATATGTATGCGGGCGGCATTTATTCGGATCCGTCTTTGTTCAGCATGTTTACCCTCCCCTTTGTACAAGGCAACTTAAAAACAGCATTTGCTCAGCAGTATTCATTGGTGATAACCCAAAAAGCAGCAAAGAAATTTTTTGGAAACGATAAAGATGTAGTTGGCAAAACAGTACGGATTGACAACAAACAGGATTACATCATTACCGGCGTATTAAAAGACCTGCCGGAAAATGCCACTTTACAATTTGAATGGGCAGCGCCTTTTAAAACCATCTACGATCAAAGCCCATGGTTGTATACTTGGGGCAATAATACATTAAGCACTTATGTTGAATTAAAACCAGGCGCAAACCCGGCATCGGTAAACAAGCAATTATACAATTTCATTCAGCAAAGAGAGCCGCAAGTTATTGCCCGTCCGTTTTTATGGAACATGGGCCAATGGCACTTATATGATGAATTTGAAAACGGCAAAGCAACCGGCGGCGGACAAATACAGTACGTTCATTTATTTTCCATCATCGCCTGGATTATCCTGTTGATCGCCTGCATCAATTTTATGAATTTGGCTACCGCCAGAAGCGAAAAACGGGCACAGGAAGTTGGCGTACGGAAAGTGTTGGGCGCATTAAAACGAAGTCTGATTACACAGTTTATTGCCGAAGCTTTGTTGATGGCTTTGCTGGCAGCAATAATTGCTGTTGTAATTACCGCCTTGATGTTGCCAACCTTTAACAATCTGGTGCAAAAACAGCTTACGTTGGGCTTTAACCAGTCCACACACCTAATTGCGCTATTGTTGATCACGCTGGTTTGCGGATTGGTAGCAGGCAGTTACCCTTCTTTATATTTATCATCTTTCAATCCGGTTGCGGTTTTAAAAGGCGTTAAGTTGAAAGACGGCAGTGCTTCTTTTATACGTAAAAGTTTGGTGGTTTTGCAGTTTACCATCTCGATTGTATTGATTATCAGCACAATAATTATTTACCAGCAAATACAGCATGTAAAAAGCAGGCAATTGGGTTTCAACAAAAACAACCTGATTGAAGCAGATGCGCAAGGCGACAGGGCAAAATACTATGATGCACTCAAACAGGATTTATTGAAAACCGGGATGGTAGAAAATATTGCTTTATCTGATCATCCCACACTTCGTGGCGGCAACAATACAAGTATTTATACTTGGCAGGGCAAAATGCCTGGCACGCAAATACTAATTTCTAACCGAAACGTTACACCGGAATTTATCAGCACTTCTCAATTAAAACTTTTAGAAGGCAGAGATTTTATTTCGACGGATTCTGTTACTTCAAAAAAACAAAATGTGATTATTACTCAATCGCTCGAAAAACTGATGGGTAAAAACAGTGCTTTGGGCAAAACTATATGGAGTTCTGGCGATACCAGCGGAACAATACTAACGGTTGTGGGCGTGGTGAACGATTACGTTTACGGCGATATGTACGGCAAGCCAAACCCGGTTTTGTTTTCTGCAACCTCGCCGGAACATGCCAATAAAATGTACCTGCGCCTCAAACCGCAAAGCAACATCGAACAAGCTTTAGTGAAGATTGAAGCAGCGATGAAAAAGAACAATCCAGCCTATCCGTTCAACTATAAGTTTGTGGACGAGCAGTTTAACCAAATGTTCATCAGCGAAACGTTGATCAGCAAATTGTCGCGCGTGTTTGCAGCGTTGGCCATCCTGATTTCCTGCCTGGGCTTGTTTGGACTGTCTGCTTATACCGCCGAAAGAAGGACAAAAGAAATTGGGATCAGAAAAGTTTTGGGTGCCAGTGTAACTGGGATTGCAGGTTTGTTGTCTGTAGATTTTTTAAAACTGGTTGGTTTATCCTGCCTGCTGTCTTTCCCCTTAGCCTGGTGGATGATGCAGAAATGGCTGCAAGGTTATCAATATCGGATAGAAATAAGCTGGTGGATATTTTTAATTGCAGCTACTATTGCCATACTGATTGCTTTGGCAACCATCAGTTTTCAAGCGGTAAAAGCAGCATTGGCCAATCCGGTTAAGAGTTTGAGGAGCGAGTGAGAAAAGGCTGTCAGCGATTAGCTTTCTGCTATCAGCGATTGACAAGTTGGAAACCTGAAACCTAAATAACAAACTATGCAAAAAGCTGAAAGCTGATTGCTAACGGCTAAAAGCTTTTTCTAAATGCTTCTTTTACCACCTAAAACTTTGTATCGAAACAGCACAGCAAGTGTATCAGAACCGAACGGATCAAAGCAGCTAGTGTAATTAACTATATGATAAACAATAATTTATGTAATCGGCATAAAATTAACAAGGATTGTAGTATTGAACCAGAAGAAACAATTTACCAATGACTTTACAAAGAATGAAGCCGATTGCCGACAGCTAAAAGCCAAATAACCATGATCAGAAACCATTTTAAAATCGCTTTCAGGAACCTTTGGAAAAACAAAGGTTATTCCGCCATCAATATTTTCGGACTGGCTATTGGCCTTACTGTTTGTTTGCTGATTACTTTGTTTGTGATGGATGAGTTGAGCTACGACAGATACAACGAAAAGGCCGGCCGCATTTATCGTGTAAACACCTACATTCATTTAAACGGCAGCGATTTTAAGCAACGTTTAACGCCAGCTCCTATGGCTACGGCGTTAATGAAGGATTATCCGCAGATTGAACAAGCTACCCGCGTAGGCACAGGAAGCGAAATGTTGGTGAAAAAAGACAACGAAACGATTGTTGAAAAAAATGCTTTTTCTGCCGATCCAAATTTGTTCGAGGTTTTCTCGCTGCCGATGATTGCTGGTGATCCAAAAACGGCACTAAGTCAGCCAAAAACTATGGTAATTTCAGCTTCTATCGCCAAAAAATATTTTAATACGATCGATGTTATCGGCAAAACTTTAAAAGTTGATAACACCACATTTTACAAAATTACCGGCGTAATTAAAGACATGCCTGCTGCTGCACATTTGCATTTTAATTTTATTAAATCGTTTGTTGGCAATGAATTTGCAAACAATCCGGTTTGGTTAAACAACAGCTTTGTTACTTATCTGCTTGTTCGTCCGGGTACCAGTCAGCAATCAATTGATAATTATTTAAAGGACGCCGCGAAAAAATATGTAGAGCCACAGGTGCAAACCTTCTTTCACAGCAACTTTAACGATTTGGCAAAAAAGGGCGATTTTCTGCGTTACCAGACTATTCCGTTAACACGTATTCATTTATATTCGGATTTAACGAACGAAGCAGAGCCTTCCGGCAATATCCAATACGTTTATATTTTTATTGTAGTTGCTGTTTTTATCCTGCTGCTGGCTTGCGTTAATTTCATGAACCTTTCTACCGCGCGTTCGGCTGGTCGCTCAAAAGAAGTTGGTGTACGCAAGGTTTTAGGTTCTGATAAAGCTACTTTGGTAACGCAGTTTCTCACCGAATCCGTGCTCACCGGTTTGCTGGCGATGGTAATTGCCTTGTTTATAGCGATGCTGTTTTTACCGTACTTTAATCAGCTTGCCGGAAAAGAAACTGGTTTAAGTCTTTTTTCTTCGGGTTGGACGCTTCCTGCACTCCTGCTGATTACTGTTTTTATCGGCATTTTAGCCGGACTTTATCCTGCGTTTTTCCTGTCCGCATTTCAACCAATCACAGTTTTAAAAGGGAAAATGTCTACAGGTTTTAAAGGAAGCTGGCTGCGTAATACGTTGGTTGTTTTTCAGTTTTCTACCGCTATTATTTTAATCATCGGCACATTGGTTATTTACAATCAGCTCAATTATATCCGCAACAAAAACTTAGGTTATAACCGCGAACAGGTTTTGGTTTTGAAGAATATTTATTCGCTTGGCAATTATGCACAAATTTTTAAAAACGAAGTGTTGCAGATCCCTGGCGTAATTTCTGGCGCAAGGGCCAGTGCTTTACCCACTTCCAGCGAACAGAATTTTAACCAAAACGCTTTTTCGAAGGATGCTTCGATGAGCGCAGCAGAAACTGTAACTCTTGCTGATTGGTCTGTTGATACAGATTATATCCCAACTTTAGGAATGCAAATGGCTGCCGGCCGAAACTTTTCTGCACAAATGCCAACAGATTCTAATTCCTTAATCATCAACGAAACCGCTGCCCGCCTTTTAGGTTATAAAAATCCTTTGCAGGAAAAACTGTATGATTCTAATCAGAACAACACCACAAATACACGTCAGATCATTGGTGTTGTAAAAGATTTTAATACCGGTTCCCTGCGTAATAAAACTTTACCAGTTGTATTCCGCCTTTCTAAATATGCCGACACGTTTGCATTCCGTATCAAAAGCAACAATATGCCGCAAGTTATTGGGCAAATAGAAGCTAAATACCATGGTGTGGTAAAAGAAATGGAAGGCCAGCCTTTTACCTACTCGTTTATGGATGAGGATTTTGATCATCTTTATCAGTCCGAACAACGAACCGGCAAACTGTTTATCACTTTCGCCTTTTTTGCCATCCTGATTGCCTGTCTGGGTTTGTTTGGGTTGATTACTTACGCTGCCGAACAACGCACCAAAGAAATCGGCATCCGAAAAGTTTTGGGCGCCACCGTAACAAATGTTACGGCTATGCTCTCTAAAGATTTTATCAAGCTCGTTTTCATCGCCATTATTATTGCTGTGCCGATTGCATGGTTTGCCATGAACAAATGGCTGCAAAGCTTTGCTTACCGCACCAATATTAGCTGGTGGGTTTTTGCGCTTGCGGCAGGTATGGCTGTATTTATTGCTTTGGCCACCATCAGTTTTCAGGCGGTAAAAGCAGCATTGGCCAATCCGGTGAAAAGTTTGCGGAGTGAGTAGTTAATGGATAACGTTAACCAACGGCTGATAAAGTAAAAATTTTTTGTCCACCGAGATGATAGGTATTTGTTCTGATAAAGCAGTTGCCAATAAAAACCTGTCAAAAGGATCCCTGTGTTCTTCAAAAAGAGGAATGGACTGATAAGCATAAATATGTTCGTTTTTTAACGGTAACATATCAAAACCATCTGCCAAGAGTTGGTTGGCAATAAAATCTATACTGACTATAAATGCAGGAAGTTTGCTTAATTTTAATTTAATTGACAATTCCATCAAACTAAATTGGCTTACAAAAATTTGATGGTTAAAATCTTCGATTAAAATTCGTAGCGAAGTTTTAAGCTTTGGGTTATCTTCTAAAGCCCAAATAATAATTTGGGTATCCAACAAGTAATCCATCAATACATGTAGTCGTTTAGATCATCGAGCGGATCGTTAAAATTATCAGGAATGCTGATTTTACCTTTTAAACTGCCTAACCGCCTTTTTGCAACAGGAAAAGGTTGCACTTCTTCCAAAAATGTAACCACAACTTTCGACTTGTTTTTAGTTGGTGGCATTTCATCTAAAACAATTTTTCCATTGTCGTATATGCCTTTAATGGTTGTCAGCATGTTGTGTTTAATTGTAACCAAATTTAGTAAAGACAAACATCATTAAAAAATCAAAGTGTGTTTGCTTAATGTTTAGAAAAGCACTTGTTTTCGCCCCCACTCACTCCCCGGCACCTCAAATCTTCTGCCCGTTACCGAACACTTACTTGTAACGAAAACGGACATCTGTAGAAGGATAAAAATAACTACTTCTTTTACAGTCAATAAGTTAGCGTTTTGGTACGACTGATGTTTGATCTAACTTGCAGTAGGAGTACTGTTGTTCTGAGTTAAATGTTAATGTTAAATGAAGCCTGAAACCCTCTCCCTTTTTTGGGAGAGGATCAAGGGCAAAACCTGATCTTTCAAATCCCCTAAAACCAATACTATTATGAAAACTTTTAAAACCACTTTCGTTTTGTTCCTGCTTGGCCAGGCTTTGGCAACTTCGGCACAAAACAACAACCAGGAGCCTTATTTAAACAAACCATTTGCCAATGCGGCGATTAAAAACGTGAACGTGAAAACTTCGGGCGGAAGCATCACCGTGAGTGGCGGAACTGCTGCCGATGCGCATGTGGAAGTTTACATCAACGCCAATAACAACAACAACGAGGATCTTTCGAAAGATGAACTGACCGAACGTTTGAAGGATTATGACCTGAATGTTTCTTTAAACGGAAACGAACTTCAAGCTACGGCAAAAGCAAAAAGCAACTTCAATTGGAAAAAATCATTGAGCATTTCTTTCAAAATTTATGTGCCAAAAGAAGTATCCACCAATTTGACCACCAGCGGCGGCAGCATCAAACTAAGCAATTTAAACGGCGAACAAAACTTTAGCACCAGCGGCGGAAGTTTAAACTTGGACCAGTTGAACGGTTTGGTAAAAGGACGTACCTCAGGCGGTTCCATCAAAGTTTCCAACTCAAAAAGCAACATTGATTTGCGCACCAGCGGCGGCGGCATTACTGCGGCGGATTGCCAGGGAACGATCAGTTTGAGCACTTCCGGCGGTTCTTTGCACCTCGCCAACCTCAACGGAACCATCAACGCCCGAACCAGCGGCGGCGGCATTACCGGCGACCATATTTCGGGCGAACTGATAACCGGGACTTCCGGCGGCAGCATCAATTTAACCGAAATGGCCTGCAGTTTAGAAACTTCCACCAGTGCGGGCAGTACGCATGTGCAAATGGAAAAACTGGGCAAATACATTAAAATCAACGGCAGTGTTGGCCATGTAGATTTGCAGATACCAAGCGGCAAAGGTTTGGATTTGGACTTGCACGGCAACCGCATCAGCACCAATGTTACCAGCAATTTTAACGGCGAAAAAGACGACAGCCGAATGGTAGGCAAACTGAACGGCGGCGGCATCCCGGTTACGGTGAGCACGAGCATTGGCGGGATTAATGTGAGGATGTAGGTTGGAGGTGAGAGGTTTGGGGCTGTCAGCTTTCAGCAATCGGCTTTCAGCGAATGGCATCACAGTCCTCATACCTTCAGCTTCTTACCTCAAGCCTCAAACCTAAAAAGTACCGATAAAAGAAGCATCAAAATCTGTGTAATCAATTTGAACCTATGTAATCAAATCAACCATGATTAAAAACTATTTAAAAACAGCATGGCGAAACTTAGTTAAAAACGAGTTTTACTCTATCATTAACATTGCCGGTTTAACTATTGGATTGGCTGTAGGCATCTTGATTTTACTTTGGGTGCAGGATGAATTAAGCTTTGATAACTTTCATCACGAAGCAAAAAATATTTACCGGGTAAATGCGCAAATAGGCACTGGCAATAGCAAACAGGTTTTCGAAGTAACACAAGGCCCAATAGCAACTTATGCCAAAAAAGAAGTTCCCGGTGTAAAGAATGCCGTTCGCATCATCCAAAATTATGACAATGCTGTTTTTACCTATCAAAATAAAACATTAAAGGAAAACAATGTAGCTTATACTGATCCTTCCCTGTTTCAAATGTTTGATTTTAAGTTATTGCAGGGAAACCTGAAAAACCCGTTTCCAAACAATCAATCTGTTGTTATTACCCAATCAACCGCAAAAAAGTATTTTGGCAAGGCAAATCCGATCGGTAAAGTTTTACAAGCGGACCATAAAGATAACTTTACGGTAAGCGGCATTTTGGAAGATTTTCCGAACAATTCTAGCATTAATTATGATATGCTTTTTCCGATGGATATTAAGGCCAAACAATATAATGGAAAAGGCTTTTGGAAAACATTAGACAGCGATTGGGGAAATTTTGGCTACACTACTTTTCTGGAAGTTCAGCCAGGCACTTCTTTAAAAAATATTGGTGAGCAATTGATCCGCGTACAGATGAAAAATGCACCGCACATCAAAGTTTCTGTAGCAGATAATCACTATGAATTGCAGCAACTGGCCAACATTCATTTGTATAAAGGCGACGGAACTTCTTCCGGTATGCAAACGGTAAAGATATTTCTGGTGGTTGCCATCCTCATTCTGCTGATTGCCTGCATCAACTATGTTAACTTGTCAACTGCACGTTCTATTTTACGGGCAAAAGAAGTGAGCATCCGCAAAATTATTGGTGCACAAAAGAAGCAACTGTTTTTTCAGTTCATTATCGAATCAGTTATCTTTTTCAGCATTTCACTTTTGCTTGCTTTTGTGTTGATTGCGTTGCTGATGCCTTTTTACAACCAACTTTCGGGCAAAAAGATGCACCTTAATTTGTTGGATGTCAATGTTTGGAAAGTTATTTCACTCACCATTATTGGCACTTTGCTGGCTTCTTCCATTTATCCTTCGCTCCTGCTTACTTCTTTTGATCCGCTAAAATCACTAAAAGGCAAACTGAATTTGGGCGTTGGCAATACGGCTTTCCGAAAAACACTGGTTACCACGCAATTTGTTTTTTCTGTGGTGCTGATTATTAGTACGCTGATAATCGGCAGGCAGTTAAAATACATCCGCGAAAAAAATCCTGGTTATGAGCGGGAACAGGTTTTTTCCTTTTATCTGGGAAAGATGCGGGCACATTTAGATGCCGTAAAAGCAGATTTGAAGGCTGAGCCAGCTATTACTTCTTTATCTACTACTTCCGAAGCTACTTTAGTAGATAACGGAAATACTACGGGAGACACGGACTGGAATGGTAAAGACCCGAATAGCATGTTTATCGTTAGTCCTTTAGGTGTTGATGAAAGTTTCATTTCAATGATGAAAATGAAACTTTCATCAGGTACAAATTTTTCTGGTACAAAATCAGATTCCACACATTATTTGCTTAATGAAACTGCTGTAAAAATGATGGGCATCAATAATCCTGTAGGTAAACGTTTTGATCTTTGGGGAACAAAAGGAACTATTATAGGCGTTTTAAAAGATTTTAATTTTACATCGTTAAAAGAAGCAATAAAACCTGCCGTAATTTATTTTAGGCCAACAGGATATCGTTTATACATTAAAACTACCGGAAAAGGTGCTACCAAAGCCATTGCTGCTGCAAACAAACTCTGGAACCAATACAATCCGGGAATTCCGTTTGAATATTCTTTTCTGGATGAAGATTACGGTAAGCTTTACCAATCCGATCAGCGCACAAGCACTTTATTCAATATCTTTTCGGTGATTACGATTCTGATTTCCTGTCTGGGCTTATTTGGTTTGGCTACTTATACTGCGCAAATCATGACCAAAGAAATCGGTATCCGAAAAGTTTTGGGTGCCAGCGTAAGCAGTATTGTTACCTTGGTTTCCAAAGACTTTTTAAAGCTGATTGTATTGGCCATCCTCATCGCTTCGCCTATTGCTTTTTTTACCATGCAAATTTGGCTGCAGGATTTTGCTTACCGCATTCAAATCCAATGGTGGATGTTTGCTTTGGCCGGAAGCCTGGCCATCGTAATTGCTTTGCTTACCATCAGTTTTCAGTCGGTAAAAGCAGCATTGGCCAATCCGGTAAAGAATTTGAGGAGTGAGTGAGAAGAGGCTGTCAGCAATCAGCTTTCAGGGATCAGGGATTTGCAAGTTGGAAGCCCCCGAAAGTCCAAACCTGAGATATACCCAAATAACAAACTATTAAGGAAGCTGATTGCTGAAAGCTAATTACTAACAGCTAAAAACTAAAATAACAAACTATTTAAAAAGCTGATCGCTGATTGCCGACAGCTGAAAACTCAATAACATGATCAAAAACTACCTCAAAATCGCCTGGCGTAACTTTTACAAGCAAAAGTTTTATTCTGGCATCAATGTATTTGGTTTGGCTATCGGCATCAGTTGCAGCATTGTGCTGTTCTTGTTTATCAATTATCATCTAAGTTTTGATACTTATCATACCAATGCCAAACGGATTTTCAGGACCGTAACCGACTTGCATATCCCGGATGGAAGTATTGATTACGATCAGGGTTCGCCTTATAGGATGACCGAATTTGTAAAAGGTTTACCATCTGTAACAAACAAAACTGCGCTGTTGGGTGAACGCAGTTTCACCGTTTCTGTATCTCAAAAAAACAAGGATAAACAAAGCCTTTTTTACGAGTTTGAGAATATTGCTTTTACAGACAACAACTGGTTTAAAATATTCACTTATCATTGGAAATGTGGCAATCCAAGTACGGCTTTAAGCAATCCATATACTGCGGTTATTACTTCCAATCTCGCCAAAAAATATTTCAATACAGACCAGGTTGTTGGTAAAACTATCCAAGTTGAAAACAAGTATAATTTTACAATTACAGGTGTATTGCAGGATAATCCAAGCAATACGGATATTCAATCCAATCTGTTCTTGTCCATAATTTCGGTTCATACCATGTTCCCGGAACCAAAAGAATTTTGGACTGATATTGGCTTTGTCTCCTCAAAAAATTATGTTTTCTTGTTGTTGAATGATGAACATGCGCAGGAACAAGTTGAAGAGCAAATAAATGCAACGGTTAAAAAAAACTTTAATGCTTATAATTATTATCAGTTCCGGGTACAACCTTTAACGGATATACATTTTAACCCTCATTACAGTGGTAAAATTTCTAAACCCTTGTTATGGGTTTTGGCTTTGGTTGGGTTTGCCCTTATCCTGATTGCTTGTGTAAACTTTGTAAATATGGCTACGGCACAAAGCTTAACCCGGGCAAAAGAAATTGGGACGCGGAAAGTTTTGGGCAGCAGCCGGAAAGCAATCTTCTGGCAGTTTATCGCAGAAACCGCTTTCGTTGCTTTATCAGCAGGATTGCTTGGCTTGCTTTTGACCATACTGTTTTTACCAACCTTAAATAATTGGTTGCAAATTCCGTTGGCTATAAATTACCAATCAATTTTATTTTTGATGGTTTTGTTACTTGTGATTGTGTTTGTCGCCGGTTTTTATCCTGCCGTAATTTTAAGTGGTTTTAAACCGGTTGACGCTTTAAAAAACAGGATAGGAAACAGCAATACTTCTTCCAAAGTATCAAGAAATGTATTGATCATCCTGCAAAACGTGATTGCGCAATCTTTGATTGTTTGCACCATCATCATTGTTTTGCAAGTGAAGTTTTTGAGAAATGCTGATCTGGGTTTTAACAAAGATGCTATCATTATGGTTCCCGTTCCTGATCATTCTCCATCAAAGCTCTCCTATTTCCGCAACCAGTTAAGCAACTATCCCGGGATAAAAAGTGTAACTTTTTGCTACAAGCCGCCTTCTGCAATAACGCAAAAAGGAGGAAGTATCCGTTACGACGGGCACGAGTGGGAAAAGTTTACGGTTTCTAGTATTATTGGAGACCAGAATTACATCAAAACCTTTGGCTTGAAGTTACTTGTCGGCCGCAATTTGTCTTCTACAGATACAACAAACGCGTACATTGTTAACCAGCAGGTTTTGAGAAGTTTAGGTATAAAAAAACCAGAACAGGCAATTGGACGACGGCTTACTGCCGGTGATTTTGGCGATCATACGGGAACGATCATCGGTGTGGTAAAAGATTTTAACATCGTTCCGCTTACTTCTGGATTAGCACCTGCTTTAATTACTGCTGCACCAACATATTTTGAAAATGCTGCGGTCAAAATAACTGGTTCCCACCAACATGAAACCCTCAATTTGATTCAGCAGCAGTGGCAAAAAACGTATCCGCAAAACGCTTTTGAGTACCATTTTTTGGATGAACAATTGGCCGAATTTTACCAGAAAGAGGAAATGATTGGCAAGCTGATTACAGCAGGAACGGTAGTTGCTATCCTGATCAGTTGCCTGGGGTTGCTGGGGTTGATTTCGTTGATGACGGTACAACGCACCAAAGAAATCGGAATCCGGAAAGTACTTGGCGCAACTGTTAGCAATATTGTGGCTTTGATTTCCAAAGATTTTATCAAACTAATTGCCCTGGCAGTTTTAATTAGTACGCCTTTTGCTTGGTGGGCAATGCACAATTGGCTGGAAAGCTTTGCTTACCGCATCAACATCAGTTGGTGGATTTTTGCTTTGACCGGAATTTTAGCCATTGTCATCGCACTGCTCACCATCAGTTTTCAATCGGTAAAAGCAGCATTGGCCAATCCGGTAAAAAGTTTGAGGAGTGAGTGAGGTTTGGGGTAAGAGGTATCAGCGTATTACAAGTTTGATACCTCATAATTTAAAAATAAAAAGAGCCTCACCCAAACCCTTTCCAAAAGAGCGGACTTTTGCAGGGCAAATAATAAAAGTATAAAGGAAAGATATAGCACTTGGGTTCCTTCCCTTTGGAGAGGTTAGATGGGGCTAAAAAAGTATCGATAAAAGAAGCATCAGCTAAAAGCTATTGACAAAATCGACCGCATTTAAAATAGAGATGCCACGAAACGGATGGAGGACAAGGAGGTCTTTATCTCCGGTGATAATACAAGAGGCATTTGCAGAAATGGCTAATTCCAAAAATTTATTGTCTTTAGGATCCCGGCAATCGGTGATGATAAAATCAGGTGTAAAAAGTTTTGAATTGGCTTCCAATCTACTTAATATAGACCAACGCTCCTCATCGCCTAAAAAATATCTGTCAAATTTTTTACGAAACAATACCTCAGTAAACTCCTCAAAAGTGCTTTGCGAAACTGCAATAGTTCCTATGGCAATAGCTTTATCTATTGCTTTGCTATTTGTAGAGTTTTTAATAAGTGCTGAGCTGATTAATGTGTTTGTATCAAAAACAAAAAAATCAATCTTCATCTTTCAAGATGTCATTCAAGATCTCTTCTGTAAGGCCACGCTCCTCCATTGTATCCCTTATTTCATCAAGAAACTGCTTGAATTCACTTTTAGGATCAGTCATCAATTCCTTGGCCAGCCTGATATTTATTTGCTGAGATACTTTATTCTTTGTTTGTTGCGAAGACAACCGCCATTTTTTTGCCGTAGCGTCTTCAACTTCAATAACGATCCGTTCCATTTTACAATAATTTCGGGTTACAAGTCAAATTTACAAAAATTAAGGGTTTAATATTTGCACTATGATTACAAATTATTTCAAAATTGCCTGGCGTAACTTTTATAAGCAAAAGTAAAAAGTTTGAGGAGCGAATAGAAAAGCCTCACTTAAACCCGCTCCAAAAGAGAGGGCTTTTGCATAGCAAACTATAAAAGTGATGAACTTTGCTTCCTCCCCTTTGGGGAGGTTAGGAGGGTTACGCCCCCTGTGCCACCATACGCATCAAACCGCCATCCATGGCATAAGTAGAACCGGTAACATAATCGGCATCTGCAGAAGCCAGAAAAACAGCAACTTTAGCAATTTCCTGTGGCTCGCCTGCTCTTTTCATCGGTATTTTTTGTTCTTTTTGTTCGCGGTCTTTCGGGTCGTCGATAGCTTTTTGGTTCATCGGCGTTAAGATCATACCGGGCGCAATGTTGTTTACGTTGATGCCTTGTTCGGCAACTTCGAGCGCTAACGTGCGCATCAGGTTGCGTAAACCACCTTTGGATGCGCAGTAATCTGCGGTTCCGGCCGAAACCACTTCTTCGTGTATCGAACTGATATTCACAATTTTCCCTTTGCCGCCTTGTTGCAAACGGTGTTTTAAAAAGGCACGGCAGCAAAAAAACGGACCGTATAAATTGGTTTTAATCGTTCGGTCAAAAGTTGCCGTATCCATATCTGCAACAGTCGTTCCGGAGCCGTTTACGCCCGCATCATTCACCAAAATATCTAAAGTTTGGTATTGCTGGTAAGCTTGTTCAAACAGTTGTGCCACACTTTGCTCATCGCTTACGTCGGCGTACAAAACCAAGCCTTTTTGTCCGGTTTGTTCTACCTGCTGTAATGTTTCTTCGGCGTTTTCCTGATCTTTAAAATAAACGATAACCACGTTTGCACCTTCTTTGGCAAACTCAATGGCGATTGCCTGGCCGATGCCTGATTCTGCCCCGGTTACGAGCGCTGTTTTTCCGGATAGTTTTTTCATGTTTTCTATTTTGATATCATGTTTCTTTTTATAAAGTTTAGAAAACCAATAATGTTTAACTAATAAGTAAATCTTTAAAGGGCATACTGTTTTTACCGCCTAAAAACTTGTATCAAATAAGTACAGCACCTGTATCGAAACCGAACGGATTACAATTGCTTATTAGAATTAATCGGTTGAAAAACAATTAATTAGCTATCCGGCATAGAATTGATAAAGATGATGGCAGAACTTAATGATTTAAAAAACACTCAAACTTAAAAAACACTAAAACCAGCAACATGAAAAACTTAGCCATACTTCTTTTATCCACCTTTTCTTTGTGCGCTTCAGCGCAAACCAGAACCAAAACCAGTACTTACAAAACAGACGATACCAAGCAATCTGTTAGCGATGATGGCAAGACAATGCACATCATGATCAAGAGCAGCAGAGCCGGGAAAGATGTTAAATACGACCATACTTTTTTAGTTAGCGGGATGAGCCAAAACCAAAAGGATGCTTTGCTTAAAAGGGTGAACGATTCTTTGGGCATTTCGCCGCCACCTCCGCCACCGGCACATCATTGAGGAAAGTTGTAAGCAATCAGCTATCAGCCTTCAGCTACCTGCAAAGCCCATATTTAAACTACTACCATTTACAAACTATACCAAAGCTGAAAGCCGATTGCCGACAGCTAAAAGCCTCATCATCATGCTCAAAAACAACCTTAAAATTGCCTGGCGAAACCTGTTAAAAGGCAAAACATTTAACATAATCAACATCGCCGGTTTGAGCGCGGCAATTGCCTGCTGCGTGTTGCTGTTCCTCACCGTGGTTTACGAGTTTTCGTACGACCAGTTCCACAAAAACCTGCCCGATATTTACCAGGTTTACCTCACCCAAAACCGGGCAAAAGGCATAGAAAAAGCTGCACCAATGCCCGAACCGTTAACGCCGGCTTTAAAAGCAGAATATCCAGATGTGCAATATATTTCGCGGTTAGGAAACGGTCATGCAGAGGTCAGCTACAAGACGAGAAAGATTATGGAGTCTGTCCATTTTGTGGACGAGGACTTTCTGAGGATATTTACCTTCCCACTTGAAAAAGGGTCGGTAAAAACAGCATTGCACGATTTGCATGGCTTTGTAATTACCGAATTTGTTGCCAAAGCGATTTTTGGAAAAGAAAACCCAGTTGGCAAAACGGTAGAAGTAAATTTGTACAACCAGCCGCAAAGTTTTGTGGTTAGCGGTGTAGCGAAGGATTTTCCGGATAATTCGAGTATCAGTTTTGATGTGTTAATGCGGTTTGAAAACTACATCAACTACAAGCAAAACCTGGATAAGTGGGATGTACAAAACCATGCTACTTTTGTGAAGTTAAACGCAGGTACAAATCCGGCCTCTTTTGAAAAAAGTTTAATCCCTTTTGCAAAAAACCATTTTAAAGAAGACATCAGCAATATTAAACGTGATGGCGCCAAACCGGATGCCAACGGAAACGTGTTCACCGTAAACCTTGCTCCTTTCGCCAACAATCATTTTAATAACGAAATTGGCGGACTGGAAGGCAGTAACACCAGTAAAGTCTATGTAATTGCCCTGCTGGCCATTGGTATTTTTATTTTGCTGATTGCCTGCATCAATTTTATCAACCTAAACATTGCCCGCGCGTTTAACCGCGCCCGCGAAGTTGGTGTCCGCAAAACTTTAGGTGCAGGTAAATGGCAATTGCTGGTTCAGTTTTGGGTAGAAACGGCCTTGGTTTGTTTGATTGCTTTTGGCTTTGGATTGCTGATCTCGTCACTTATTCTGCCACTGTTTGCACAGAATTTTAAAAGCCACATCCATTTAAACATGCTGTTGCAGCCGGGTTTGCTGCTTGCTTCTTTTAGCACCTTTTTTTTGATAACCATCATCGCTGGCTTTTATCCGGCCTGGCTCATGCTTCGTTACAAAACGGTTTTGGTTTTAAAAGGAACGGTAAATACCACGAAGCCAGGCCGTGTGCGCAACATTTTGCTGGTTACCCAATTTGCGCTTTCTACTTTGCTGATTATCTGTACGCTGGTTACCTGGCAGCAAATGCAGTACATGCAAAACCGGCCGCTGGGTTATAACCGTACGGAAGTGATCAGTATTCCGTTGGGCAACCTAGCTGGCACCAATGCTTTAGATATTTTGCGGCAGAAATTACAAGGTTCGCCGGAAGTAGAAAGTGTAACCGGCTCGCGTAGTAATTTGGGTTTGGGCAACGACGGTTCTACTTCCACTTCCGTTAGCGGTTTTAATTATAAAGGACATGAACTGCGGACGAACATACAATTTGTTGATTATAATTATTTTAAAACTCTTGGCATCCAATTAGCACAAGGAAGGGATTTTTCAAGGGATTTTGCGACAGATAGCAACGCTGTTGTCATTAACGAAAAGATGGCGGCGCAAATCGGCAGTAAAAATCTGATTGGCACTTATTTACCGTTTAAAGATGATGAACCGCCGATGCAAGTTATTGGTGTGGTAAAAGATTATAACTTCCAATCGTTGCACCAGGAAGTGGAACCACTTACCCTAAGTATTAATCATAAAAACCGGTTAGAATACGTTTTTGTGCGGATAAAACCCGTTGGCCTCAATGCTTCTTTTAACCACCTAAAATCGCAGTGGCACCAAATTTTTCCGAACACTGAATTTAACGGTTCCTGGCTAAATGAAAATACCGAACGCCAGTACCGAAGTGAAAAACGGCTGTCGAATATGTTCATTAGCGGTGCCATCCTGGCCATCCTTATTTCCTGTATCGGTTTGCTGGCCATGGCCATGATGACGATGGTACAACGCACCAAAGAAGTGGGCATCCGCAAGGTGTTAGGTTCCAGCATTTCGGGGATTGTGGTTTTGCTCTCCAAAGATTTTATCAAACTGGTTTTGCTGGCCAGCGTGTTGGCTTTCCCGGTGGCTTATTGGGTGATGCACAACTGGTTGCAAAGTTTTGCTTATCGCATTGATATGAGTTGGTGGATTTTTGCTTTGGCTACGCTGATTGCTTTGGTGATTGCTTTGGCCACCGTCAGTTTTCAAGCGGTAAAAGCAGCATTGGCCAATCCGGTTAAGAGTTTGCGAAGTGAATAGGTTTGGGGTGAGAGGTTTGAGGTATCAGCGATTTGCAAAGCCTTATACCTAAAACCTCATACCAAAAATATACCGATAAAAGAAGCATCATCTAAAAAACTAAAACCATGTTAAAAAACTATTTCAAAACAGCTTTAAGAAATTTTAAAAAGAACAAAGTATTTTCATTTATTAATATTATTGGTTTGGCAATTGGCTTAACATGCTTTGTGTTGATCGCTGTTTTTGTGCATGATGAAATGAGTTATGATACTTATGCCAACAATGCAAAGGATATTTACCGTGTTAATTTAAATGTAACCGGCAATGGTGATGTTGCTGTGTATCCGAATGTTGATTTTGCAGTTGGTGAAGGAATGAAGAATGCTTTTCCTGAAATAAAAGATTTTACACGACTTTCTCCCGCGACAGATTTTGTGAAGTATAATGATAAGCAGTTTAAAGAAAATAAACTTGCTTTTACAGATGAGAATTTTTTACAAATGTTTGCTATTCCATTGCTTGACGGAAGCAATAAAGAAGCATTAGTACAACCAAACAGCATTGTTATTTCAAAAGCATTTGCAAAAAAATATTTCGGAGATGAAAATGCTATTGGAAAGTCGTTGACATTTGTCTTAAATAAAGCAGTATTTAAAGTAACCGGCATATTTGATAAAGTACCAGTTAATTCTCATTTTCATTTTGATGCATTTTTAAGCCTTTCCACTTTGCATGTTCTAAATCCAACCTGGAGCAATATTGGAGTGTTTACTTATTTGAAATTGAATAAGAATATTGATGTAAAAAAGCTGGAAGCGAAGTTTCCTCAACTTGTTGCAAAGTATATTGTACCTGAAATACAACATGATATGGGCGTAAGCCTGGCTGAAGCACAAAAATCTGTGAACACATATGTATTCAGTTTGCAGCCGCTCACAGATATTCATTTGCATTCTCACACAAAATATGAGCTTGAATCAAACGGTGATATACAATACGTGTATATTTTTTCCGTATTAGCCCTATTTATTTTACTACTTGCTTGTGTAAATTTTACGAATCTTTCCATTGCACGTTCGGTAAAAAGAGCAAGAGAAGTTGGTGTAAGAAAAGTAATGGGTTCAGGGAAACTTCAATTGATAAACCAATTTTTATCCGAATCTGTATTGATGAGTTTTTGCGCCATGTTGCTTTCAATTGTTTTGATCTTTGTATTGCTTCCTTATTTCAACCAGCTTTCCGGCAAGCAAATTAGTATTGAATATTTTCTCAATTATAAGTTCATACTTGTAATTCTGGGGCTTATATTTTTTGTAGGAATTGTAGCCGGCATTTATCCATCTTTCTTTTTATCATCTTTCAACCCGATAAAAGTTTTAAAGGGTTCCTTGAACATAGGAAGCAATAAAAATGCGCTGCGAAGCAGCTTAATTATATTCCAGTTCTTCGTTTCCACAGCATTGATTATTTCAACCATTATCGTTTATCAGCAATTAAATTATATGCAGAATAAAAAACTTGGTTACGACAAAGAACAGGTTTTGTTTTTGCCTGAGGGAAGATTAATGGGAAAGCAACAGGATGCTTTTAAACAAAAGTTATTACAGGATAGCCGTGTTGTTGCTGCCAGTATTTCAAGTTCAGTTCCGGGTAGCAATGATTTTATGGACGGAACGCAGGTAAATCCGGAAAATGAAAATGGAAACGGCACGGAAATCCACATGAACATTTATCATGTTGACTACGATTATGTGAAAACTTTAGGTATGCACATAAAACAAGGAAGATATTTTTCAAAAGGCTTTGCATCAGACAGCGATGGCGTTGTTATTAACCAAACCGCGGTAAATGAATTGGGTTGGAATAAAGTAAATCCCATAAACAGAACCATTGTGCGCTCTGCTAAACACAAGTTTAAAGTTGTTGGTGTTGTGGAAGATTTCAATTATACATCAGCCAAACAAAAGATAGCACCACTAATGATGATGATGGGTAAAAATTACGGCGGAGTAATCATCAAAATAAAAACGAATGATGTAACAGGATTTTTAAATGACCTGAAAACAAAATGGGATTCGTTTAATCCTCAAGGTCCTTTAAGTTATAGTTTTCTCGATGATAATTTTAAAAATTTATATACAAGCGAACTTAGAACACAACAAATATTTTCGGCCTTTGCTGTTATTGCAATCATCATCGCAACGCTTGGATTATTCGGGCTTTCAGCTTTTGTAATTGAACAACGCACCAAAGAAATTGGCATAAGGAAAGTATTAGGTGCTTCAGTACCAAATGTTTTACTACTTGTATCAAAAGATTTTTTATCGCTTGTTATAATTGCATTTATTATTTCGATTCCTATAACATATTGGGCGATGTATAAATGGTTAGAGAATTATGCATACAGAATACACATTAGCATCGGCGTATTTGCTGCGGCAGGAATTATTGCAGTGCTAATCGCTTTAATAACCGTCAGTTTTCAGGCGGTAAAAGCAGCATTGGCCAATCCGGTAAAGAGTTTGCGAAGTGAATAGGTTTGAGGTGAGAGGTATGAAGCATCAGCAAATTGCAAAGCCTCGTACCTGCAACCTCATACCCCGCACCAAAAAAGTATTGATAAAAGAAGCATCAGCAAAAAACCTACAATCATGTTCAAAATCTATTTTAAAACAGGCTACCGCAACTTGTTAAAAAACACAAGTTTTACATTGATTAACCTGATTGGCCTTACGTTAGGACTGGCCAGCGTGATGGTACTTTCGCTGTTGGTTTATGAATATTTAACGACCAACAGTATTTTTAAAAACCAGGAGCGGTTGGTTTATTTAAAAACCTATTCAAAATCTGGCGAAGGTTATAATCAAACCCCTTTTCCGCTGTTGGATGAAATTGTGAAAGCTTGTCCCGATGTAGAAGCGGCAACGCACGTACAAAGCTTTCACTCTCCATGGTTAAAATATCAGGATAAAGAATTCCAGGACAATACCATTTATGGGGAAACAGGCTTTTTTAAAGTTTTTTCTTTTCCGTTTGAATCAGGAAACGCAGCAACGGCTTTAAGCGGAAAATATGATGTGGTACTGAGCCACGAAACTGCCGAAAAACTGTTTGGAAAAGTCAATCCCGTAGGAAAAACCATTACCGCTGATGATACTACGCAACTCACGGTTACCGGCGTTTTAAAACCCATTCCGGCCAATGCAACGCTTCGTCCGACGGTTATTCTCAGTATAAATTTATTGAAAACCAACCCCGGGTTTGTAAGTATGGCCAACTGGTACAACACCTTTGCCGAAAACTATTTATTGCTGAAGCCCGGTGCCAACAAAAAGCGCATCACTTATCAAATCAATCAAATTGTAAAAACCAATTATGCTGCCGACAACAAAAACCAGCGTATAAAATTAGCGCCTTTTGAAGATTTGGTTAAAGCAGAATCCGGCGATACCATTAGTGTAATCATCAAAGGCGCTACCGGCAGTGCTGTTTTTATCCTGCTAATTATTGTGGCCAACCTTATCAACCTGAATATGGCCACCATGTTTAATCGGGCAAAAGAAGTAGCGGTGAAGCAAATAGTAGGTAGCAGCAAAATGCAAATTGTGTGGCAGTTTTGTGTGGAAAATGCCATCCTCGTATTTACTTCGCTGTTGCTGGCCTTTTTGCTGTTCCGTTTTGTGTTGCTTGCTCAAATCAACCAAATGGTCAAAAGCAATTTTTCGGAACTGTCTTTTGATTTGGTAAAAGATTATCCGCTAACATTGGTCATTCTTTTTACAGGAACTTTAGTTGTGATACTTGCCGGAAGTTATCCGGCCTTGTATTTAACTTCTATCAAAATAACCGATACGGTAAAAGGAAAACTGAGCAATAACAACAGCAACTTTATCACCCGAAATGCTTTGATCACGCTTCAGTTTACGCTGGCCATTATTTTTATTGGTGTTACGCTAATTTTGAACAGGCAAATGTCGTTCATGAAAAAAGCTTCTCCCGGCTACAACCAGGAAAACGTTTTGGTTGTTCCGCTTGACCTAGCTTTTAAAAATCCTGCCGTAGCAACTGCCCGTTTTGATGCCGTTTTGAATGATCTTCGGAACAATCCTTACATCAAAAACATCTCTACCAGTTACACCATTCCAACCACATATCAGCAAAATTATAATACTTATTACGATCCGGCCACAGGCAAAGAAGTGAGTTTACGACAAGCTGCTACCGATGCCGGTTTGATTGATACTTACCAAATTCCATTGGTAGAAGGGCGTAATTTTAAAAACGTTGCAGATACCAACGAAAAAAGCAACGTTATCATCAACCGTTCGGCCATGAAAGCTTTGGGGTGGACAACAGCCATTGGCAAACAGTTAAAACCAAAAGGCGTCAGCAATGAAGTTTATAACGTAATTGGTGTAATGGAAGATTTCCATTACCGCAGGTTGAGCGAAAGTATCGAGCCAATTATTCACAGTTACGCAGGCAAGCAAAGCGTAAACTACAAATATTTAAGTTTGAGGATTGACCCGAAACATGCGGCAAACATCTTTACAAAACTTGAAAAGGAATTTAACGCGATAAACCCCCGCCGCGCCTTTTCTTATAAATATATGAGTGATTTGGCCGACCAGCAATACGCTTTGCTAAATGGGATTTTAAAAGTAACCAATTATGTGGCTACCATAACCCTTTTTATTGCTGCCATGGGCATGTTTGGTTTGATTGCGCTTTTTGCAAGGCAACGGGTAAAAGAAATTGGTATTCGCAAAGTGTTGGGTGCCAGTACAAGTGATATTGTGCAGTTACTTTCCGGGAATTTCATCTTGCTGGTAGCCGTTGCCGCCATGATTGCAACGCCTTTAAGTTTGCTAATAATGAGCAAATGGCTGCAAAGCTTTGCTTACCGAACAGAGTTAAGCTGGTGGTTATTTGCTGTTGCAGCAGGAATTGCCTTGGTTATCGCCCTGGCCACCGTCAGTTTTCAGGCGGTAAAAGCAGCATTGGCCAATCCGGTTAAGAGCTTGCGGAGTGAATAGGGAAAAAGCTATCGGCTATCGGCTTTTAGCCATCAGCCTTTGCAAAGCCTCATTCCTCGCACCAAAAAAACACCGATAAAAGAAGCATCAGCAACTTGTAAAGTTTAGTACCTGCAACCTCACACCTCGCACCAAAAATATACCGATAAAAGAAGCATCAGCTAAAAACCAAATCCCATGTTCAAAAACTATATCAAAATCGCTTTCCGAAACTTTTGGAGGAACAAAAGTTTTTCGGCCATCAATATCCTGGGCTTGTCCATCGGGATCTCGGTTTGCTTTATCATCATGCTGTTTGTGCAGGATGAACTGAGTTATGACCGCTTTAACACGCAAGCGGATCGAATTGTCCGCGTGGTTTTTAAGGCAAATATCAATGGCGGAAAAATATTTGAAGCCACTGTAATGCCGCCCGTTGCACAAACGATGAAAAACGATTACCCGGAAGTGGAAGAAGCCACACGGCTGCGCGAAGTGGGCAAACCAAAAGTTACTTATGCCAACAAAACCTTTAAAGAAGAAAGCATGGCTTTGGCAGATGCCAACTTTTTTAAAGTGTTTACGCTGCCGCTGATAAAAGGTGATGTAAAAACAGCATTGCAGCAAACCAACACAGTGGTAATTACCCAGGAAACGGCAAACCGCTATTTTGGAAAGGAAGACCCGATTGGGAAAATACTCACCCTAAACAACAAGGATTTATATAAAGTAACCGGCGTGATTGCTGCAATCCCAACCAATTCACATTTTCATTTTGATCTATTTGGTTCGATGCAAAGTTTGCCCGAAGCCAAAGAACCAACTTGGATGGCTTCTAACTTTTTTACTTACCTACTTTTGAAAGATGGTTACGATTACAAAAAATTAGAAGCCAAACTGCCGGGAATGGTAGAGAAATACATGGGGCCACAAATAGCGCAATCCATGGGCATGAGCTTGTCGCAGTTTCGTACCAAAGGCAACGAGCTTGGTTTTGCTTTGCAGCCTTTAACCGATATTCATTTGCATTCACAAAGCAACTATGAATTAGAGCCGGGCGGCGATATCAAGTACGTTTATATTTTTGGCGCCATCGCTATTTTTGTTTTGCTGACCGCCTGCATCAACTTCATCAACCTTTCTACAGCAAGCGCATCCAAACGGGCTAAAGAAGTAGGCATCCGCAAAGTAATCGGTTCAGGAAAACCGGAACTTGTTAAACAGTTTTTGTTAGAATCCGTGCTGCTGGCGTTTATGGCGTTGATCGTTTCCATCTTATGCGTTCAGTTGGTATTGCCGGCGTTCAATGAGCTGTCTGGTAAAAGCCTGAGCTTAGGCTTTGCCCTAAAACCCTGGGCAGCTTTTATTGCTCTCGGCCTGCTGGTCGGTATTTTGGCGGGCATTTATCCGGCGTTTTTTCTTTCTTCTTTTAAACCCATTGCCATCATTAAAGGTAAACTTGGCGGAAGCACTAAAAGCTTTGGTTTGCGCAGTGGCCTGGTTGTTTTTCAGTTCTTTATTTCGGTCAGTTTGATTGTGAGCACTTTAGTGGTTTACCAGCAAATGCAATTTATCCGCAACAAAAAGCTGGGCTACAACAAAGAACAATTGCTGGTACTGCCCAATTCCTGGGCTTTGGGGAAAAACGAACGGGTTTTTAAAGAAGAGATGCTGAAAGACCCACGGATTTTGAATGCGACCGTTTCCGGGTACAAACCGGCCGGGCCGACCAATGGCAACAATTCCTTGATTTATCCAAACGGAAAAGAAAATTCGATGATGCGGACAAATCGTTTTGATGTAGACGAGCAGTACATTCCAACTTTTGGGATGCAAATAACCGCAGGCAGAAATTTCTCAAAGTCCTTTCCAACTGATTCTTCTGCAGTAATTATTAATGAAGCTGCTGCCAATGCATTTGGTTTTAAAGATAATAGCATCGGCCAAAACATTACCTGGATTAAAGGCGACAAAGTCCAAAAAGTAAGTTACCGCGTGATTGGCGTGGTAAAGGATTTTCACTTCAAATCTTTACACGAAGCGATTACACCTTTATTTATGGTACTAAACCCAGAACCGGGTTTGATATTTAAAATAAAAACCGGCGATGTTCCCGGCCTTTTGTCAACCATGAAACAGCAATGGGAAAAGTTTAATGTAGATGAACCTTTTACTTATTCTTTTATCAACGAACTGTACAACAAAACGTATTCGGCAGAAGAAAAAACTGGCCGTATCCTCAATATTTTCACCATGCTGACCATCTTGGTGGCTTGTTTAGGTTTATTTGGTTTGGCCATTTACACTACCGAACAACGCACCAAAGAAATCGGAATCCGCAAAGTTTTGGGTGCATCGGTTGCCAGCGTTACCACTTTGCTTTCCAAAGATTTCATCAAATTGGTATTGGTTGCCTGCGTAATTGCGTTTCCCGCATCTTATTTTGCCATGCAACAATGGCTGCAGGACTTTGCTTATCGTATTGAAATCCGTTGGTGGATTTTTGCTTTGGCCGGATTGCTGGCTGTCCTGATTGCTTTGTTCACCATCAGTTTTCAGGCGGTGAAAGCAGCATTGGCCAATCCGGTAAAGAGTTTAAGGAGTGAGTGAAGGGAAGCTGTCAGCTATCGGCTTTCAGCAATCAGCCACTTTGCAAAGCCTCGTACCTGAAACCTCACACCTCGCACCAAATATTTAACTATAAAAGAAGCTGACAGCCGATTGCTGACAGCTAAAAACTAAAAATCATGCTTAGCAATTATTTCAAAACCGCCTGGCGTAACCTCATTAAGAACAAGGTTCATTCCTTTATCAATATTGCAGGTTTGTCTGTAGGTATAGGTTGCAGCTTGCTTATCCTGCTTTGGGTACAAAATGAGTTAAGCGTTGATGCCTTTCATAAAAACGGTGCAAGGTTGTACAAAGTGTATGAGCGTGAGTACTATAACCATAACATAAACGGTGATTATGATACACCCGGACTTTTAGCAGAAGAACTTAAGAAGACAATACCAGAAGTTGAAGATGCGGTTATGCTACAAGAAGAGAATCACAAGGCTACTTTCCTGGTAGGTAACAAAATCTTGAAAGTGGAAGGAACCGGTGCAGGTGCAGAGTTATTTAGCATGTTTAGCTATCCTCTTTTGCAGGGCACGTCTAAAACAGCGCTAAGTTCAACAGTAAATATATCCATCTCAAAAAAAATTGCTAATCAGTTTTTTGGTACTACGCAAAATGCCATGGGCAAAACTATCCGCTTTGATAACAAAAGGGATTTTATTGTAACTGCCGTGTTTCAAGATTTACCTGCAAATGCATCCCGCAAATTTGATTATGCCATCAGTTGGGAAGCCTTGCAGCAAGACAACCTCTGGGCGAAAAGCTGGGAAGCAAGTGGGCCGTTAACTTATCTATTATTACGTCAGGGTGCAAACCCGGCTTTGGTTGATAAGAAGCTTACCCATTTCCTGGACACCTATAAAAATCAAAGCAAAGCTCATCGTATAGAACTTGGGTTGCAAAAATTTGATGAGGTTTACCTGCATAACATTTTTAAAGATGGAAAAATTATTGGCGGACGTATTGAATATGTTCATCTTTTTAGCCTGGTTGCGATTTTTATTTTGCTGATTGCTTGTATCAATTTCATGAACCTTACTACTGCACGTTCAATAAAAAGAGCAAGAGAGGTTGGCGTGCGTAAAGCGGTTGGTGCCTTGCGTTCGGTATTGATCAAACAGTTTATTGGCGAATCGCTGATGCTTACTGCATTCGCTGTGATTGTTGCATTGATGCTAATGACTTTGCTTTTGCCTGTCTTTAACGAGATTACGCAAAAGCAAATGGCAGTACCTTTTGGTGATGCTGTTTTTTGGTTGAAGCTTGTTGCAATCACATTGATCACTGGATTGATTTCAGGAAGTTACCCGGCTTTGTTTTTATCTTCTTTCAACCCGGTAAAAGTTTTAAAAGGAACGGTTAAGCTTAGCAACGGTGCAATATGGTTTCGTAAAGGTTTAGTGGTATTTCAGTTTGTTCTTTCTATGGTGCTCATCATTGGCACAATCGTAGTTTCAAAACAAGTGAACTTTATACAAACAAGAAACTTAGGATACGACCGCGAAAACTTAATTTATGTTCCGATAGAAGGTGAACTTGTAAATAAGTATGCAACATGGAAAAATGAAGCTTTAAAAAAGCCCGGCATACAAAATATAAGTTGCGTATCAGATAATCCAACAAATTTTGACTCACAAACTAATGCTGTTGATTGGGAAGGACGAGATGCAACCACCATGATTTCTTTTGAACAACCAGTTGCGGGTTATGATTTTGTACAAACCATGAAACTAAAATTGGCAGGTGGGCGAGATTTTTCTAAGAACTTTCCCACAGATTCCAATGCTTATCTCATTAATGAAACAGCAGCCCAAAAGATGGGTTATGCTCATCCTGTAGAACGCACCTTGACGATGAACGGCCGTAAGGGGACGATCATCGGTGTTTTAAAAGACTTTCATTTCCGGTCATTACATGAGCAGATACAACCATTAATTATGAGGTTTGGAGAAAGATATGGCTATGGCGATATTTTAATCCGTACACAACCGGGCAAAACCAAAGAGGCATTGGCAAGTCTTGAAGCACTTTGCAAAAAGTTCAATCCGCAGTTTCCGTTTTCTTATTCTTTCTCTAATGAAGAATATCAAAAGCTGTATAGAAATGAACAGATTGTAAATAAGTTCTCTAATGCCTTTGCTTTCTTAGCCATCTTCATTTCGTGTTTGGGTTTGTTAGGCCTTGTGATGTTTACTGCCGAACAACGAACCAAAGAAATTGGCATCCGCAAAGTACTGGGCGCTACCGTAATCGGAATTGTGCAGTTAATGTCAGCAGACTTTTTAAAGCTTGTTATTGTTGCAATAATCATTGCCTCACCTCTTACCTGGTGGGCAATGGCAATGTGGTTAAGTAACTATGCTTATAAAATCAGCATTAGCTGGTGGATGTTTGCTTTAGCTGGGGCTTTAACTATCATTATCGCCTTAATTACCGTTAGTTTTCAGGCGGTAAAAGCAGCATTGGCCAATCCAGTAAAAAGTCTGAGGAGTGAGTAGGTTTGGGGTTTGAGGCATCAGCAAATTGCAAAGCCTCGTACCTGAAACCTCACACCAAAAAAGTATCGATAAAAGAAGCATCAGCTAAAAAACTAAAACCATGTTTAAAAACTACATCAAAATCGCCTGGCGAAACATCATCAAAAACCGTGTTTTTTCGCTGGTAAATATTGTCGGTTTATCAACCGGTATTGCTTTTACGCTGTTGATTGGCGCTTACGTTTGGGGCGAGTTGCAGGTGAACCACCAGTTGAAAAATGCCGATCAACAATACATCATCCAGAGTAAATGGAAAGACCCAAACATGGGTTTTGAGTTGGGTACTTTGGCAGGATTGCCGAAAGCTTTAAAAACAGATTATCCAAACCTGGTGGCCAATTATTACCATTGGGATGGTGTTACTTCAACCATATCAAAAGGCGAAAAACATTTTCGGGAACATATCCAAATTGGCGACAGTACTTTGCTTACTATGTATGGTTTTAGTTTGTTGCATGGCGATGCGCATACTGTTTTTACCGACCCTTTTTCGGTAGTGGTTACGGCAGCTAAAGCCATCAAATATTTTGGAAAGACAGATGTAGTTGGACAAACGATCACAATCGAAAATTTCTCCGGGTCAAAACATAGTTTTACCATTTCCGGTGTATTAAAAGAAGCAAACAAAAATTCTGTTCTCAACCTAAACGACAACAATAACAACGATTTTTTTCTTCCGGTAAGTGCCGCCAAATTTATGGGCAGAACGGTAGATGGCTGGAGCAATACTGGCTTGGTGGGCTACATAGAATTACAACCTGGCGTAAAACCAGTTGACTTAGAAAAACCAATAAAAAACCTGCTCAGGAAAAATACAATAGTTCAAATTCAACAAAATTTAACGCCTTATCTGGTTCCGTTAAAAACTTATTACTTATCGGCCAATAATGGCGTGGTAAAAAAGATGTTGTACACATTATCTTCCATTGCGCTTTTCATTTTGTTGATGGCTGTCGTCAATTTTATCAATATGTGTATCAGCCAATCTTCTGCGCGAATGAAAGAAATGGGCATCCGCAAAGTTTTAGGCGGGATGAAAAAGCAATTGGTTTGGCAGTTCCTGATCGAATCTACTTTACTGGTTTTGCTGGCTACAGTTTTTGCATTAATCATTTACACCATTGCAAGGCCGTTTTTTAATGATGTTTTAGGGAAAGATATTCAAAGCCTTTTTGCCTTCCCGGCTTACTTTTTTCTGATACCTTTTTTACTGGCACTTTTTATAGGTTTACTATCGGGCGTTTATCCGGCCTTTGTTTTGGCCTCTTTAAAATCAGTTGATTCTTTAAAAGGAAAAGTAAACTCGGTTAAAGAAAGCGTGTTGATGCGGAAATTGTTAGTTGCTTTCCAGTTTGCGATTGCGGTTATCGTTTTTGTTGGCGCGCTGATTATCTCTCAGCAAGTCAAACTTTTCTTCAGCAAAAACCTGGGTTACAATAAAGATTACGTGGTTTATGCTTCTGTCCCGCGGGATTGGTCGCGCAAAGGCGTGCAAAAGATGGAACAGATACGCACGCAACTCGCCCAAACTCCTCAAATAAGTAGCGTTTCGCTTTCTTGGGAAATACCTGATGGAATGAATGGCGGCGGGTTTCAGGTGTATAAGCAAAGCCAGGATTCTACAAAAGCAATCATTACGCAAGCATTAGCAACTGATAACCAGTTTGCAGCTACTTATGACATCCCGTTAAAAGCAGGTAGTTTTTTTACTGAAGTATATACGCCATCAGATTCTGCAAAAGTGGTGATCAACGAAACACAAGCAAAAGCGATGGGCTGGAACGATCCGCAAATGGCGATCGGACAACAAATCCGCATCACCGGAAATCAAAATTCGTTCACCGTTTGCGGTGTTACTGCCGATTTTCATTTTGGTTCCATGCAGCAGCAAATCCAACCCGCTACTTTCGTCAACGTTAACTTTTCTAATCTTTATCGTTACTTCTCCATTAAGTTGAAGCCTGGAAATATGCAGCAAAACCTGGAAGCCGTGCAAAAGAAATGGGCAACTCTCCTACCTGATGCGCCTTTTGAATATAATTTTATGGATGATGCGCTGCGAAAATTATATCAAACCGAAATCCAGTTGCAAAAGGCTTCTTACTTAGCAACTGCTTTGGCCATTATTATTGCTTTATTGGGAATTTTAGGGTTGATTGCACAAAGCATCCAAAAACGGACAAAAGAAATCGGGATTCGGAAAGTATTAGGTTCGTCAGTCGCTGGTATTATTGTACTATTTTTAAAAGATTTTTTGGGAACTATTGTACTTTCAGCATTGGCAGCTTGCCCGATTGCTTTTTTTATCATGCAAAAATGGTTAAGCGATTATGTTTACCGGATTACGATTTCCGCAAATCCGTTTTTGATTGCTATTGCTTTGCTTACGCTGGTTACTGCGCTTTTAATTGCATTGCAAACTGTAAAAGCGGCATTGGCTAATCCAATAAAGAGTTTGAGAAGTGAATAGGTTTGGGGTAATAGGTATCAGGTTTTAGGAACTTGCAAGTCCTCTTACCTGAAACCTCACACCTCGTACCAAAAAAATACCGATAAAAGAAGCATCAACAATTAGTTTTGTGGTAGCAGCGAATTACAAAGCCTCATACCTAAAGCCTCGTACCTTTTACCCAAAATATACCGATAAAAGAAGCATTAACAATTAGCTTTGTGGTAGCAGCGAATTGCAAAGCCTCATACCTAAAGCCTCGTACCTTTTACCCAAAATATACCGATAAAAGAAGCATTGGCAATTAGCTTTGAGGCATTAGCGAATTGCAAAGCCTCATACCTGAAACCTCACACCAAAAATATACCGATAAAAAAAGCATTGGCTAATCTGGTGGTAAACTTGATTTCAATATAAAACAAAGAAGCCATCAACAATCAGTATCATGCTTTTAAAATTGGCATTCAACTGATTGCTGATGGCTTAAAGCTATCAGCTAAAACTTATTATTTAAACATGCCGCCCAACATTCCGCCAAGGCCACCGCTGCCACCTGAAAAAGCACTGGTCATGCTGTCTTGGGTAATGCTGGAATCATTTGGGTCGTTTGCTTTGTTGGCAAATTTTTGCAGCAAACCTGGCAAAGCTGCGGCAATAGCACCGGTGGCCAATGGTGGCAAGCCAAATTTAGTGCCCAAGCTGCCTACCAAACCGCCTTCTATCGCACTAGTGATCGGGCTTCCGGAACCAATTCCGCCTGACAACATTGACATTAAACCACCGGCACCGCCTGCACTCGATGCCTGGTTTTGCAACCCGTTGGCTACATGGCTTGCAATTTCCTGATGAACGGCATCTTCTTGCCCTGCTGGTATGGCAGATGAAAGTTCTGGGTTGCTGCCCATATGGTCTTTAACTAAATTTAATATTTGATCGAACATGATTTTGAGTTTTTAAAATGAAATTATCCTTAATAATTATTGTTTTAATACCAATGCTTCTTTTATCATACAAAAATCGCCAACTGTAATAGTCGGCGATTTTGTTGATGATGATATAAAACTATTTGTTAAAAGTATTACCACTTCCTTCTTCACCCGAAAGCTTAGTTGGATTATTGGTAAGTTTTGTTGAATCCTCTGTAAAGTTTTCGGTTTCAACTTCAGTTTTCCGAACGGTTCCTTGTACGGTTTCGTCTCTTTCTTCCACTTCTTTTTCCAAAGAAACTTCACCGGTAACAAATGCTTCTTTGCTTACTACTGGCACTTCTGCATATTCTTTCATCTCGATGGTCCCTTCTTTAAAAGTTTCCAAATCGGCTGCTGTTGCAGGGCGGTTTATAGGAGTTTCTTCTACGCGTACATGCTCAGAACGCAAATTTACGTTTTCCTGAACCTTCTCTTGTACTACACGGCTTTTTAAACGCACACCGCCTGTTTCCACTTCGCGTTTGCCAACTTCCATTTTTTCTTCAATTACAGGGATAGAAGTGGTGGTTTGATCGGCAGAAGTTAAATCAGCTGTTTTTTGCTGCCGACGGCCGTATAATTTATCATCGTTAAAGTGTTCATGCTGATAAAAATCCTCTTTTCCTGTTAACGCTGCTGCTCCAGCTGCTACTGCTCCTCCGCCCAAAACATTTCGTATTGTACTTTCTGTTTCAGAGGTGATGTTTCCTTTTTCGTAAGCAGGAAGCTGGTTCAACTGTGCAGCAGTTATAGATGATAAAATTACATCGTCATCTTTTTCGTGCAATTCGGCTAAACCAATCGGTATTAATACCTTTTTATCTTCAGTAAGATCCAATTCGTTATCATCCTGGTCTACTACAAGATATACAACTTTGTCGTTATTTGGGTTGAAGATTAGATCATCTACATCGCCAATTTGTTTTCCTTGTGCATCTTTTACGTCCCAACCTTTAATGTTTGGTTGTCCGTCTGCAATTTCAAAATCACTTCCGCTTAATGCCAGTAATTGTGCATTTGAGCCATATTCGTTAGTTGCCATGGTAATTCAATTTAAAATTTAAAAAATGGTTTATTTAGTTCCGGCAGGTTTGGCTGGTGCTGCCACAATGGCTACACTACGGTTTTGCTGTCTGCCTTCTGGTGTTGCGTTTGAAGCTACCGGGTTGCTTGCGCCAAAAGATTTTACCGCAATACTTTGATCTGCAATTGCCCCGTTTTTAACAAACCAGTTACGCACTGCTTCTGCACGTTCTGCGCCCAATTGTTTGTTGTGACTTGCAGTTCCGGTAGAATCTGTATGTCCGTAAACCGTGATATTGGCACCTTTAAAACGTTTGGCCAAAGACGCTGAAATCATTTTCAACTGAGTTTGTGCACTACCTTTAAGTGTGGATTTGTCTTTATCAAACAAAATATCTTCGCCTAAACCATAAATGCTATAGTTGTTGTTGCCACGCACACTGATGCTTGTATCCGTGATTTCCTGATAGTTTGCTTTTGGTGAGTTAAAATCAATTTGATTAGAATCTGCCGGCGCTGTGGTTGCAATAGCTTTATTGGAAGTACCATCAGTGCTGTTGCTTGCGGTTGAATCTTGTTTGGTGCCTGTACCGGTTTTGTTGTTACAGCCTTTTAAGAAGAAAAATAATAAGCCAAGTAAGATGAGTAATAACAAGACCCAGATCCACCAGGAGTTATTTTTTTTGGGTTGTACGTTTAATTCTGCCATGATTAATAATTGTTTAGGTTAAAGATTTAAAAAATAAAGCGCCAGCATAATTACTGGCTGGCGCTTTAAATAAGCTTTCGCTTTTATTAAGTTTATTTATAAAAACCGTCTTTATCTGTTCCGGTTGAAGTGCTTCCGCTATTTAAGCCGGAAGAAACATTGCTGCTTTGATTGGTTATCGTAGCATCTTTGCTGGTTACATTTTCTGTGTCAACTTCAGTTTTGCGTACGGTGCCTTGTACAGTTTCATTGTTTTCCTGTACTTCTTTTTCTAATGAAACTTCACCGGTAACAAAAGCTTCTTTACCTACAACCGGCACTTCTGCATGTTCGGTCATTTCGATAGTTGCATCTTTAAAATTGGCCAGGTCAGCTTCTGTTGCCGGGCGGCTAACATTTGTACGTGCCACATGTACACGCTCAGAACGTAAACGTACGTTTTCTTGTACGGCTTGTTCTACAATCCGGCTGCGTAAACGCACACCGCCTGTTTCTACTTCGCGTTTTCCAACCTGCATTCTTTCTTCAATAATTTTGATAGAATCTGCATCATTGGTATTTCTGGTAGTGCCAGTAGCAGCAGTGTTGCCGCTTCTGTATTGTTCTGCACGGTCGTCAACGTCAATTGCACCAAAATTATCTAAAATACGGGCTGCTGATTCTGCTTCGTCGGCAGATTTTGCATGTACCGTAACGATAGAACCTTTGCTGCCTACTTCGGTAAATTTGCTGGCATCATCGCCTGTTCCAAATAAGTTGCTGAAAAAGCCACTTACACCGCTGTGCGAATCGTCATCCTGGTCTGAATAGCCGGTTGAAGTAGTTGTTGAACTGTTTTCGGTTTGTGCGCGGGAAGAAATGTCAACATTTTCTCTGCTAAAACCATTGCTTACAAGGTGATTAACTGCTTCTTGAGCTTCACTTGTATAATCGAAAATTCCAATTACTGTTTGTGACATGATTACTGATTTTTAGTTTAATTAATTATTATTGATTTGGTATAGTGTTATTTAAGTCCGTCCGATTTATTTCAACCTCTTCTTTGCGAAGGGTTTCATTTACCGTGGTTGTAGAAACAACTTGTTTTTTGGTGAGATGAAGTTCTTCAACCACCATCAGCCGTTTTTCAACCACCAATACTTCTTTTACCACCGAAATTATGGTGGTATCGCCCTCGTACCGGATGGCTGGCGCAGTTTCTACATATTGGTTGACAGGTATGCGTTCAATTTCAACTTCGTCATGCGTAACAGCAATATCTTGGCTTACTTCGTGAGAAACAACCCTTTTATGCAATTGCACCGTGCCGGTTTCAACTTGTTTTATTCCAATTTGCAAGCGTTCTTCTAAAATAGGAATTTTTGAAGTTGTCAATTCTTGCCCTTCCGCCTTTTGCTGATTGGCCTGATCGTCAAACTGGGTAATACTGTTCATGGTAATGTCTTTATTTTTTGAATTAGAAAAAGTATATTTCCTAATTCACAATCACTTAAAGAAAAACCAAAGAAATTTGTTTTTTTTAATTAAGAAAGCACTAACCCTTTTTTTAAGATATTTATAAAATTTAGGAATAATTTTAACTTTTATACAGGTTTAAGTTCAAAAAATTATCATTTTAAAATACCAATGCAAGTAATTTTTATTATTTTTTCAATAAAAAAAATAAAAGTCCAATCTTGTGTTGTCCATTTTTTATCGGTTAATAATGCTGCCGCAACGGGTTTTTGCACTTGTAAAAAGCAGAAAAACAATCAAAAAGGACAAAAAATAAAAATGTATAAGAAACAAAGAAAGCGGCAACAAGACCGCTTTTTTATTGATTTGCCGATTAAAATCAGGTTTACTGTTTCGGGCTTTTATTCATTTTGTAACGCATGTCTGGCTTACTGGCTTTTGTCATGGGTACCGGTTTCTGCTTAACCGATCTATTGCCTTTAAACCTTTTATCAGGCGTGCCATCTTTTTTTGTTTGTGCAAAACTGAAGGTAAAGGCCATTAAGGCCACGGTAAGCAAGGTGAGAAATCTTTTCATGGTTTTTTTATTTTAAAGCAAGGTAAATATTTCTTACAGGAATGTATTGCCTTGATCCAATTTAAATGGCTTTCGCCAAAGCCATGCTTCTTTTACCACCATAAAATCTGTATCAAAACGAAACAGCACGTGTATCGTTACCGAACACTTTGATCTTATAATTTTTTATAACCGCTTGTAAACCAGGTTTTCCTGTTTCTGGTATTGCATTGTCTGTACATTTGCCGGAAATAAGTTTTTCCAGAAATATTTAAAAGCTGTAAACCAAGAAAAATGATCGAACTAAAACATATTTACAAATGGATTTCTACCGGTGGAAACCGTACTTTTTTATTAAAAGATATTAACCTAACCATCAACGAAGGCGAATTTGTCTCGATCATGGGCCCGTCCGGTTCCGGGAAATCAACTTTGCTGCACATTTTGGGGATGATTGACGAACCATCCGAAGGCGAATACCTGTTTATGGAGCAATCCGTTTTTAAGCTGAAGGAAAAGCAGCG
>NZ_CALMAT010000047.1 GCF_937859865.1 uncultured Mucilaginibacter sp.
CATTTCCTTTTCCGCTCATGCTCAATTGCATGCCTTCGCTCACCCCGGCCGGAATGTTGATGCTGATCGTTTCTTCTCCGCGGACAATACCTTCGCCGTGGCAAACATTACATTTTGAAGTGATGGTAGAACCTTCACCATTGCAGGTAGGGCAGGTGCTGGTGGTTTGCATCTGGCCCAAAATGGTATTGGTTACACGGCGTACCGCACCGGAGCCGCCACAGGTTTTACAAGTTTGAAACGAAGCTTTGTCCTTTGCGCCCGTACCGTCGCAGGTATCGCAAAGCACTTGTTTGTTTACTTTTACTTTTTTTTCAACACCGTTGGCAATTTCTTCCAGCGTTAGTTTTACCTTGATCCTTAAATTGGTTCCGCGGGCTGCTTTGCGGCCGCCGCTTTGCCTTCCTCCGCCAAAAAAGCTGTCAAACGGGCTTCCGCCGCCACCGAAAATATCGCCGAACTGGCTAAAAATATCTTCCATGTTCATGTTGCCACCGCCATAACCGCCACCACTGGCCGATTGTGCATTGGCAGCATGGCCAAACTGATCGTAACGCTGGCGTTTATCAGGTTTGCTTAAAACTTCATAAGCTTCGGCGGCTTCTTTAAAATTCTCTTCGGCTTGCTTGTCTCCGGGGTTTTTATCGGGATGATATTTGATGGCCATCTTGCGGTAAGCCTTTTTAATCTCCTCTACTTCTGCACCTTTAGAAACGCCCAGTATATCGTAATAATCTCTTTTTGCCATTTTTTTGTCTATTTGCTGTCAGCAATCAGCTTTCAGCTATCAGTTATGAACCATTAACCATAACCAATTATCTATCAACCTCTTTCTACGCCCCTACCACTACTTTTGCAAAACGGATTACTTTGTCGTTCAGCATGTAGCCTTCTTCAAGCACGTCCACAATTTTGCCTTTTAATGATTCATCCGAAGCAGGAATATTAGTAACTGCTTCGTGGATATCTGCATCAAACGGCTGTCCTTTAGACGCCATTTCTTTCAATCCTTTTTGTGCCAGCAAATTTTTAAACTTGTTTTGCACCAAACTGATGCCTTCTTTTACGGCAGAAACGTCTTTTGCGTTTTCAATTGCGCGGGATGCGCGTTCAAAATCGTCTAAAACAGGTAACAAAGATACAATTACCTCTTTGCCAGCCGTTTGCAGCAATTCTACGCGTTCTTTTGAAGTGCGGCGTTTGTAGTTATCAAACTCGGCGTACAAGCGTAAAAATTTATCATTTGCCAAAGCCAGCTCTTCTTTCAGTTTATCTTCTGCAAGAAATTCCGGTTCTATATTTTCAGGTTGGCCGCTTTCAGTTTCTTTTTTTTGATTCTGGCGTGCATCATTTACTTGCTGAAATTCATCAAAAATCTCGTCCATATTAATTGGTTTTTCTTCCGAAGCGTTGTCTTCATTTTTCATCTTCTTCAGTATATCATTAAAATTCATAATATAGTTTTTCCCTCAACAAGTTTCCTGCCATCCGTTAAAAACCGTCAGGCTGTCAGGCATTTGTAATTGCAGGTTTTAATCTGTCTGTTGCTAAAACAAAGGCTGGCAGCAAAATTGGCAGCATACTGTTTTTACCGGGATAAAAACAGTATGTCGTTTTTTTCCTGAAATAATTTTTCGGGATTAGTACGGAATATATTTTATTAAGATGCGGCTAAACCAATTGTACATCATCTAAAATTTTCCCGTTCTCGCATTTTATAATGCGTGATGGAAAGGTGCGGATAATATGATAATCGTGTGTGGCAACCAAAACGGCCGTCCCGTTTTGGCTGATTTGTTTCAGCAACAATACAATTTCTTCAGAAGTGTCCGGGTCGAGGTTTCCGGTCGGTTCATCGGCCAAAATCACTTCCGGTTCGTTTAGCAAAGCACGCGCAATCACCACGCGCTGCTGCTCGCCGCCAGAAAGTTCGTGCGGCATTTTACGGAGTTTAGAACGCAAACCAACTTTTTCCAGCACATCTTTTGTTCTTTCGGCAATTTTGGTTTTGTCTTTCCAACCAGTCGCTTTCAACACAAACTCTAAATTTTTTTCAACGGTTCGGTCGGATAATAATTGGAAATCCTGAAAAACGATGCCCAGTTTCCGGCGCAAAAACGGAACGTCTTTGTTGGCCAAAGTTTTCAAATCGAAACCTCCCGAATGTCCTTCGCCGTTGGTCAAATGTAAATCGCCGTACAAAACTTTTAGCAAACTGCTTTTGCCCGAACCAGTTTGGCCAATCAGCCAAACAAAATCGCCTTTGTTGATTTCCAAATTTACATCAGAAAGCACCAAATGTTTCTGCTGAAAAATATCTGTATTTTGAAGTCGGATAACGGTGTTCCCAATCATTTTTAAAGTTCCAGTTTGAGGATTTGACCAAATGGCAGGTCTTTTACAATGTTCATTATCTGTTCGGCTTTGTCGGCCAGCCCCAATTTATCCAGCGATTTGTCTGGCCTGTCTACCCGAAAATAAGCCAGCAGTGTAAACTGCTCGTCGCGCAGTTGCACGTAATCCGGTATTTTGGCCACTCCTTTTACTTTAATAATGTACATCGTTTGCCAAAGTTAAAATTTATGCCATAGTTTTTCGGCCTGTTTTTTGAATTTCTGCGGATGCTTCTTTTACCATATAAAAATTCAAATAGTTTGCAAAAAAGCCATCGTGTTTACGCCATCGGCATAATCCCAAAGTTTAGGCTGCTGACTTTCGCCAAAACTTACGATCGGTACTTCAATATTTAACTTCATGCCGCTTACCACGCATTGAATTGCATCTTTTTTTACGTTGATTTTTTCTGCTGCGTCCTCCAAATTTTTGTAAAAATCATAGAAAAGAACAGCAAGCGGCGAAGCAATATTTTCATCCTGCTTCAGCAATAAAAAACCATTATCCAAATGTTTGGCTTGGTTAACCAAGTAAACCGATTTGTTGTAATCGTAATTGTTGTTGTATTTATGGTGATTGATGATCGGTTGAAAAGACTCAATCGCCCGAAACAGAATGCCGAAATCGTAATCTGCCGGCACTAAAATTTTGGAAACGCTTCGGCAGCCCAATCCAAAATAATCAAAAATATCGTGGCCTAATTTGTGCAAATCTTCTTCCGTTTCAAAACCTGAAAGCAAAGCCATGCTGTTTCGGTTTTTGCGGACGATGTTGGGCACTTTGCTAAAATAATATTCAAAATAGCGCGACGTATTGTTGCTTCCTGTCGCCATAACGGCATCAAAATTGGCCAACCGTTCGGTAAATTCGTATCGGTTTGCAAACTCCGGTTCTAACGCAACCAAACGTTTTAAAATGTACGTAATTATTCTTGAATCACTTGCAGAAGCTTTAATTAGGGCAAAATGACCGGAAACCAGCACGCAAAGCACATCATGAAAACCAACCACCGGGATGTTTCCGGCCAAAACCAATCCCACTTTTTTGCCGGTAAAAACAGTACCGGCATCTTCGGGCAGCCATTTTTCTAAGTCTTTGCGGTTTAGCATTTTGCCGATCGCCTGTACGGCCTGCAACACATTTTCTGGCACAAACCAAGCGTTGTACTGGCGTTCGCGCTCTATGATTTCTAAAAGTTCTTCGGATGGTTCTAACAGTTCTTCGCCCAGTTTAAACAGCGTTTCCGTTAAATTTATTTTAATCAATTCTGACATATTATTAGCAAAGCTTTAAAACTTGAAAATGCAAAATTTGTTATCTTTGCGGAACGTTGCTGCAAAGCAAATGTATCATTTAGCTTTTTAAGGATAGGGTTATGGCGATTAAAATTACTGACGAATGTATAAACTGTGGCGCTTGCGAACCGGAGTGTCCAAACAATGCCATTTATGATGCTGGTGCTGCCTGGAAATTTTCGGAAGGAACCAATTTAAAAGGGATTATTGATTTTGGCGATGGCTCTACGCTAAACGCGGAAGAACCAAACGCAGCAATTTCTGACGAAGTTTATTACATCGTTTCTGATAAATGCACCGAATGTGTAGGTTTCCACGATGAACCGCAATGTGCGGCCGTTTGTCCGGTTGATTGCTGTGTGGACGATGAAGATGTGCGCGAAACCAAAGAAGAGCTGCTGGCCAAAAAATCATGGTTGCACATGGAAGAATAAATTTATTGTTGGTTGAAATTTGAAAGGGAATGCAATATTTGTGTTCCCTTTTTTTATATAAAGAAATTTTTATTTCTTATGAAACCATATAAAGAACTACAAGATTATCTTCAAAATAAGTTTAGTGGTTTAAAACTAACTCAACCCTTGTTTTTTAATGAAGTTCCAGGGTTGAGGTTCAATTTACAAGATGAACAATTTGAATTATCTGGTGGAGTTGATTACTTAATTGAAGTAAATAAAAGAGTAAACAAAATCTTTAAGACAATAACCGATGATGAAGACAATCTAATATTGTATTACAACTGCTTTACATGGAAAAGGAGAAAAATAAGAAAAGGGAATTTTTTGTTCAAGCAGTTAATAAACCCTGAACTTGTATATCAATTTAGAAGAAGTAAAGATGTCGAAGATAAGTATTGGATTAGCGATCATTCATGCCAGTTAATCATAATGGATAAAGCTCGAAATATCAATTTCAAAAATATCTTTATGTCTATATCCAACAACGACTTTTATATTAAACCAAGATTGGATGGAGAACTATATATTATTAATAAAACAAAAAACTCAATTTTTTTAATGTATGATGATCGAGGTTGTGATTTGATTTCTTACAATATTGATTTGTTAAAGAATTATTATGTAGAACTTACTACATTAATATTAGAACCTAATCGTGCAGGAATTAAAGAACGTTTAGAGATAATGAATGATTAAGAATAATAATACAAATATAAAAAAATGCAATACGGTTTAATCAATCTGGCCATTGTTCCGCTTCGCGATGCGCCAATGCACAAAGCGCAGCAAGTTTCGCAACTGCTTTTTGGCGAAGGTTTTGAAGTGCTGGAAAGGCAGGGCGAATGGCTGCAAATCCAAACAGAAAACGATGAATACATTGGTTGGATACAAGCGATACAAGCCATTTTGTTGGATGCCGAAACTTACAATCAAAACCAGCAAAATACTTTTCGATTGACTGCCGAGCCAATTACCGTTGTCCGTAAAATTGCAGATGGTTCAATGCTTTATTTGCCTGCTGGAAGCCGGATTGCAGGTGTTGAACAAAATCAGTTTTCAATCGGTAACACAACTTTTGAATTGCTTCACCAATTT
>NZ_CALMAT010000048.1:0-42961 GCF_937859865.1 uncultured Mucilaginibacter sp.
CGGTTCAATTGCTGGTCGAACAAAGCGGTATAAACTTCCATCCGGCGCGCATCACTCATCGGGCCCCACAAAAATTCTCCCGATACTTCTTTTATGCGGGATAAATAGCCGGAAGCCATTGCCTGCAAAGTTTCGATGGCAATCAGTGGTTTATCCAACGAAAAACACAAACCTTTGGCCGTAGAAACGCCGATGCGCAAACCGGTGTACGAACCCGGGCCAGAACTTACGGCAACTGCATCCATTTCTTCAAATGTTAACCCGTTCGCCGCAAAAATTTCACCGATAAAAACAGTAATCACTTCGGCATGAATGTTCCTTTGGTTGATGGTTTTGGCAGAAAGCACAGTTCCGTCTTTTGCCAAAGCAACCGAACAAGACGTGGTAGAAGTTTCTATTTGCAGGATTAAACTCATGGTAATTAAGGAACAGGATCGTGGCCGTGGCCGCCCCAGGGGTTGCAGCGGCCGATGCGTTTTAGCGTAAGCCAGCCGCCTTTAAACGGCCCGTATTTTCGGATGGCTTCTATGCCGTATTGCGAGCAGGTTGGCGTGTAGCGGCAGGAAGCACCCAAAATTGGCGAAAGCAGGATTTGGTACAAACGGATCAGCAGCAAAAAAAAACTGCTGATGAGTTGACGTAAAAGTCTTCCAATTGTGTTCACGATGCCAGTTTTTCGGCTAATTGCTGCAAGGCTTTCTGCATTTTTTTCATCATCAAAGCATAATCTTCCACTTCTTTGCCGATGTAAGCCAACGAAACCAGCAATTGCTTTTCCGAAATTTTTACCTGTGGAAACAGAAATTCCTGCTTTTGCTGCCGGTAGCTTTCGCGCATTTTCCGCTTCAATAAATTGCGGTCAACTGCCCGTTTAAACCTTTTTTTGGAGACGGAAAACAGCACTTTAACCGGAACTGCATCTGCAAAAGTTTCCTGCCGCCAGTTCACTTTGTACGGATAACACAAAAAAGAAGAGCTGTTATCGTACAAAGCTGAAATGAGCCTGATGCCGGATAACCGTTCTTCTTTTGGTAAAGTATTCATGAAATTGGAGGGACCGGTTGGTTTAAATCAAGAAACCGGTCAGGTCAGCAGTTCCTGCCGATCACAGGAAAAAAACAAAAGCTTATCCTTTGTGGCGGCGTTCTGAAGATACGCTCAGTTTTTTGCGGCCTTTTGCCCTTCTTGAGGCCAAAACCCTTCTGCCGTTTGCTGATGACATCCGCTCGCGGAAACCATGCTTATTTCTTCTCTTACGCTGTGAAGGCTGGAACGTTCTTTTCATATCTTTGTGGTGTTATACGCTTTTTAAAACAAGAGCGCAAATATAGGGTTGTTTTTTCAAAATTACAACGCAACATTGGATTTTATCCAAAGCTAAATCATCTATTTTTTGTTTTTATGAAATTTTTACCTGCTAAAAGAAGCATTGCCACTATTATTTTGCTGTTTGCATTTTGTGTTGATGCTTTTTCCCAAGATGCTTCTTCTTACAAAATCTATCAAACTTCCACTAAAAAAATAATTACAATTGACGAGTTGGTTAAAGCCTTAAACAAAACCGATGCGGTGTTTTTTGGCGAAGAACACAACGATTCGGTCAGCCATGTTTTGGAAGCAACAATTTTGCAAAAGCTGAACGAAGCGCACCCAAAACAAGTGGCGTTGTCTATGGAAATGTTTGAGACCGATTGCCAGAATGTGTTGAACGAATATTTAGCCGGATTGATCCGCGAGAAAAACTATGTGGTTGATGCACGCGTCTGGCCAAATTATAAAGATTACCGGCCGTTGGTAGAGTATGCAAAAGAAAACCATTTGCCGGTTATTGCCGCAAATGCAGCTTCGCGATATACCAATATGGTTAGCCGATTGGGTTTAAAATCACTGAACCAATTGGATAAAACCGGAAAATCTTACCTGCCGCCCTTGCCGATTGATACCGCAACCGGTGCTTATCTAACTAAGTTTGATGCAATTATGGGCGGCCACGCGATGGGCGGCATGGAAATGTACCAGGCGCAAAACCTGTGGGACGCCACGATGGGTTGGTCAGTCGCTTCTTTCTTAAAAACGCATCTGGGTTTTACGGTTTTTCAGATCAACGGTGGTTTTCATAGTGAGGAAAAGTTGGGCGCAGTTGCCCAGTTTAAAAAGTATTTGCCCCAGGCTTCCGTCAAAAATATTGCGGCTTATGGTTCAGAAGATTTTAATAAACCGGACTGGAATAAGTTGGGTAAAATGGGCGATTTTATAATTGTAACGGAAGGTTTGGGAACGAAAGGTTTTTGATGCTGTTTTTATCGGTTGTTTTTTAGTGTTGAAACAGATTGAAAACCTGTAGTTCAAAAATCGGGATTGTAATAACCGACCAGATCTGGAACGAAGGTTTTCTAATACTGTTTTTATCGGTTGAAAAAGAATCAAATGTGTATATTTGTTTAAGAACCAAATTAAAACATGGAAACTATTTTGCTTCAAATAAACGACCAAAATGCTTATAAACTTATTGAAGGGCTTGAAGCATTGCACCTTGTTAAAGTTCTCAAAAAAAACATCGAACCTAAAAAGAAGTTATCAGAACGATTTGCAGGTTCATTAAAACTTACAGATGCACAATATAACGACTTTCAAAACTTAATAACTGAAGGCCGTAACGAATGGAACAGGGATATTTAATAGATTCAAATGTTATTATTGGTTATCTGGATAATAAGATTCCAACTTCAGGAATGCAATTTTTGAACATTGTAATTGATGACAGTCCTACTATCTCTGTCATAAACAAAATTGAGGTTTTACGCTTCAATTCTCTTGATGAATCAACCTATCAAACTTTGGTTGAATTTGTAAATGAATGTTTGGTATTAAATTTAAATGATAACATTATAAATTTAACAATTAGCATTTGCAAAAATAATAGGATTAAATTGCCAGATGCCGTTATTGCCGCAACAGCATTAGCCAATAATTTAATATTATTGACCCGAAACACAACCGATTTTAAAACAATCAACAATTTAAAAACTTGCAATCCTTGGGAAATCAGGGATACAAGTATCTTAAATTAATTGGAACAAGTTGGCGATTTTGTAATTGTAACGGAAGGCTCGGGAACGAAAGATTTTTGATGCTGTTTTTACCGGGTATTTTTTAGTGTTGAAACAGATTGGAAATCTGTAGCTCAAAAACTGGAATTGCAAATTCAGACCAGTAGAAGCTTTCAACAGTTCTTTGCTTTATCAATATTGTTCATTAGTCAATTTAGCCATCGCTCTTACAGGAAATGTTCCAACGCCTTTAAACTTGGGCGGAATTGCACTAAAAGTAAACCCATTGTTTGGCAATAGATATAAATTGCAAAGATGCTCAACAATCAAAATTTCTACTTCTAAAAGTGTTGTATGAACAGGCCTTGTTTTACCTAATGTATTGTCAATATTATGAGAATCAATACCTACTAATTTAACACCGCAGTTTTTTAAATATTTAGCGGCTTCTTCTGTCAAATAGGGGTGATTTTCATAATACCTTTCTGTATTCCAATTGCTATCCCAACCTGTATGAATTAAAACTGCTTTATTTCTAATTTCGTGATTTTTTAAATGCTCTTCTGTGATTTCTAATGTTTTAGAAAATGGAATTCTTATTACAACTGCGTCAAGGTCTGTAAAACTCTCTAATCCTATTTCTGAAAGGTCTTTACCGTTTTCAAACCTGTGAAAGGGACAGTCAATATACGTTCCCGTATTTGTTACCATCTCAATTTTTCCAATTTGAAATTCCGTTCCTTTCTCGTAAAACTGTTTTGAGTTTTCTCTACTTAAATAGTCACAAATAATAGGTGCTGGCAGACCCTTATAAGTTACAAGACCGTTTTGAATTGTGTGGCTTAAATCAATAAACATATCTTTTATTACTTTTTCGTTAATTAGTTTTCTTTTTTAAGCTTAGTCTTGGATTTCTGGCTCATAGTTTTTTGTTTGTGCAACCATAGAGCCTGAATCCTATTGCTACTTTAGTCAATTTTTAATTAATGTTTACCTATTCCAATAATTTGATCGTTTTAAGTCAATAGTTGGTTTACTATCCAGCATTTACAATCTTAATCTTCAACTAAAAGTTCTAATCTTAATACGGATTATAGTAATTTCACCCATACTTCTTTTACCCCTATTTTTTCTGTCCCGCCAGCAAATCCCGAATCTCCGTCAGCAACATTTCTTCTTTCGTCGCCTTCACTTCCACCGCTGCAACGGGTTGTTTGCGTTGCATTTTATTGATGGCCTGGATAATCAAAAACAAGGCAACGGCTACAATTAAAAACGCAATTACTTGTGATAAAAAGTTGCCATATTTAATAGCCGTTCCGGGGATTACCAACTGGCTTAAATTGGATAGCTTGGCCGCTTTTAATGCAGGCGTTAAAATGGCCGGCGTGATAATATCATCCACCAACGAACTTACAATTTTACCGAAAGCGGCACCAATAACCACACCAATAGCCAGGTCAATCACGTTTCCTTTTAGTGCAAAAGCCTTAAATTCTGTCAAAAAGCCCATATCGTTTATTTTTGGTTTTAAGAATTAATTTGGTGTAAGTTAGTAAAAACTGCCGTATAACAACCAAAAATATGCTGTAAAAACAGCACGTTACCTTTAGGTATCATCAATTTTAATGTATTTTTGAGGCCTCGTATGTTAAGACAAAATTTACAACAAAAACTACTTCAAAAGCTTTCGCCACAGCAAATACAGTTTATCAAATTACTGCAAGTGCCAACGGTTTCTTTAGATGCACGCATCAAAGAAGAGTTGGAGGAAAACCCGGCGCTGGAGGATTTGAGTTTGGCCAATATGACGGAACCCGTGGAGGAATATCCTGACCGCGACCCGGACGACGATAATTTTAATAAAGAAGAGAGCAGCGGTGAAGATTTCGACGAGTTTAACATCGACGAATATTTGCAGGAAGACAACCTGAACGATTACGGCAGCCGTTTCGACCAAAACGGAGACGACGAGGAAGAACGGAAAGAAATGCCGATTGCCATCCAAAGTTCGTTTTTCGAGAAGCTGCAAAACCAGTTGGATTTGCTTCCTTTATCGGATAAAGATTTCAGGGTTTGCCAGCAGATTATCGGCAGTTTGGACGACGATGGTTATCTGCGCCGCCCGATTATGTCCATCACGGATGACTTGGCCTTCTCCCAAAATATTATGGCCGAGGACGAGGAAGTGGAAGACATGCTAAAGGTGATCCAAAGTTTTGACCCAGCCGGCGTTGGCGCGCGCGATTTGCAGGAATGTTTGCTGATCCAGCTTCGGAGAAAAGACACCAATATTCCGGTGATCAGAAAAGCCATCCAGGTGGTGGAACATTATCTGGACGAATTTACGCGGAAACATTACGACAAACTCGAAAAATCTTTAAACCTGCACGATGATGAACTGAAGGAAATTGTGGCCGAAATCTTAAAACTCAACCCAAAACCCGGCGATTCCAACGAGATCAATACCAAGCAAATGCAGGTGATCCCGGATTTTCATATTCGCAACAGTGATGGCGTTTTGATTTTGACTTTGAATGCGAAAAATGCACCGGAACTGCGCGTAAGCCGTTCTTACCAGGATATGTTTCAGCATTATGATAAATCGGCACAAAAAGACAAGAAGCTGAAAGAAGCTGTGCAGTTTGTGAAGCAAAAGCTGGATTCGGCCAAGTGGTTTATTGACGCGATCAAACAACGCCAGCAAACGCTGCTGAAAACGATGAACGCGATTATGCATTATCAGTACGATTTCTTTTTGACGGGCGACGAAAAAAACCTGCGCCCCATGATTTTAAAAGATATTGCAGATAAGATCGGGATGGATATTTCTACGGTTTCGCGCGTTGCCAATTCTAAATATGTGCAAACGGAACATGGCACTTATCTGCTTAAATCTTTCTTTTCGGAAGCCATACAAACTGAAAGCGGCGAAGAAGTTTCCAACAAAGAAGTGAAAAAAATATTGGAAGAAAATATTGCCAAAGAAGACAAACTGCACCCTTTGGCCGATGAAAAACTGACTGAAATTTTAAAAGATGCCGGTTACAACATCGCCCGAAGAACGGTTGCCAAATACCGCGAGCAGATGAACATTCCGGTGGCGCGTTTAAGAAAAGAGCTGTAAATCAAAAACAGTACAATGCTTCTTTTATCGGCTAAAATTTAGTGCGGTAAAAGAAGCATCACCAAAACCTTCTCGGGCAAACCACTTTGTATAAGTTGTTCAGCATCACGCCCAAAATAATTTCGTGCGTACCGTTGCTTACGGTGTTTAAGTTGGATGTGGTATGATCGTAAGCATAACCTACATTTAAAAAGCTGCCGATGTTAATGCCCGCCATGCCGGCAATAGCATCGTTATGGCGGTAAGAAGCCCCGATCCAAAACCTATCCTGAAAAGCCAGTTTCATGTTTACATCAAAAGTAGATGGCACTGGGTTTACATATTTAAACATTACCGAAGGCAGCAAGGTAATATCTTCTGCCAAAAACAGCTTTACGCCTGCCGTTACAAAATAATGCGGCACGGTTTTGCTTTGGTTGTAGTTGGAATTGGAAGAGAAAAACAAGGTTTGCGGCAAAACCTGCTGTGCAGAAACGCCCACAAAATACCGGGCAGAATACGCCCAAACGCCCAGGCCGAGATCTGGTTTGTACTGGCTGTTTTGGCCGTTTGCAATGGCCGGATCGAGCGCATTTTCCAAAGTAATTTGGCTGGTATTTAAATTGATACTGGCCAAACCTGCTGCAACACCAACCGCAATATTCAAGTTGCTGGTGATGCCCAAATGGTAAGCGTAAGTAAGATCGTAATTGTTTTGGGTGATTGGACCGGCTTTATCAGAAACCAAAGTAAAACCAATGCCGTGGTGCGGTGCCGCCGCCTGATAATCTTGCACGTACGACCGGCTCATCGGGTCATCATTTGACCCTGGCTGGCTCATGGGATCGCCCTGAATAAATTTATTGCCAATTGGTGTTTGGATGGTAAAAAACATCGTTACCGGCGCACCATCCAGGCCCGACCACTGGTTGCGGTAGCCAGCCTTAATATCAGTATAACTTTCAATCCCGGTTATGGCTGGGTTGAGCAGGTAATTGTTGAAAATATATTGGGTATACTGCGGCTTTTGCTGCGCCCACGCTCCCATTGCACAAAAACAGTATAAAAAAGTAAAAATTAGTTTCCTCATCGCTTATCTGATAATGGTGATCGGGCCTGCCATTCTGCTTCTTCCGCTGCCCGGGTTAATAACATAAAAATAGGTTCCCACTGGTAATTCTGCCCCTTTATAACGTCCGTCCCAAGGTATGGAATATCCTTTAGAGTAATAAATTTGCTGTCCGTAGCGGTTATATATTTCTACGGTAACGTCCGGATAGCTGTCTAAATTTTGGATGTTCCAAATATCGTTGATGCCATCGTTATTGGGTGTAAAAGTATTTGGGATTACCGGCGCTTTCAATACGGTTACCATAACTTCATCTGCGATGGTACAACCACCATCGGCAGAAGATACCGTGAGCTTATAAATAGTATTTACGTTTGGCCTGGCAACCGGGTTTAAAATATTATCGAAGTTTAAACCGGTGGAAGGTGTCCATTTATACGTCAGTTTATTGCCGGATGCGGTTGCATTTAGTGTAGCACTTTCCCCTTCCGGGATCAATATATCTTTGCCTGCATTTACTTTTGGTGTCGGATAAACGGTGATTTGTTTTGAAACCGTATCGGCACAGCCATTCTGTGCCGTAAAAATATAAGTGATGGTTTGGATGCCCAGCCCTGTCGCCGCCGGGCTGAACAAGCCCGAAGCCGAAATGCCTTTGCCCGAAAAAGTACCTGTTCCGTTAGCGCCGTTCAGTTCTGTAGCGACAACCTGGAACGGGTCAATTTCTGCACAAGTACTGGCTGGGATGGATAACGAAACTTGCGGATCGGCATTAACCGTAACCACCTGCATTTTTTCGTCTACACAAGTAATGCCCGAATAAGCACGCATCAAAACCGTATAGTTGATGGTAGCCGGGGCATGAAAAACCGGATATTGGTGGCTGTACAATTTATCGGTTTCCGGGCTGTCATCGGTTTCAAACTGGTCCGGATGGTTGGTATAATCGTAATAAACCACCACCTTGCTCAGCTTTCCAAAGTCAACAGAAGATTTATTTCTGATCATCAACGCCTGTTTGCTGCACATACTACCGGTATTTAAAACGGTAAAATCAGCTTTTGGCGTTGCCCCGTTTACCGTAAAATTCATTGTCGTATCGGCAAAACAACCGTCTGCAGAAGTAACCGTTAATTTAACCTGATAAAGTGCCGCGTTAGTATATTTATGCTGTGGGTTTTTTTGGGTGGAAGTATTCGGGTTGGCCGGAGTTGCAGCGGCATCGCCAAAATTCCACAAGTACGTAAAGCCTGATTCGGTATGGTCGCTAATACTGCTTTTATCGGTAAAATTTGCGTACGTATCTGACAAACAAACTTTAGGCAAAACAAAATCAGGAACAGGCAGCGGATGAATGATTAACGGAACGCCAACCGAATCACTGTGGCAACCTAAATTGGTGTAAGTAATTAATTGCACATTGTAGTTTCCTGCATTTTTATAAGTATGTTGGAATGGTGCGTTGCTCGTTTGCGTTTGCTTCGTTCCATCGCCAAAACTCCAAACCCAACTGTTGATGGTGCCTTCGGCGGAAGTTGATTGATCTGTGATGGTAACCGCTTTGCTGGCACAATCCGGATTGGAAACTATAAACTTGGAAACCGGCTTGGCATAGATATGTACTTTTTGGGAATCCAAAGCCGAAGTACAACCATTGGAATTGGTAACCATTAAAGTGGCTATAAAATCTCCTGATTGCTTGTAAGTATGCGTTGGGTTTTGTACGCTTGAAGTTGTGCCATCGCCAAAATTCCAGTTCCAGGCTTTGATGGTTGCCCCTGCCCCATTGCTTTTATCAGTAAAACTTAAAGTGTCCGACGGGCAATTTTGGGCTCGGGCAGTAAACGCAACAACCGGATTGTCATAAACCGTAAAATCAATATTCACTTCTTCATACGTTCCGCAGGCATCTGCAATGGCATTAAAAGCTTTAACCTTTACATCGTACAAGCCAGGTTTTGCATAAGCAACCATTTTTGGATAGCTATACGTGTACAAAGGCTTGTTGTCTTTAACCGTTTGGCTAACCAAGGTTGGATTATTGTCGGTAAAAACAGCATTGCCGTTTTGCGGGTCCCAAATAAGCTGTTTGGTTTGGAACGGGAGCGAAACTTCCAGCCTTACATTGTTACCAACACAAGTGCTGGCAATGCTGTCGCCAATGCTGTTTTTAACTTGCACAAACTCGTTCAGGTTCCGCAAGTTTGTCCCGGCCGAGTAACCGTAAGACTCGGCATTGCCAAAACCATAAGCAATGGCATTAAAACCAGTTGAAGCTTTGATATTGTGCGTGCCCGAAGCAACCGGAAATTGTCCGTAAGCATAAGCCGTATTTCCCGGAACCGGTTTAAAACCAGCGGCAGGCACCGAACCGTCAATCGTAAAACTTGGCGCTGCCGAAGTGGCAATAATGACGTTGATGTAACTTTGCAAAATACGGTAAGCCGTTGGCGAATAAAGCGTTACGTTATTTACAATTTGCTCAATCGGGTTAAGGTAGATCATTTCCGGGTCGCCCACATCGGCTCCGGGCGGTGGCGTAACCGGGCTGGAATTGGTTTGCGTAATGGCATATTGCACCACCTGGATCGGTTTATCGGCACTGATTACGTTGGGCGTTGTGCTGTTAAACTCGTAATAAAAACCATTGGTAAAAGAAGCATTGCTTAAAACCGAACCGTTTAAAGTTACTTTGGTAGATGGGTCGCTGATGATGATCCGGAAAGTATCATAAGGCCGGTGGCTAAGCGGCGCGCTTACATAATTTCTGCCCCAAGATGCGGTTGGATAAACCTGCTGAAAAAGGTTATCTGAAGAAGTTGTCAAACCGTTGCCGATATAAATTTTACTGCTTCCGGAGAAAACCGCAATCCTTTTGCAAACATTTGTGCCAGAACTAACCGAACGGATGCGCGTGCCGGTCAAATCCGTAGCCGACAATCCCTGGTAAAGTTCGCCTTTTTTCAGATTCAAAGTGAAAGGCACATTAGCAGCTTTTCCGCTCAGCAAGGTTGCGGCTGGCGTAACTTCAACCATTGTAGAATCCTCGGTAGCAACCACCACAAAAGCCGAATAAGAATTTCCCTCGTTCGAGCGTTGCGTATAATTGATCGAGTAATAATCTTTAGCCAAAGTATTCACCGGCAAAACCAATGTGGCGCCTGAAACATTGGAAGCATAAATATGGGCATAAACCACAATCGGGTTGGCGGCGGTAATGTGGATGCCTTTTAACGATTGCCCTTCGGTGCCTAGAAAAGCAGATTGTGGCATCACCACTTCGGTAACCTGGTTGGCCGTAACATTAAAACTCGTTGAATAGCTTCCATCGGCAACGGTTATGGTACCCGAAGTGCTGATATCGGAAGTTAAATACAAACTCATCTGGCAAGACGAATTGCTGGTAACTCCGCGGACATTGTCCATATAAGCCACCCAAAAATCCGTTCCTTTGTTGGTTTGCGCAAAAACCGAACCGGCAAAGGCAAGCATCAGCAACAAATAAAAAATACAGAAAGTAAATTTTTTTATCATGCTTCTTTTACTGCCTTAATTTTTGTGCCCACAATTTTTGGTTTCTCGGTAACCTATAAATTTTATTAAGCGTATAAAAGTTAAATCGGATAAGTTATGCTCATTATTTCACTGACAATCTTTCTTTACAAAAAATTTTTTCAGCAAAAAAACATCCGAACATACTAAAAAAAAGCAGTTTAAATTATACTATTTCAAATTTTAATATTTGAAAAACCAGTCGGCTTCTTCAGGCAATATTTTTGTTTGGAAAGAGAATTGAACCGTAAACTTGTTTCGGTTTATTTTGAACGAAGCAAAAATGGACGAAGCTTTAATCTTAAAAAAACACCGGTAAAAACAGTATCATAGCTGATCTTTTAAAACCTGCCAAACATTTTGCGCCACAATTTTTGCGCCTTTTGCCGTTGGGTGGATGCCGTCGCGCTGGTTTAAATCCCGGTTTCCCGCTACATTTTCTAATAAAAAAGGCACCAAAGCCATGTTGTTCTTTTTGGCCAACTTTGGAAAAACTTTTTTGAAATCGCTGGCATACGTTCCGCCCATGTTTGGCGGCACCTGCATGCCCGTCATCACCAATTTTGCTTTCGGGTATTTTGCTTTTACCTGATCAATGATGGATTGCAAACTTGCTTCCGTTTCGGCAACTGGAATTCCGCGTAAACCATCGTTCGCGCCCAATTCCAACACAAAAACATTCACCGGCTGGCGCAGCAACCAATTGATCCGGTTCTTGCCATCCGACGAAGTTTCTCCGCTTAAACCACCGTTTACCACTTTATAAGGCAGTTTCAGCGAATCAATAGTTTGCTGAATAACAGACGGAAAAGCATCGTTTTGCGGATCATCTAAACCGTAACCGGCCGTTAAACTATTTCCGAAAAACAAGATACTTTTTTGCGATTGCGTTTTAGCCGATACTTCTTTTACCGTATCTTTTTCAGTGTTGGTTTTAGGTTGAGAACTGTTTCCGCACCCGCAGAAAAAAACCAGGAACACAAGCGCGGAAAAGGGAAATAATTTTTGCATAAAAGCGTAACAAAATTGCTGAAATTGTTTCTTAAACATAAGCCCGACATTTAAGTTTAGCTTTAAACGTACATTTCCACATATTTAATCTTTCAATCTTTTGAACAATATCCTCAAAATAGAAAACCTCACCAAAACATATAAAAGTGCAGGCAATACTTTAACCGTTTTAAACAATATCAATTTTTCGGTGGATGAAGGTTCCACTTTTGCCATTGTTGGCCCTTCCGGCAGCGGAAAAACCACGTTGCTTGGCCTTTGCGCCGGTTTAGACCGTTCCACTTCCGGCTTGGTGGAACTCAACAACATTCGTTTGGATAATTTAAGCGAAGATGAACGCGCACAAGTCCGCAACCAATATGTGGGTTTTATCTTTCAAAACTTTCAGTTGCTGCCTACGCTGACTGCGTTGGAAAACGTGATGGTTCCGTTGGAATTGCGGGGCGAGAAAAACAGCCGCGCCCGCTCGATGGATTTGCTGGATAAAGTTGGGCTGGCAGACCGAAGCCATCATTATCCAACCCAACTTTCGGGCGGCGAGCAGCAGCGTATTTCTTTGGCGCGTGCCTTTTCCAATCAGCCAAAAATTTTGTTTGCCGATGAACCGACAGGAAACCTGGACGCCGAAACCAGCGAAAAAATGGTAAAGCTTTTGTTTGACCTGAACCGCGAAAGCGGGACCACACTGATTTTGGTAACGCATGATATGGAACTGGCTTCTAAAACCCAGCGCATTATCCGCATCAAAGGCGGCAATTTAATTTCTGATGAGCGCACCGCCGCCGCAATTTAACACATACTTCTTTTATCGCCCTTTTTTTAATGAACACAGATTCCATCAATTATAAACGCCCCATCAATTTTGGCTGGCTGCTGCAAATGGCCTGGCGCGACAGCCGTAAAAACCGGTCGCGGCTGTTCCTTTTTATTTCTTCCATTGTGCTGGGCATCGCCTCGCTCGTTGCCATTTATTCTTTCGGTTTTAATTTGAGGCAGGATATTGACCGGCAGGCCGCAGAACTGGTTGGTGCTGACATCGTAATTTCGGGCAACAAACCGCTTTCGCCCCAAATTCAAAGTCTGGTTGATTCTTTAGGCGACCGAAAATCAACCCAACGCAGTTTTGTTTCGATGGCACTTTTCACCAAAAACCAAGGAACGCGTTTTGTAGAAGTTCGTGCTTTACAAGGCGATTTTCCCTATTATGGTTCCATTGAAACCACGCCGGCTTCCGCAGCAACCACTTTCCGGAAGAAACAGCAAGTGCTGGCCGACCGCAACCTGATGCTGCAATTTAACGCGCATCCCGGCGATTCCATCAAAATAGGAAAAGTAACGTTTGCCATTGCCGGTATTTTGGACAAAGCGCCTGGGCAAACCAGCATTTCTGCTTCTGTTGCGCCGGTAATTTATATGCCGCTCTCCTACCTCGAACAAACTGGTTTGATGCAGCGTGGCAGCCGTATTAATTACAGTTATTACATCAAGTATGACCGCAAAGAAAACATCGAAAAACTGACCACCAACATAGAACCGCGTTTAGATAAAGAAGATTTGAGTTTGCAAACGGTGGCTTCGCAAAAAGAACAAACTTCGCGTTCTTTTGAGGATCTCACACATTTTTTGGCTTTGGTTGGCTTTGTGGCTTTGCTTTTGGGTTGCATCGGCGTGGCCAGTTCCATCCATATTTATGTGCGCGAAAAGCTGAAAGCAATTGCCATTATGCGTTGTTTGGGCGTAAAATCTACCGAAGCTTTTTTGATTTACCTGATCCAGATCGTCATCATCGGTTTTATCGGTTCAGTTTTGGGCGCGGTTTTAGGAACACTGGTGCAGCAAATTCTACCGATTGCTTTTAAAGATTTTCTGCCGATTGAAATTACAGTTGAAGTTTCCTGGGCTTCCATCGGCACCGGAATTTTGTTGGGCGTAGTCATTTCATTGTTGTTTGCTTTGCTGCCGCTGGTTTCGGTTCGAAATATTTCTCCGTTAAACACTTTGCGCGTTTCGGATGAATCCGTCAACCAAAAACGCGACCCTTTAAAATGGCTGGTTTATTTACTGATTGTGGCTTTTATTACTGTTTTTACCTACCTGCAATTGAATAGTTGGAAACAGGCATTGTCTTTTACCGCGTTTGTGCTGCTGGCGTTTTTTGTGCTGACCGGAATTGCCACGCTGATTATGTGGTTGCTGCGCAAATTCCTGCCGCTTTCCTGGAGTTATTTGTGGCGGCAAGGTTTTGCCAACTTGTACCGGCCCAACAACCAAACCATTATTTTGCTAGTTTCCATTGGTTTGGGCACTGCTTTTATCAGTACTTTATTTTTTATCCAATCCATTTTGTTAAGCCGGATTAACCTTTCTTCCGGCGGCAATCAGCCTAATTTAATTTTGTTTGACATCCAAAGCAACCAGCAACAGCAAGTCGTGGATTTAACCAAACAACAACATTTGCCGGTGTTTGGAATGGTGCCGATTGTAACCATTCGTTTGGAAGAACTAAACGGAAAGAACGCCGCTTTCTACAAAAAAGACACTTCCAAACATGTTTCCCGTCAGGTTTTTAGTCGCGAATACCGTGTTTCCTACCGCGATTCGTTGGTTTCTTCGGAGAAAATAACGGCAGGCAACTGGATTGGAAAAGCTGATCCTGCTGCCAACAACATTCCCATTTCCATCGAAGAGAAATTTGCACAGCACAACCACATCAAAATTGGCGACAAACTTTTGTTCAACGTGCAAGGTGTAAACATGGAAACGCATATTGCCAGCTTTCGGAAAGTAAATTGGAACCGCATCCAAACCAATTTCCTTGTGCTGTTTCCCAAAGGTGTTTTAGAGCAGGCGCCGCAATATTTTGTTTTTACCACGCACGTACCTTCTACCACCGCTTCGGCCAAATACCAGCAGGCCGTGGTGAAGCAATTTCCCAATGTTTCGATTATTGATCTGGCTTTGGTTTTAAAATTATTGGACGATATTTTGGGCAAGATTAGTTTCGTCATCCGTTTTATGGCAGGTTTCAGTATTTTAACCGGATTGATTGTGTTGGTTTCTTCCGTGCTCATCAGCAAATACCAGCGCATCCAGGAAAGCGTATTGTTGCGGACTTTGGGCGCTAGCAAAAGGCAAATCCTGATTATCACCGGGCTGGAATACTTTTTCCTCGGCTCCATTGCGGCGTTAACCGGTATTTTAATTTCCGTGCCGGGAAGCTGGGCTTTGGCCAAATACAGTTTTGATACCGCCTTTTCGCCGCCTTTGCTGCCCGTGGTCATCCTGTTTTTTGTAGTCGCGCTGATTACGGTTCTGATCGGCCTGTTTAACAGTCGCGGTATTTTAAACAAGCCGCCGTTAGAAGTTTTACGATCAGATGTGTAACCGAAATTTATTTTCGAGAAAAATAAAAAAAGGTGTAACTATTCGCTATCGCTTGCCGTAGAAGTAAGTGGTTTTAGAATTATTTGGTTAATGTTCTGTTTTAGTTAAAATCCCTGCCGGAGACGGTGGGGATTTTTTTGTTTATTTTTGACCTTAAGCCTAATACTTTTGAATTAAATATATATTTTAGAAAAGTAATTAAACTTATTACTACTGTAAAATAACGGCATTAAGATATAGTAAAAAATGAACTTAAAGGACTTAACAACATCTATTTATGATTTATTCAATAATAATCCACTTTTAAATTTAATATCACTATTACTGGCTATTCTTGGAATTGTTTTTACGATTTACTTCTATTTTAAAAGTAAAAAAAGCAGGTTACCAGTTTACATTATAAGAACGATAAATTTGGTAAAAGAAAAGTTCCAGAAAATTGACACAGTTCAAATCCTATACTCAGGCGAGAAAGTTAACAATCTTTCTATTTCTAAGATAGCTTTTTGGAACGACGGAAAGGAGACAATTGATTCAAGTAATGTTGCGATAAATCATCCTTTAAAACTAAATATATCAGAGGAATTTGATATTCTATATGCAGAAATATTGTTTCAAAAAAATAATTCTAATGATTTCAAAATAGATATTAGTGAAGACAATAAGTCAATATCAATAATTTTCGATTTTTTTGATTACGAGGATGGTATAGTTTTACAACTCTTTCATACTGGAAATTCAAGCGACGACTTATCTATTTCAGGAACAATAAAATCCGTTAAAAACATTAGACGAAAAGAAATTAACTATTCAATATTACCCTTAAGAATATTCGAAATATTAAATGGTAACATAACAAAAATTAAACGAAAAACAATGATAAGAATTTTAGGATGGGTAACTATTTTAGTGGGTATTCTTTTTTGTACAATTTCTTTTTACAATCCCCATAAATTAGAACCTGTGACTGAAAACTCTCCCTTTTTTAATATAATTCTTCCATTGTTAGGTATTCCTTATATTTATTTAGGTTATAAAATGTTGATTAAACACATTCCAAAAGGTTTTGACATTTTTAATGAAGAATTTTAGAATAATACAAAGAGAAAATTTTTAGTTAATCCATCAGTCCAAATTTACAATCTATAATCTATATTTTTGAGTTTCATGTTTCTAACTTACTTTCTAAACTAACATTAACTTCTACCCTATAAAAGAAGCATACCTAATTTTTACAGTACAAAACCGTAACCTATTCAAACAAGTAAACAAAAAACCCTAACAAAACAATATAAATTTGCTGACCAAGTTAGGCAACCAATATGAAGGCAAAATACATCAACCCGTTTACCGATTTTGGCTTTAAAAAGATTTTTGGCGAAGAAGCCAGCAAGCCGCTTTTGCTTGATTTTTTGAATGCGCTTTTGCCTCAAACCAACAAAATAGCAGATTTAACCTTTAAAAACACCGAACAATTAGGACAAACAGAAGTCGACCGAAAAGCTATTTACGATATTTATTGTGAAAATGAAAATGGCGAAAAGTTTATTGTGGAACTACAAAAAGCCAAACAAAACTATTTTAAGGAAAGGACTATTTACTATTCCACTTTTCCGATTCGCGAACAGGCCGAAAAAGGCGAATGGAATTACAATTTAAAAGCAGTTTATTGTGTTGGTATTTTGGATTTTACTTTTGACGATTACAAAAACGAAACCGAGAAAAGCGAAGTTGTGCATACAATTAAGTTGAAAAACCAAAATGGTAAAACTTTTTATGACAAGCTGACTTACATCTATCTTGAAATGCCAAATTTCAAAAAAACGGAAGCCGAACTGGAAAGCCGCTTAGACAAGTGGTTGTATTTTATTAAAAATTTGGAAGACTTTCAAACCATCCCAACAATTTTTAAAGATGAAGTTTTTATACAAGCTTTTGAAAAAGCCGAACTTGCAAAGTTTAACCAAATTGAATTGGACAATTACGAAAACAGTTTGAAAAGCTATCGTGATTTAAAAGGTGTTATTGACACCGCTTTTGATGAAGGCAAGACAGAAGGTAAATTAGAAGGCAAGTTAGAAGTTGCAAAAAGGATGAAATTAAAAGGGCTTTCACCAAAGGACATAGCTGAATTAACCGGACTTTCTGAGAATGAAATAGAAAAGTTATGATCAAAACTTTAAAAACAACGTTTACTTCTAAAACATTGAAATTTGAAAAGAAAATTAGTAACCGAAAAAATAATTTCTACACAGCTAAAAATAATTTCAAAAAACTGTAACCCTTTTAACCAAGCCACCGTACAAGTAAGCGGTTTTAGAAATTATTTGGTTAATGTTCTGTTTTAGTTCAATCCCTGCTTTGCAAAAGGCAGGGATTTTTTTGTGAAGGCTTGGTTCACCTTCCGCAAAATTTTAGTTACATGCTTCTTTTATCAACTAAAAACTAAGGTTACATAAATCTTTAGCCGAAATTCTGTTACTTTTAGCCATGCGGTTTTGTTTGTGCTTTTCGGGTTTTTTGCCAGCCGTTTTATGGCGCAAACCGGCAACATCAACACCAATTTTTATACGATAAAAGAAGCATTCTAAATTTCCCCGGTTTAGATTAAAACCTACTTTCAAACCTGGTTTTTTGTTTACAATATAAAGCCTGTTTAAATTCTGTTCATTTTATTTTTTATGCTTCTTTTATTACCTAAAAATTGGAGAAATTAATTTTTTGATTTTTGGGTTGATGCTAACACCAATTTTTGTAAGGGAAAAGAAGCATTAACATTTTTTCTTATATAAATTTAAACAGGCTCATAGAAACGACAAATTAAAATTTATTTGCTTTAACAAATCCAAACAGCAGAAACCTGGCTTTTAAACTTTTTTTGTTTGGCAATGGTTGTACACTATTTACTTTAACTGTTTGAGCCATAACTTTAATTTACTTTGCTTCTTCTGTATATGGCCGGGGTTTGGCCGGTTTTGGTTTTAAAAACTCTGTTAAATGCAGCTTCCGACTGATAACCAACATTTACCGCTATCGCACTGATGTTATCGGTATTTGTTATTAAAATTTCTTTGGCCTTCATAATTCGCCAGTTGGTGAGGTAATTTAAGGGCGTCTCGCCAATCAATTTTTTAAAGCGGTTGAAAAAAACCGACCTCGACATTCCAATCTCGCGTGCCAGCAATTCTAACGTCCATTCGATGTGTGGCGAATCCTGCATTAATTTCAAAGCTTTGCTGATCCTGGTGTCGTTCAATGCAGAAAGAAAACCGCTTTCCGGAGCGTCCTGCTCCAGATAAGCCCTTATAATGTTGATAAAAGCCATTTCTGCCAGGCACTTCAGCATTACTTTACTGCCTGGCTTTTCATCGTTCAGTTCGGCAAGAATCAATTGAGCCGTATGCTGTAGCAATAGCTGATGTTTGGTTTCAAATTGAGTTATGTGGATAATTTGCGGTAAATCTTTCAAAAAAGGATGGATGTCCTGGTCTTCAAATTGAAAATGGCCTCCGATAATGGTTGTTTCCTCTCCCCCGGTACAAAAAATAGGAATACCCGTTTGCCGCGCTTTAACATATTCAGCCGAGGGCACACGCCTGCTTGTTGTTTTATCTGCTATCCAATGCGAAGAGCCATGCGGGATAAATACCAAATCCCCTTCTTTCATTTCAACGGTTAGTCCGTTAGATAAGCCAATAAAACAGCTTCCTTTAATCAACCTCCAAAATTGTGAGTTTTCATCCTTCGCTACATCCAAACCCCAGGGAGACGAAACGACAAGCTTATTGTATACTATACTTTTAAGTTTTGTTGCTTCTATTACGGTACTTAAAGCGTCCATTTAAATAAATTGATACGAATGAGCAAATATAAAACATCTTTTAATACCATGAGTGTTAAAACGGAAAACTATTTTTGTACTGTAAATAATCAAAACATTAAGAACAACTGTAAAACCTACAACCGGATCATAATAAAATAATTAGAAAACGAATCCGATCCTGTCAACAAAATTATATCAACAATACCAATAATTAAATTCATGAAAAAGTTAGAAAACAAAGTTGCCGTAATTACCGGCGCTACCTCAGGCATGGCCCTGGCCACTGCCAAACTATTTGTAGAAGAAGGTGCTTATGTGTTTATCACCGGCCGCCGCCAAAAAGAATTGGACGAAGCTGTAAAAACCATTGGCAGCAATGTAACAGGTGTGCAATGTGATTCTGCAAACCTTGCCGATCTGGACCGATTGTTTGAAACCATTAAGACAGAAAAAGGCCACATTGATATTTTATATGCCAGTGCCGGGTTTGGCGAGTTTGGTAACTCCATAGGTTCTATAACTGAAGAACATTTTGATAAAAACTTTAATGTGAACACAAAAGGAACCTTGTTTACAATACAAAAAGCGTTGCCGTTATTTAAGGACGAAGGTTCCATCATCATGACGGGAACCGCAGTAATTTCAAAAGTGATGGAAGGTATGAGCGTTTATAGTGCAAGCAAGATGGCACTTCGTGTCTTTGCACGCACCTGGTCTGTTGAGTTAAAAAGCAGGCGGATCCGTGTAAACGTGGTTAGTCCCGGACCAATCAATACGGCAATAATAGCGCATGCGCCAAAAGAAACGGTTGATGCGATAGTTGCGGGTGTTCCTTTTGCCAGGCTTGGCCAGCCTGAGGAAATTGCAGCAGCGGTTTTGTTTTTAGCATCAGATGACTCGAAGTTTATTACCGGTGTAGAATTAAATGTTGATGGCGGGATGGCGCTGGTATAAACATGTCGGGGATTATCCATTTATTGATACCAATTTTTATACGATAAAAGAAGCATTCCGAATTTCAAGCCCTTCCCCATTTTGGCTACACCATTCTTCAATTAGGCTACACTTAAAAAATCCGGACGGCCAACCTTTGTACTTCAATTTAAAAACAAAAAAATGAAGACAATTTTCATCACCGGGGCCTCAACAGGCATTGGAAAAGCAACGGCGAAATTATTTGCCGAAAATGGTTGGAAAGTTATTGCAACGATGCGAAAACCCGAAAACGAAACAGAACTAAACCTCGTTGGCAATATTACTTTGTTGCCATTGGATGTTACAAACTTGGATCAAATAAAGGAAGCAGCACAAAAAGCAATTGCGTTAGGGCCTGTTGATGTCGTTTTTAACAATGCAGGTTATGGATTGGCCGGACCGATGGAAGGCATGGCCGACGAACAAATTGTAAGACAACTCGAAACAAATTTGCTTGGCGCAATGCGGGTTACACAAGCTTTTATACCGCATTTCAGGGAAAAACAAAGCGGGCTTTTTATCTCCACTACGTCCATCGGCGGATTGGTTACTTTCCCATTCTTTTCTATTTATCATGCAAGTAAATGGGCTTTAGAAGGCTGGAGTGAAAGTATGTCGTTCGAACTAAGTAAATTTGGGATTGGGATTAAAACAGTTTCACCGGGCAGCACCGAAACTGATTTTATCAGCCGTTCATTGGATTTGGCAAAACATCCTGCTTATGATGAACTGTTGGATAAAACATTTTCAGCTTTTGCCAACAATCCGAATATGGGAACTTTATCCTCTCCCGAACACATCGCTTCAATTGTTTATGAAGCTGCCACAGACGGCAAAGACCAGATAAGATATGTGGCCGGCGATGATGCCAAATACTTATATAACGAACGTTTAAAAGTGGGCAATGAGCAATTTAGAAAAGACATTGACAAGATGTTTTTTGAGAAGTAAATTTATTAAATTTTTAAATTTGGCAGGCAAAATCCAAGGTTAGATTTTGCCTGCCTTAAAACTTTAAAAATGAAGACCGAAAAAAAAGAAGCACCGGTGATTTTCAATTCAATTTCAGAAATGCATTCTTTTTTAGGTTTGCCGAAACCTTTGCATCCTTTGGTCAGCCTTGTTGATTTTGGTGCAATTGAAACAGCCCTGAGAAAACTTCCGCCTTCCTATATATTAAACTTTTACAAAATATCCTATACCCGAAAGTTTCAGGGGAAAATGAAATACGGACAAAATTATTATGATTTTGATGAAGGTGGTATGATCTTTATTTCGCCCAACCAATTGCTTGCATGTTTGGAGGCCAATTCCGATTTTAAAGGATATACTTTACTCCTTCACCCTGATTTTATCAGAAATTATCCGCTGGGAAAAAAGATCCAAGATTACGGTTTCTTTTTATATTCGGTAAACGAAGCATTGCATCTTTCAGAAACCGAATTGCAAACTATTGTTTCTGTTTTTGAAAATATCGAAAAGGAACTTACCACAACAATAGACGATATCAGCCAGGACGTTACGGTTTCTTACATCGAAGTATTGTTAAATTATAGCAACCGTTTTTATAAGCGGCAGTTCATCACCCGTAAGGCAGCAAGCAATGATTTACTGGAACAAATGGAAACGCTTTTAACCAACTATTTCAACAGCAAAGCAGCGTTGATGCAAGGTTTGCCAACGGTTCAAAACCTGGCAGAACAATTGAACGTTTCGCCAAGTTATTTAAGCGATATGCTTCGGTCTTTAACCGGCCAAAACGCACAGCAACACATCCACAACAAGCTGATTGAAAAGGCAAAAGAAATATTATCTACCAGCAACTTAACCGTTGCAGAAGTAGCTTATCAATTGGGGTTTGAGCATCCGCAATCTTTTAACAAAATATTTAAAAGCAAGACAAACTTATCGCCTTTAGAGTTCCGGTCTTCGTTTAATTAACTTCTAAAAATAAATCTTTATTTAGTCAAAGTTTACAATTTAATATTTGAACTATACATTCCAAACCCAATTCTTTAACATTAAAACACTTTAAGTCAATGCTTCTTTTACCCTATAAAAATTGGTGTTTGCATCAATTCAAATTAATTAAAGCATGAACTTATCTGCAGAAAACAAAGTTAAAATTATTACTTATCGTGAAGAGTTTAAGGAAATCTTTAGAAATATAAACTACGAGTGGATTGAAAAATACTTTGAAGTTACCGAACTTGATAAAAAAGCTTTCAACAATCCGCAACAGGAAATTATTGATAAAGGAGGGTTTATTTTTTTGGCCCAATACGAAAATCAAATTGTAGGCTCGGTTGCTTTAGAAAAAATAACCGATCAGCAATATGCACTAACCCGAATGGGAGTTAACCCAGGTTATCAAGAACAAAAAATTGGGCAATCTTTAATAGAAAAAGCCATTGAAAAATCTAAAGAACTTGGTTTGAATAGCATAATTCTTTATACAAATCAAAAATTAATTAATGCACTTAATCTGTACTTTAAAAATGGTTTCAAAGTAGTTCCGCTTGATGATGTTCCTTATATCAGGGCAACAATAAAAATGGAACTAGCATTGTAAATTGAACCAAAAAGTTTGGTAAAACTTTGATCAGATAATTTGAGTTTGAGCCTTAGCTGTCTCCGGATTGTTAATGTAACTTTTTAATGTTTTAAATTTTTCTTTTTCTGAAAATTGTACGATAAAAGAAGCATTGCTGCAATCCATATTTAAAACTATGTAATCGAAAAAATCCAATTCTTTCCATCGTTGCTAAATTTGTTATATTTGATTTTTGCAGATCAGATCAAACATGGAAACTATCTCACTTACCGATTGGTATAAAACAATCGGAACAACGATACCCGAAGAAATCAGTAAGGAGATTGGGCATTTTAACGTTTTCAAAAACAAAGAAGTAGTTGCGCAGTTTAAAACAAAAAAAGTGATGCCTTATAACACAAGGGCGTTTTATAAAATCAGTTTGATCAATGGCAGCAGCACTTCCGAATATGCCGACAAAGTGATTGAAATTAAGAATAACGGCCTGTTGTTTGCCACACCTAAAGTGCCTTACCATTGGACACCAAACAGCGAAAAACAAGGCGGTTACTTCTGTATCTTTACAGACGAATTTTTAATCAGGAACAAAAGCGGCGTTGTGCTGGACGATTTGCCAATTTTTAAACCAGGCGGCTATCCTGTTTTCGAACTTACAGAAGAAGAATCAGCAGCATTGACGGCTATTTTTGTGAAAAAGTGAAATTGGTTATGTAACTCCAATCCAATAATCCAAATTTGCAATCTTGTTTTTTGAACTATGGATTTCTAATCATTAAAAAAACAACACACCAATTTTTACCTGATAAAAGAAGTATAGTACCTTTTCCTAAAAAACGTCCGTTAATTTATTAAAACCAAACAGCTAAACCAAAACTCTAACAAAAGAATGTAAATTTGTCAACAAGGTTATCCAAGCAACATGAAGGCAAAATACATTAACCCGTTTACAGATTTTGGTTTTAAAAAAATTTTTGGCGAAGAAGCCAGCAAACCGCTTTTGCTTGATTTTTTGAATGCACTTTTGCCTCAAACCAATAAAATAGCAGACCTAACTTTTAAAAACACCGAACAATTAGGACAAACAGAATCAGACAGAAAAGCTATTTACGACATTTATTGTGAAAATGAAAACGGTGAAAAGTTTATCGTGGAGCTGCAAAAAGCCAAACAGAATTACTTCAAAGAGAGGACAATTTACTATTCCACTTTTCCTATTCGGGAACAGGCCGAAAAAGGCGAATGGAACTACAACCTCAAAGCAGTTTATTGTGTTGGCATCTTAGATTTTACTTTTGACGATTATGAAAACGAGCCAGAGAAAAGCGAGGTCGTGCACACCATTAAGTTGAAAAACCAAAACGGGCAGGTTTTCTACAATAAGTTGACCTACATTTATTTGGAAATGCCAAATTTCAAAAAGGCGGAAGCCGAATTGGAAACCCGTTTAGACCAATGGCTGTATTTTATCAAGCACTTGGAAGACTTCCAGTCAATACCCACCATTTTTAAAGATGAAGTTTTTATACAAGCCTTTGAAAAAGCAGAACTTGCAAAGTTTAACCAGAACGAATTAGACAGTTATGAAAACAGTTTAAAAACATACCGTGATCTAAAAGGCGTTATTGACACCGCTTTTGACGAAGGCAAGATAGAAGGCAAGTTAGAAGGCAAAATAGAAGGCAAAATAGAAGTTGCAAAAAAGATGAAACTGAAGGGGATTTCACCTAAAGATATATCTGAATTGACGGGCCTTACCGAAAGTGAAATAGAAAAGTTGTAGTTTTAAAAAACATTCCGATAGCCCCTGATTGGTAATCCTGTTTTTAAAGCCCCAATCTGAAATCCGACTATAATCAATACCAATTATTATTCGGTAAAAGAAGCATGGCAGGCTTCCTCCTCTGCACCAAGACTTTCAGAACTTGGTAAAAAAATCCAATTAAAGACAATATCAAAACAGATGGAACCACATTTGCTTCCGGAGAATATTGACTGCCGAAAAAAAATTATAGCTGAAAAAATAATTTTGGTACCATGAAAAATAATTTCAAAAAAGCGAAACCCTTTTAACTAAGCCCACGTAGAAGAAAGCGGTTTTAGAAATTATTTGGTTAATGTTCTGTTTTAGTTCAATCCCTGCTTTGCAAAAGGCAGGGATTTTTTTGTGAAGGCTTGGTTCACCTTCCGCAAAATTTTAGTTACATGCTTCTTTTATCAACTAAAAACTAAGGTTACATAAATCTTTAGCCGAAATTCTGTTACTTTTAGCCATGCGTTTTTTCTTTTGTTTTTTCCTGGTTATTTTTCTGCCGTCGGTTTTATGGGCACAAAACGGCACCATTTCCGGAAAGGTAACCGCGATTGATACCAAAGGCCCGTTGGGCAAAGCCAGTGTTTTTCTCAGCAACGCTACGTTTGGAACCGTTACGGCCGAAGACGGGACTTTTACGCTAACCGGTGTAAAACCTGGTCAGTACAATTTGGTGGTTTCTATTTTGGGTTACGAAACTTATAACCAAAGCATTTTGGTGGGCACAAAACCGCAGCAACTAACCATCGAAATGATGCCCAAACCGATACAAATGCGGGAAGTTGTTATCACCACCAGTGCCAACTGGAAAAAAAACTATGCTTTGTTTATCAGGAATTTTATTGGCACAACAGAAAACGCCAAACTTTGCAAAGTGCTAAACCCGCACGCCGTTTACCTTATTTACCATAAAAAAACGCAAACGCTGGAAGCATCTACGGATGAGTTTTTGGAGGTCGAAAACCGGGCTTTAGGTTATAAAGTCCGTTTTTTGATTAAGGAATTTGAAAGCAGCTCGCTTACCAGCATTATCCGTTATCAAGGGCAGGTGTTGTTTGAAGAACTAAAAGGCAGCGAATCGCAAAAAAAGAAATGGCAGGAAAAACGGCGACTGGCTTATTACGGTTCGAGCATGCACTTTTTCCGCGCCTTGTACCAGCAGCATTTACAGCAGGAAGGTTTCGTGATCCGCCAGTTGCAACGGCGGCCAAACCCAAAACGCCTGCCGGAAGAAATTTTGCAGCAGAAATATGCAAAGTTTAACAAAAGCAACAACCGCGATTCGGTAAACTACTGGAACGAAAAGGCGCAGGAACCGCGGTATATCGAAAACCTGATTAAACAACCTTTGCATGAGGAAGATGTATTGCGGCGCACAGAGCAGCCCGGTTTGTTTGCGCTTACTTTTCCTGATTGTTTGTATGTTGTTTATACCAAAAAAAGCGATCCCAACAATTTGGACAATGTTTACCGTCCGCTTGATTTGGAAAGCAATGCCACCAGCATCATCACTTTATATGCCCAATATGCTTTGTTTGATTTGAATGGTGTAGTGATCTCCCCGCAAAGTACTTTGTACGAAGGCGATTGGGCGAACGACAAGTTGGCCGAACTGCTGCCGGTAGATTATGCCCCCTAAAAGAAGCATGCTATTTCACTTCTGATAACTTGTGATGTATTTTCACTATCTTTAAATCATGATCTGGAAATATAGCAAGTTACCTTTGGCCGTTAAACTATTTGTCTCATTTCTTTTGAATATGGCAGCTGTATATTTGCTGATGCTATTTTGGGATTCCTACTCAAAACATCAGATCCGACCAATAGACCAACAGATATTTAGCGTTGTCAGCGTAGGCTTAATTTTAACGATTCAGCGTAATTGGAATAAAATAAAAGGTTTATTCAAGAAAAATAAAATAACAAGTATGTAGAATTGTTTGGATTCTGCGATCGACTCTTGTAAGTTTTTTTACTGATTGTTAGTAAGAAATTATGACCCATAAAAGAAGCATCTTATTTCACTTCCGTTTCCTCAGTTTCTGCCGGTTTTTTAAAACGGTTTCTGCGCCACGAAACCCGCGCTTTTCGTTCCCGCACATTGCTGATTAGGGTTTTATAATGAACCAAATAAGTAATCAGCAAAGCAATCAAACAACCGCCGATAACGCCTGCTGCCCGCTCAACAGCAACCTGCCAAAAATATTTGCTTGTTTCATGGATGCAAATGATAACAACTGAAGCCAATGCCGAACGTGTGGCGGCCTGCAATTTCAGCAATTCGCAAATTACAACCACAATCATTACGCCCAAACAAATCATAAAAAAAGCCGGCGGATGCAGAAAGAACAGCAGCAAACCAGTGCCCGCCCCTACTAAATTGGCTTTGATGCGCACTTCCGCCAGGTTGATGGCATCTTTTCCTTCGGGAGAAAGCACCAGTAAAATTGAAATCAGGCTCCAGGCACCGCCCTCTGGGAAAGCGCGGTAAATAAAAAACCCGATTGCGGCACCAATCAGGCATTTTAAAATATACAATAAAAAATCAACTTGTTTCTGGTCCATATATTTTGTTAAGCAAATCGAAAACTGAACAACAAAGGTATGCCTTGGTTTAATACAATCGGCGGACACCAATTTTTATGTGATAAAAGAAGCATCTGCCAAACTCAAAATTCTGTTTGCTTCTGGTAATATTCCTGTACCTATATGGCACAAAAAACGTAAATATCATGGTAAAAACTTACCTTTGTGCCAATGATTGCAATTAATGATTTAACTTACGAAATTGGTTCCAGGGCATTGTACGACGAAGCCAACTGGCATATTAAACCAGGCGAAAAAATTGGTTTGATTGGCGCCAACGGAACCGGAAAAACAACTTTGCTGAAGCTGATTGTGGGCGATTTGAAACCTACTTCGGGCACTATTTCCAAATCCAAGGAACTCACCATCGGTTACCTGAACCAGGATTTGCTTTCTTACGCTTCTGATAAAAGTATTTTGCACGTGGCGATGGAAGCTTTTGAGCGGCAAAACCAGTTGCACGATGAAATCGAAGCTTTATTAAAGAAACTGGAAACCGATTATTCGGAAGATGTTTTGCATAAATTGAGCGATAAACAAAGCGAGTTTGAAGCTTTGGACGGTTACAATATCGAGTACAAAGCGCACGAAATTTTGGCTGGTTTGGGTTTTAGCGATGCCGATACCGAACGCAAATTGAGCACTTTTTCGGGCGGTTGGCGGATGCGCGTAATGCTGGCCAAAATCCTGTTGCAAGCGCCCGATATTTTATTGCTGGATGAGCCAACCAACCACTTGGATTTGCCTTCGATCCAATGGCTGGAAGATTATTTAAAAGCTTTTGAAGGCGCAGTGGTGATCGTATCGCACGACAGGTGGTTTTTGGATAAAGTAATCAACAAAACAGTCGAATCCCGCAAAGGAAAATTGACTTCTTATTCAGGCAACTACTCTTTTTATGTTGAAGAAAAAGACTTGAGAGGAGAAATCCAGAAGAACGAGTTTAAAAACCAGCAGGCAAAAATTAAACAGGAAGAACGACTGATCGAGCGTTTCCGCGCCAAAGCTTCTAAAGCAAAAATGGCGCAATCGCGTATCAAAGCTTTAGATAAACTGGAGCGTGTGGAAGATGTGGACGATGATAACCCATCGGTAAATTTCAGTTTTAAGTTTTCCCGTCAGTCTGGCCGCCATGTCATCAATATTGAAAACCTCACCAAAAAATATCCGGCGATTGACATTGTGGAAGGCGCACATGCCGTCATCGAAAAAGGCGATAAAATTGCTTTGATTGGTGCCAACGGCCGCGGTAAATCTACCGTTTTGCGCATTATTGCCGGTGCAGATCAGGATTTTGAAGGCAAAAGCGAAACCGGTTACAACGTTACCCAAACCTTTTTCGCACAGCACCAGTTGGAGGCTTTGCACCTGGACAGCGAGATTTTGCAGGAATTGCAACGCTTCGCCCCAAAACACAACGAAACGGAACTGCGCTCTATTTTGGGTTCGTTTTTGTTTACCGGTGATGATGTTTTCAAAAAAATCAAAGTACTTTCCGGAGGCGAAAAATCACGCGTGGCATTGGCCAAAGCTTTAACTGCCGATGCCAACTTTTTGATTCTGGATGAGCCGACCAACCACTTGGATATTGCTTCGGTCAATATTTTGATCCAGGCTTTGCAGCAATATGAAGGAACGGTGATTGCCGTATCGCACGACCGGTTTTTCCTCGACAATATTGCCAACAAGATTTGGTTTATCGAAGACCAGCAGATCAAAGAATATCCGGGAACGTACGCCGAGTACGAAGTTTGGCAGGCCAAACGGAAATTGGAAGCGAAATCGGCTCCGGCAACACCTCAGCCTAAAAAAGAGGTAAAAAAAGAAACCGTTGCGGTTAAACAGCCAACGGAAGATAAATCCAAACAATTAAAAAAACTGAACCAGGATTTATCCGGAATGGAGCAGAAAATTACGGAGCTGGAAAAAAATGTAAAGCAACTGGAAGCCGAACTGAGCGACGATAAAATTTACAAACAGCAAAACCGTTTGCAGGAAGTGAACAAAAACCTGAAACAAAAACAGCAAGAATTGAAACAACAGCAGGAAAAATGGGAAGCCCTGGCCGACCAGATCCTGGAAATGGAAGAAAGGTAACGATGCTTCTTTTACCGGCATAAAATCAGCAAACAATTTAAGGTCTTGGTATTTTATATTACAGGATTTGTTTCTTAATTTTAAACAGGATAATTAAATTATGGCTTTTTCATTTTTTAACACGGCACCCAAATTATTAAGCGACAGGTTTATCAAATTGGCAAAAGAAGGCCATCTGCCCGATATTATGGAAGCTATTGATGATGAACGTCATAATAAAAAATCGCTTAAAGGAACTTCTAAAAACGGATTGATTACTGTTGAACGCATCGGTTCTTTTCCAAAAAGCAGATGAATTTTGCCCTGCCTACCATCATTTTGTTGTTGATGCTGGTGCCGGGTTTTTTGTTCAGGCGTTTGTATTACAGCGGAGAATTTTCTAAGGAATATTTTAAGCAAAACTTTACCGATTACCTTTTCCCTTCGCTCCTCTTTAGCATTCTGATCCACCTTGTTTGCCAGGGTTTTATCAGGCTGTCGGGCTATAAAATAAGTTTGTGGCCACTGTTCCTCCTGATTGGAAGCAACGGCAGCAGCAGCGAAACCAGTGTTGCTTTCTTACAGATTTATCAAAACATCTATCATATTTTCTTTTACTTTATTTTTACTGCATTGGCCGGTGCAATTTTAGGCTACCTCGGTAAATATGTGGTGCGGAACTTAAAGCTCGACCGTAAATACCAGTTGTTTCGTTATCAAAACGAATGGCATTATGTTTTTACCGGAGAAATCCTGGGTTTTCCAAATATTGGCGGACAGTATGATGTGCAGCCGGAAGTCCAATATGTTGATGCATTGGTAAAAACGGCTGAAGGCAGTGTTTTGTACAGCGGCTACCTCTCGCACTACGTCCTTTCCAGTTCCAACGGAATTGACCAATTGTATTTGAGCGATGTAAAGCGCCGTTATTTGAAAGACGATCATCGGCCCGAAAACGACGATCCTTATTATTACATGCCCGGAGATTTCACCATTATTCCTTACCGCGAGGTAATGAATTTAAATATTACTTATTACCGGATCAATCAAAGTCCGCCGGAAGTATTAGCTGAATAAAAACGCCTATGAAAACAAGTTTAAGTTTTTGGTTGATATGCTTCTTTTACCTGTTAAATTTCAGAAATGTAAAAGCGCAAACCATTTATCAAGACGCTGTTTTCCAACCCAACATCAAATCTGTTGATCTTTTTAACGCGCAGCAGGAAAGCTCTTTCCCGATCATTGGTTTGCGCAGTAACGATGTTTTGCTGTTGAGTTTTGATGATCTGAACGGCGGCTCTAAATCCTACAGTTATACCATCGAACATTGCGATGCCGACTGGAAACCTTCCAACTTGTCGCCTTCCGAATACTTGCAAAGTTTCAACGAAGACCGGATCATGGATTACCGTTATTCATCAAACACTTTGCAAAAATACACCCATTACCAGCTTACATTTCCCAATTACAACATCGCTCCAAAACTTTCGGGAAATTACGTTTTAAAAGTTTATCCCGAAGGAAACCCGCAGCAACCTATTTTAACGCGCCGTTTTTATGTAATTGATAACCGTGCCGGAATTGCCGCTGTCATCGCGCCTTCCAACAATGTGGCCAGCCGGACTTCCAACCAAAAACTCAATTTTAATGTTGATGTAACGCCGTTAAACGTAACCAATCCTTATGCTGAAGTTCGGACTTTGGTTTTACAAAATGGCCGGAACGATGTAAGCCAAATGAACACGCGCCCGCAATTTATCCAAGGCGGATTGCTGCAATACACCGATTTCCAAACCAATGATTTTCCCGGAGGAAATGAATTTCGACGTTTTGATTTGCGCACTTTGCTTTCGGGTGGAGAACACATTGATAAAATTTACCGCGATACGGCAAACACGGTGATGTTGATGAATGATCGTCCGTTGGATCAGCCCAGTTACACTTTTCAATACGATAACGACGGCAACTTTTTCATCCGCAATATCAATGGCCGCGATCCGCGTTTAGATGCCGATTATGCGCACGTTTACTTCAATTTATATTTCACGCCGCCAACGCCAAACAGTACTGTTTTTATCACCGGAAAATTTAACAATTACCGTTTGGATGAAAGCAGCAAAATGGTTTACGATGCTTCGCGCGGCTTTTTTTACAGCAATTTATATTTAAAGCAGGGCATTTATGATTATCATTACGTGCTGAAAAATGGAAACGAGATTGACCAAACCACGATTGACGGCAGCCATTTTGAAACCGAAAACGATTACCAGATTTTGGTGTATTACAAACGCGCAGGCAGCCGTTACGAAGAATTGGTAGGATATCAATTGCTCAATTCGGTTAAAGGAAACAGTTTGCGCTAAACACATCACCAAAAAAAGCACGATAAAAGAAGCATGCTCGAACAATTGGACCTACAAAACCTGTTGATTTTAGACATCGAAACGGCACCGCAATTTCGACACTACGAAGAAGTGCCGGAACATTTGCAGCTTTTGTGGGAACAGAAAACGGCTTACCAGCGCAAAGAAATTTCGGCGGCAGATTTTTACGAACGGGCAGGAATTTGGGCCGAATTCGGAAAGATAATTTGCATTTCTGCCGGTGTTTTTTCGGATGCTGAGGGAAATTCGCTTCGCATTAAATCTTATTGTTGCGATGAAGAAAGTGAATTGCTGGAAAGTTTTGCAACAATGCTTAACCGCCAACCTGTCAACAAAATCCTGTGTGCGCACAACGGCAAAGAGTTTGATTTTCCGTATTTGTGCCGAAGGATGCTGATCCATCAAATCGCCATTCCGCCTCAACTCCAAACTTTCGGCAAAAAACCTTGGGAAGTAAACCATTTGGATACGATGGAATTGTGGAAGTTCGGCGACCATAAAAACTACACTTCGCTGAGTTTGCTGGCTGCTATTTTCAACATTCCAACACCAAAAGACGACATAGACGGCAGCGAAGTTGGCCGCGTTTATTGGGAAGAAAACGACCAGGAACGCATTCGTATTTATTGCCAGAAAGACGTTATCACGGTAGCACAACTCCTCAAACGTTTCCGCGGAGAAGATTTAATTTCCGAAGAAAACATTACTTATATTGATTAGCCAATGAGTTTGAAAGTTGACCGGCTCAATGTAAGTTTCAAAACCGGGGACACCAATTTTTATGCGGTAAAAGAAGTATCCTTTCAATTGGAGCCTGGAAAAGTGCTGGGGATTGTGGGCGAATCCGGTTCCGGAAAATCTGTTACTTCGCTGGCTTTAATGCGTTTGCTGGATGAAGAAAAAGCAAAGGTAACGGGTTCTATTTTACTGAACAACAAAGCATTATTAGAACTATCGGAAGCAGAAATGCGCAGCTTTCGCGGTAACCAAATTGGAATGATTTTCCAGGAACCGATGACTTCCTTAAACCCGGTTTTAACTTGCGGTTACCAGGTTGCCGAAGCGATACAACTGCATTTAAAACTTGGCCGAAAAGAAGCCAAAAGCAAAACAATCGAGCTTTTTGAAGAAGTACAACTGCCGCGGCCGGAAGCTATTTTTGGACTTTATCCGCACCAAATTTCGGGCGGGCAAAAACAGCGCGTGATGATTGCCATGGCGCTAAGTTGCAGCCCGGAAATTTTAATTGCCGATGAACCAACCACAGCTTTGGATGTAACCGTACAAAAATCAATCCTGGAGCTTCTTTTACGCATCAAAAATGAGCGCAACAGCAGTTTGATTTTTATTTCGCATGATCTGGGTGTGATCCGTGAAATTGCCGACGAAGTAATTGTAATGTACAAAGGCAGGATTGTGGAACAGGCTGCAGCTGAAACTATTTTTTCTGATCCGCAGCACCCTTACACTAAAGGACTGCTGGCCTGTCGCCCTTCGCCGCAATTTCGCTTAAAAAAGTTGCCGGTTATCCGCGATTTTTTAAAGACAGGTTTGCATGGCGAAATCCAAACTTTCGGCACAACCATCCACGAAATCCGGCAACGGTATGCTTTGAGCGACGATGAAAAAAAGCAGCGGCAAAAAAAGCTGTACGATCAGGAACCTTTGCTGAAAATCAAAAACCTAAACACTTGGTTTCCGATTAAAAAAGGGTTTCTGCAACGCTCAACCGAAGTGGTAAAAGCGGTAAACAACATCAGCTTTGAAGTTTTTCCGGGAGAAACGCTGGGTTTGGTTGGCGAATCAGGTTGCGGCAAGACAACGCTGGGACGAAGTTTGATCCGTTTGATCGAACCAAATCTGGGCAAAATTATTTTTAAAGGACAAGATATTTTAACGCTTCCGCAAAATGAAATGTGCCGGATGCGGAAAAAAATGCAGTTGATTTTCCAAGATCCTTACTCTTCCCTCAACCCAAAACTCTCGATTGGAAACGCCATTTTAGAACCGATGGAAGTTCATGGATTGTACGCAAATCAGCAACAACGAAAAAAGAAAGTGCTGGAATTGTTGGACCGCGTAAATTTATTGCCCGAACATTTTAACCGTTATCCGCATGAATTTTCCGGTGGACAACGCCAACGCATTGTCATCGCCCGCGCTTTGGCTTTGCAGCCTGAGTTTATCATTTGTGATGAATCGGTTTCGGCTTTGGATGTTTCTGTGCAGGCGCAGGTTTTAAATTTGCTGAAAGAATTGCAGCGCGAATTTAACCTCACTTATATTTTTATTTCGCACGATCTTTCGGTGGTAAAACATTTTGCCGACCGTATGATGGTGATGAACAAAGGCGAAATCATTGAAACTGGCGACCCGCAGGAGATTTACGAACATCCCAAAGAAACTTATACGCAAAAACTGATTGCTTCCATTCCCGGTTCCGGTTTGCCTTACTAAAAATCGTTCAGCCAGGCAAAACACTTTATCAGGCTAAATCCTTGTATCTTTGCAAAGAATATATGGCAACAAAAAATAAAACCAGCCATTCTGTAAAACAAGTGCTTAGCCAATTGGTGCTGCAGGTTTTTGAGAATAATGGCAACCAATCTTATAATTACAAACAGGTTTCGGCAAAATTGAACATTACTGATCCCGAATCCAGGGAAACTATCCTGGAAATTTTGCAGGAAGAGGCCAAAAAACAGGTGCTAAAAGAAGTATCGCGCGGCAACTTCCAACTGGTAGAACTGAAAACTTTTGTGGAAGGCCGGGTAGATTTAACGGCTGACGGTTCGGCTTTTATCGTTACCGATGACGAAGCTGAAACTGATATTTTTGTGGCCCCGCGGAAATTGCGCAACGCTTTGCACGGCGACCGCGTGAAGATTTACGTTTACGGAAAATCCAAAGGCAAGCACAAAGAAGGCGAAGTGATCGAGATTATCCAGCGCGCCAAAATGGAGTTTTCGGGCATTGTCAAACTTTCTGAACGTTTTGCTTTTTTCATCCCCGACGATAGGAAAATGCTGCATGATATTTTTATCCCGATCTCGGAATTGAATGGTGCTAAAAACGGTATCAAAGCGATTGCAGAAATTACCGACTGGCCGCCGGAAGCCAAAAACCCGATTGGCCGCATCAAACAAATTTTGGGAAAACAAGGCGAGAACAATACCGAAATGAACGCGATTTTGGCCGAGTACGGCTTTCCGCTTTCGTTTCCTGCCGAAGTTGAACGGGAAGCAGAAGAGATCAGCGATGAAATTTCGGCAGAAGAAATTGCCAAACGCCGCGATTTTAGGACGACAACCACTTTCACCATTGACCCGGTTGATGCGAAAGATTTTGACGATGCCATCTCTTTTAAATTTTTGGAGAATGGCAATTACGAAATTGGTGTCCACATTGCCGATGTTTCGCATTATGTTTTGCCAAATACGCCTTTAGATGCTGAAGCTTTTGAGCGCGGCACTTCGGTCTATCTGGTTGACCGTGTAATTCCAATGTTGCCCGAAAGGTTATCCAATGGCGTTTGTTCGCTTCGGCCAAAAGAAGACAAGCTGTGTTTTGCGGCCGTTTTTGAAATGGATGCCGATGCACAAATTGTAACCGAATGGTTTGGCAAAACGATCATTCATTCTAACCGGCGTTTTGCTTATGAAGATGTGCAGGAAATCATTGAAGCACAATCAGGAGATTTTGTAAAAGAGATTTTGCTGTTGAACGAACTGGCTTACAAACTACGCGACCGAAAATTTAAAAACGGAGCCATCAGCTTTGAAACGACTGAGGTAAAATTTAAGTTGGACGAGCAAGGCAAACCCTTGGGCGTTTACACCAAAGAACGCAAAGATGCGCACAAACTGATTGAAGATTTTATGCTGCTGGCCAACCGCCGCGTAGCAGAATTTATTGGTAAAAAAGGCAAAGGCAAAAGCAAATACACGTTTGTTTACCGTTCGCATGATTCGCCGAAGGAAGATAACCTACTTTCTTTTGCGCAGTTTGCTTTGCGTTTCGGTTACAAAATCAACACGAACACGGATAAAGAAATTGCAAAATCGCTCAACCATTTAATGGCCGATGTGGAAGGCAAAAAAGAGCAAAACGTGTTAACGCAATTGGCTATCCGCTCGATGGCAAAAGCGGTTTATACAACTAAGAAAACCAGTCATTACGGTTTGGCTTTTGATTTTTATACGCATTTTACTTCGCCCATCCGCCGCTATCCAGATGTGATGGTGCACCGTTTATTGGAACACTATTTGGCTGGCGGAAAACCGGTGGATGCAGAAACTTATGAAAAACTAAGCGTGCATTCTTCGCAAATGGAGAAAAAAGCGGCCGATGCAGAACGTGCTTCGGTGAAATACAAGCAGGCCGAGTATTTGCAAAACCAGATTGGTACTGTTTTTACCGGTATAATTTCGGGTGTTACCGAGTGGGGAATGTATGTGGAGATTGAAGAAAACAAGTGCGAAGGGATGATCCGGCTACGCGACATTACCGACGATTTTTATACATTGGACGAAAAGAATTACGCTATTATCGGTCAGCGGAAAAAGAAAATTTATCAGTTGGGCGACGAGGTAAAAATCAAGGTAAAAAGCGTTGACCTTACCAAAAAGCAAATTGATTTTTCACTCGTCCAGGAATAACGCCTTCAGAAAATTTTATGTATTCAATACAGCAGCTACAAAATATTATTGTTCAGGCCATCGAAGGCAAAAAATATCCTGAAGAACCGGCAGAACTCTACGAGCCGATGCAGTACATGATGAACTTGGGCGGAAAACGTTTGCGTCCTGCCCTGCTTTTGATGGGCTGCGATGCTTTTGGCGGCGATATTTACCAGGCCATCAATCCGGCAATTGCTATTGAAGTGTTCCATAATTTTACGTTGATGCACGACGATATTATGGACAATGCGCCAATCCGCAGAGGGAAAACGACGGTCCATGAAAAGTGGAATTCGAGCGTTGGTATTCTTTCCGGCGATGCAATGCTGGTGGAAGGCTACAAGCTGATGATGCAGGTAAATGAAAAAGTGCTGCGCCCGGTTTTAGAAATCTTTAACCATACGGCCATTGCCGTTTGCGAAGGCCAGCAGTTAGACATGAATTTTGAGCAATTGCCAGTTGTTAAAATTGATGCTTATATCAACATGATTCGTTTAAAAACTGCGGTTGTTTTGGGCGGCGCTTTAAAAATCGGTGCTTTGATTGCCGGTGCCACGCCAACCGAAGCCAATTTAACTTATGCTTTTGGCGAAGATTTAGGCATTGCTTTCCAATTGCAGGACGATATTTTGGATGTTTATGGCAATCCCGAAAAATTCGGAAAGCAAGTTGGCGGCGATATTTTATCCAACAAAAAAACGTATTTGTTAATCAAAGCTTTGGAAACTGCGGATGCAACGCAATTTGCAGAACTCAATTCCTGGTTGCAGCTTACCAATTTTGATGCGGTAAAAAAAGTATCGGCTGTTAAAAAGCTGTTTGACCAAATGGAGATCCGCGAAAAAGCAGAACAGGAAATGAACCGCTACGCCCAACGCGCTCTGCAAAGTTTAAAGGATTTGCCGTTGGATGAAGCACAAAAATCGCAATTGTATGAGTTTGCGGATATGTTGCTGGTAAGGGAGAATTAACAAGTTTTATTGATAACGTAAGCTTTATGTTTCTTAAATTTTGAAAGCTTTTCACGAAAAGCTGGTAAAAATGATATTAGTTCTTCTGCTTTGCTTGTATAAGAATTGAAAACGACAATTGTTAGAGGATACTTATCCAGGTTCTGTTGATACTGGAGGTTTTTATCAATGGTTAGCAAAATATCGAAATTGCTTGATACACATAAGCTCATCAATTTGCCATTTTTAATACCGCTCCATTGCATTTCTCTTACCGTAAAAACTTCAAACCCATTTAAATGTGGTTTTAAATGTTTGGTTACACATTCATCAAGTAAAATTTTCATGCTAAATTATTTGTTGATAACTCAATTAACTTGAGCGACATTTCCAAAACTTTCGTTACTTGCTCCCGTTGTACACCTTCAAAGTCATCCAAAAAATAATCAATAGATTCGCCGGATTCCAAGTAATCAAACAAATTTTTAATTGGAACTCGTGTTCCGAAAAAAACTGGTGTTCCTCCTAAAATTTCAGGATCAATGTTGATGACGTGGTTTTCCATAATTTACAAGTTTGTTGATATTTTAGTGTTATAGTTTTAATAACCAAATATAATTATATTTTAAAGAAGGTGGTTTATACCAAATTCACCAATTTTTATACGGTAAAAGAAGTATCGGTAGTTTTAGAAACTTGTTCAACTCCAAGTAGGTTATTTTACAAGTAAAGCTTTGTTATCAACTACAAATTGATCAAACGATATAGGCTGCCTGCCGGTTATTTTTTCTATACAATTTGAAATTGGTGGTCCTTTGCGAAACCGTTGAAAGTAGTGGAGCATAATCATAACCAGAATAAACATAGTTGGAACTTTTTCCCTTCGTTTTGTTATATAAAACTTTAATAAATTTGGTGATTGATATTGGATTTTCGTTCCCAACTTGGCAGTAAATTTGTTTGCCATTTCTTCAAAAGTAAGCTTTTCGTCACTGGTCAAATCGTATGATTTATTAACATGGTTTTTAGTAGCTGCAATTATTGTTGCTGCTGCCATGCCAATATCTCGCACATCTATCAGTGTAAACTTTGCATTTCCGGCTGGCAAAAATATTGTTCTTTTGTTTACCAAATCATTTCGCAAAACAGTTGTAAAGTTTTGCATAAAATAAGCCGGTCGCAAAAAGGTATAAGCAATATTGCTTTTTGCAATCAATTTCTCAATTCTATAATGTGGAATTATTTTATTGTTCTTCACACCTTGGACAGATAAAAACAGGATATGCTCAACTCTTTCTGCTTTTGCCAATGTAATAAAAGATTTGAAATGTTTTTCTACTTTAGAAATTTGAGGCGGCATTAACAAAAACAAAATATTACAATTTTGCAAGGCACTTTTATAAGTTGTGCTATCGGTAAAATCAAATTGTACAGCGCTAATAGGATAAGCTGCCAATTTTTTTTGATTTTCTTCCACGTTCCGTAAACCGGCAAAAACTTGAATTGTATGGTTAAGTTTACTTAAACATTTGATTACCTCAATGCCTACATTACCGGTTGCGCCTGTTATCAAAACCTTTTTCATCACAAAAAAATATGTTTATATAAACGATGTTGGTATTGCCTTTTACGTTTAAAATATTACCCGATAAAAACAGTATTAACCTACATGGTCAATGCTTTATTGTGGCAAAATGTTTATCGAAATGTTATTGTTTGTTGTGGGCAAAACAACCAGAATTTTAATTCTGAACCTATTTCCAATCAAAACAAACAATGATTTTTATGTGGTAAAAGAAGCATAGGAAAATTTTGCATCAACATCATTACAATAACAAATTTGAAAAATATCAACATAAAATTTTAAGTTTGAAAAATACTGAAAGCCGAGACCAAATAAACCATAGAAAAGGTTTAGTAATCAATTTCTTTCTTCTATTAGATTATTAAATTAATGAGAAATATTGCAGTTATTTTAGCTGGCGGAACAGGGGCCCGCCTAAACCTGGAGTTGCCCAAACAGTTTTTTAAAGTGGCGGGGAAAACCGTTTTAGAACATACTTTGGATATTTTTCAAAAGCATAAAAAAATAGATGAAATAGCGGTAGTTGGCCATCCTGATTTTATCGGAATGATCGAAGACAGCGTGAACAAAAACGCCTACACCAAGGTTAAAAAAATTTTGTTTGGCGGCAACGAAAGGTATTTGTCAACCTGGAGTGCCATCAATGCCTACGAAGATTGCAATGATTGTCATCTTATTTTTCATGATGCTGTCCGGCCGCTTGTTTCAGATCGGATTATTGATGAAGTGATCCAGGCTTTGGAGGGAGGTTATCGGGCAGTAGACGTTGCGGTCCCTGCGGTGGATACGATCATCCAGGTAACATCAGCAGACAGTGAAATTGAAACCATACCCGACCGCAGCAAACTGATGCGGGGCCAAACCCCGCAAGCTTTTACTTTACAATTGATAAAAAAAGCTTACCAAAGTGCTTTTAAAGATCCAAACTTTAAATCTACCGATGATTGCGGCGTTGTTAAAAAATATCTTCCTGCCGAACCAATTTTTGTAGTTAAGGGAGAAGAAGCCAACATGAAACTAACTTATAAAGAAGACACTTACTTGTTAGACCGGTTGTTTCAGTTAAAAGCTTCTGTTTTTACAAATTGGGCCGTAACAGATTTTACAGGTTTGAAAGACAAGGTGCTGGTGGTTTTTGGAGGAAGTTATGGAATTGGAAAAAGCATTGTTGATATTGCCGCTGCCAATAACGCCATTGTATATCCATTTTCCAGAAGTTGCGGCAATGTGGATATCTGTTCCAGGACAAGTGTTGCACAAGCTTTAAAAAATGTATATCAGCAGGAAGGCAAGATTGATTTTGTAATCAATACGGCTGCCGTTTTGAAAAAAGAACCTTTGATGAACATGGATTATGAACAGATTTTGGAGGCTGTGCATACCAATTATTTAGGGACAGTTCATGTAGCCCTTGAGAGTTTTAGCTATTTGAAAGAAAGCCAGGGCCATCTCCTGTTTTTTACTTCGAGTTCATATACCCGAGGACGCGCCTATTACAGCCTTTATTCTTCTTCAAAAGCTGCTGTGGTAAATTTTGTCCAGGCTATTTCGCAAGAGTGGGACGGTTTTAAAATCAAGGTAAATTGTATCAACCCGGAGCGTACCCACACGCCGATGAGGATCAAGAACTTTGGCAACGAAAATATAAACACGCTTTTATCTGCAGACCATGTTGCAAATGCTTCGATAGCTGCTATTTTGTCTGAACATTCCGGCCAGGTAATTGATGTTAAATTGTCGGCGTTTTAAAAGCCTGTTCAACTATTTGCCATGCTTCTTTTACCACCTAAAAATCATTGCCTTTTTTATGGTTTCTATTTCGGTAAATATCCTGCACAAAATTTATGGGCATAAAAGAAGCATTGCTGTTTTTCTTGTAAAAAATTTAATAAAAGACCATAACAAAACAATTTCCGATGCAATTAAAAAATCTACTTTATATAATTAGCTGTGTTCAAATTTAAAGCCCGTTTATTGTTTTTTTATAAAGTACTGCGTAATTATAGTTTATACCTGCTGTCTTTTTTGATGCCGCGCGATAAAAAAAAGTGGGTGTTTGCCAATTATATTGTAGATGCTTTTAACGACAACCCTAAATACTTGTTTATTTATGTAAACCAACATTGCCCTGATATCAAGGCTATCTATATCACCCCTGACCCGGGCATCTATTTTCAATTAAAGAAACTTGGCTTAAAGGTTTATAAAAAGAAAAGCTTTGCAGGAGTTTGGCATTGCCTTACCGCAAAAGTTTACTTTTACAATGCCTACCCGGCCGATATAAATTATTACACCAGCGGCGGTGCCGTCCTGATAAATCTATGGCATGGCGTAGGTTTAAAAAAAATTGAGTTTAACATAGAGCGGGGAAAGCTTACTGATCTTTACAAAAGAAAAAAGTTTTTTTATCGGCTTACGATGCCCTGGTTGTACAAAAGGCCAAGCTGGTTTGTTTCTTCTACTCAATTTCAATCTATCCCGTTTTCTACGGCCTTTCGTATCCCGCTTCAAAAATGCCTTGATTTCGGTTACCCGCGAAACGATATTTTATTGGCTACCGAAGATGAGCGGCTGCGTTTTATCCAGAAATACGAACGGGAGGAAACATTACAGTTGCTCGGGTTGATGAAAAACTACGACAAGGTGTATATTTATATGCCTACCTGGCGCGATTCGATTGATTTTCTCCAAGATACCGGGATTGATTTTGCTGTTTTAAACGATATTTTGCTTGCCAACCATGCATTGCTGATCCTTAAACTGCATATCAACACGCCGCATATCCAAGAGATAACCGCTTTATCAAACCTTGTTCTTCTGCATGGCAATATTGATGTATATGGGATTTTGCCATACACCCATACATTGATTACAGACTATTCTTCTATCCTTTATGATTACATCATCATGCCGGGAAAAGAAGTGGTACTTTACCTTTTTGATTATGACCAGTACGTTGATACCCGTGATTTTAATTATCCGTTTATGGAAAATGTGGCCGGTGCTATTGTAAAGGATAACCAGGGTTTTTACAAAATTTTTGATAAAGAAATGAAGGCTGAAAGTATCAATGAGATCAGTACAATTCGAGATAAGTTTTGGGGAAATTATAACGGTGATGCATCCAAAAAAATAGTCGGCTTTGTGTATTCAGAATTGAAAATCAGAAAGCATTAAGTTTGGTTTTTAAACTGTAAAGCCTGTACAAAATTTATTGAATACAATTTGAATGCTTCTTTTATCACCTAAAATTTGGTGAAGGGTTGATTTATTGATTTGATCTAAGCACAAATTTTTATAGGGTAAAAGAAGCATTGGTAGTTTAGCATAAATCTAAACAAGCCCTTTATTTTTTAAATTTGGATTGATTTCCGGATTTCTATTGATCAATCTGTTTCAAAACAAATTAGATATTCAAACAAAAAGCCCGAACCAGATTTTTTCTGGTTTGGGCTTTTTAAATTTTACAGTAAGAAATTAAGCCGGAACAGCTTCTCCTTCGCCTTCTGTGGCAGTTTCAGTTTCTGTAGAAGCAATGGCTTCGTCAACCAAATTGCCTTCCGGTGTTACTACCGTTGGGTGTGCATCTACGGTTTCGTTTAGTGCAATCGGTTCTGGTGTTACTTGTTGAGCAACATCTGCAGTTTCAAAAGGGATAACCGAAACGTAAGAACGGTTGTCTGCTTTCTTTTTGAACATTACGTAACCATCAACCAAAGCAAACAAAGTATGGTCTTTGCCGATGCCTACATTTTTGTCGGGGTTGTGCGGTGTGCCGCGCTGGCGTACAATAATGTTGCCTGCAATGGCCGGTTGGCCGCCAAATATTTTAATGCCTAAACGTTTGCTATGCGATTCGCGTCCGTTTCTTGAACTGCCCGCGCCTTTTTTGTGTGCCATTTTGTTTTAATTTTTTGTGGGACAAAGTTCAGCCCCGAATTTAAAAATCAATTATAAAGTGATCCCGGTGATCTCGATTTTTGTGAATTGCTGGCGGTGGCCGTTTTTCTTTTTGTAGCCTTTGCGGCGTTTCTTTTTGAAAACGATCACCTTATCACCTTTTAAATGAGACACGATTTTAGCCGAAACACGTGCATTTTCCAAACCACTTCCGATTGAAAAATTTCCTTCGTTTTCTGCCAACAATACCTGGTCAAATTCAATACTAGCGCCTTCTTCTCCTTGCAAACGGTGCACAAAAAGCTTCTGGTCTTTAGCAACTTTAAATTGCTGTCCGGCTATACTTACTATTGCGTACATTGTTAAATAATATTTTTTAAATGAGGCGCAAATATAGCATCTTTTCCCATTAATAAAAACAGTATTGCCATCTATTTTGTGCGGTCTTCGGCATCGGCCAAACGCTG